>NZ_AP018365.1:6045000-6385000 GCF_016756395.1 Streptomyces sp. SN-593
CCGGGCGCCGGAGGTGCCCACACGATGGACATGTGTGCCCAGTATGTGACCGGCGGGTAGGCTCGGAGCCGTGCCAAAGCCGTTGAGCCTGCCCTTCGACCCCATCGCCCGCGCCGACGAGCTGTGGACGAGGCACTGGGGCGGTGTGCCGTCGATGTCCGCCATCACCTCCATCATGCGCGCCCAGCAGATCCTGCTCGGCCAGGTCGACGCGGTGGTCAAGCCGTACGGCCTGACCTTCGCCCGGTATGAGGCGCTGGTGCTGCTCACCTTCTCCCAGGAGGGCGAGCTGCCGATGTCCAAGATCGGCGAGCGGCTGATGGTCCACCCCACCTCCGTGACCAACACCGTCGACCGGCTGGTCTCGGCGGGCCTGGTCGACAAGCGCCCGAACCCCAACGACGGGCGCGGCACCCTCGCCTCGATCACCGCCAAGGGCCGCGAGATCGTCGAGGCGGCGACCCGCGACCTGATGGCGATGGACTTCGGCCTCGGTGTGTACGACAAGGAGGAGTGCGGCGAGATCTTCGCCCTGCTGCGGCCGCTGCGGATAGCGGCGGGGGACTTCCAGGCCGAGTGAGGCCGCGGCGGGTGCCCGCCCGCGGCCCCGGATGCGGTGGGAGGTTCGGGGCGGTTTAGTCTCGTACCCATGAAACCCAGCGTGTTGACCCGTTACCGGGTGATGGCCTACGTGACGGGTGTGCTGCTGATCGTGCTCACCCTCAGCGTGATCGCGGAGTACGTGCTCCACCTCGACGGCGCGAGCACCGCGACCGGCATCGTGGGCTTCGCCCACGGCTGGCTCTACGTCGTGTACCTGATCTTCGCCTTCGACCTGTGCGCCAAGGCGAAGTGGCCGCTCGGCCGGATGGCCTGGGTGCTGCTGGCCGGCACCGTGCCGACCGCCGCCTTCTTCGTCGAGCGCCGGGTCACCCGCGAGCTGGCGCCGCAGGTGGTCCGCGCCGAGCAGGCCGCCGAACCGGTCGAGGTCTGACCGGCCGGCCGGAAACCCGGCCGGAACCCCCGGTCGGGCGCCACCGCCGCCACCGGATTCGCCGCTCCGCCGCAGGTCGCAGCCCTCCTCGCCGGTCCCACCCGGCTGGAGGGCCGCTCCGCGTCGACATGTACTAGGACGTCCAAGTAAATTTGGAGCATGGACGCCCACGAGATCGAGACAGGCCGCCGGCGCTGGCAGGCGCGCTACGACTCAGCGCGCACCCGGGACGCCGACTTCACCACCCTCTCCGGTGACACCGTGCAGCCGGTGTACGGACCACCGCCCGGCGCCGACGTGCCGGGCTTCGAGCGCATCGGCTGGCCGGGGGAGTACCCCTTCACCCGCGGCCTGCACGCCACCGGCTACCGCGGCCGGACCTGGACCATCCGCCAGTTCGCCGGCTTCGGCAACGCCGAGCAGACCAACGAGCGCTACAAGATGATCCTGGAGGCGGGCGGCGGCGGGCTGTCCGTCGCGTTCGACATGCCGACGCTGATGGGCCGCGACTCCGACGACCCGCGCTCGCTCGGCGAGGTCGGCCACTGCGGGGTGGCGATAGACTCCGCGGCCGACATGGAGGTCCTCTTCGGCGGCATCCCGCTCGGCGACGTCACCACCTCGATGACGATCTCCGGCCCGGCCGTCCCGGTCTTCTGCATGTACCTGGTCGCGGCCGAGCGCCAGGGCGTCGATCCCGCCGTGCTCAACGGCACCCTGCAGACCGACATCTTCAAGGAGTACATCGCGCAGAAGGAGTGGCTCTTCGCGCCCGACCCGCATCTGCGGCTGATCGGCGACCTGATGGAGCACTGCACCGCGTCCGTGCCCGCCTACAAGCCGCTGTCGGTCTCCGGCTACCACATCCGCGAGGCGGGGGCGACGGCCGCGCAGGAGCTGGCCTACACCCTGGCCGACGGGTTCGGGTACGTGGAGCTGGGCCTGTCCCGCGGTCTGGACGTCAACACCTTCGCGCCCGGGCTCTCCTTCTTCTTCGACGCGCACCTGGACTTCTTCGAGGAGATCGCCAAGTTCCGCGCCGCCCGCCGGATCTGGGCCCGCTGGATGCGCGAGGTGTACGGCGCCACCTCGGACAAGGCGCAGTGGCTGCGCTTCCACACCCAGACCGCCGGCGTCTCGCTCACCGCCCAGCAGCCGTACAACAACGTGGTCCGCACCGCGGTCGAGGCGCTGTCGGCGGTGCTCGGCGGCACCAACTCGCTGCACACCAACGCGCTGGACGAGACGCTGGCGCTGCCCAGCGCGCAGGCCGCGGAGATCGCGCTGCGCACCCAGCAGGTGCTGATGGAGGAGACCGGGGTGGCGGGCGTGGCCGACCCGCTCGGCGGCTCCTGGTACGTGGAGGCGCTCACCGACCGGATCGAGGCGGACGCGGAGAAGATCTTCGACCGGATCAGGGAGCTGGGCGCCCGGGCGGTGCCGACCGGGGAGCACCCGATCGGCCCGATCACCTCGGGCATCCTGCGCGGCATCGAGGACGGCTACTTCACCGGCGAGATCGCCGAGTCCGCCTTCCGCTACCAGCGGGCGCTGGAGAAGGGCGAGAAGAAGGTGGTGGGCGTCAACTGCCACACCGGCTCGGTCACCGGCGACCTGGAGATCCTGCGGGTCAGCCACGAGGTGGAGCGGGAGCAGGTGCGGGTGCTGGCCGACCGCAGGGCCGCCCGCGACGACGCCGCGGTGCGCGCCGGGCTCGACGCGATGCTCGCCGCCGCCCGCGACGGGTCCAACATGATCGAGCCGATGCTCACCGCGATCCGGGCCGAGGCCACGCTCGGTGAGGTCTGCGGTGTGCTGCGGGAGGAGTGGGGTTCGTACACCGAACCGGCGCGATTCTGATCCTTCGTCACTCGATCGGACCAACACCCCCTTCCTGTAGTCGAGTTGGTCACGGGATGCTACTGGCGGCACGCCCGTGCTCTCGCACGCCCAACCGGCATCCTTCAGGAAGGAACCGTGTGGCCCTCGAAGCGACCGTCGGCGACGACGGGATGATCTACATCCGTGAGACGCAGCGGCCCGACGTGGTGGCGGTGACCACGCCCGCGAAGTGGGAGGCGTTCGTCAAGGGCGTCAAGGCCGGGGAGTTCGACCACTTCGCGGCGGAGGAGGTGGAGGCGGAGGCCGGTTGACGCCGCGCGTCTCAGCAGTCCGGCGCCGCGGTCAGGCCGCCCACCAGCAGCCGGGCCAGCCGGTCGGCCCACTCCGGGTCGACCGGCTCGGAGCTGACCATCACGCGGTGCACCACCGCGCCCGCCACCACGTCGAAGATCAGGTCGTCGCGGGCCGGGTCCGCGGCGCCGTCGCCGTCGGGCAGTTCGCCGCGCCGCTGGGCCCGGGCCCGGCCGAGCAGCACCAGGTGCTTCTGCCGGTCGACGATCGCCGCCCGGATGCGCTCGCGCAGCGCCGCGTCGTGGCCGGCCTCGGCGACCACCGCCATCAGCGAGGTGCGGGTCTCCGGGCGGTCGAGGACGGCGGCGAAGCGCAGCACCACGCCCTCGATGTCGGCCCGGAGGCTGCCGCGGTCGGGCAGTTCGAGGTGTTCGTCGAAGAGCGCCGCGAGCGCGTCCACCACCAGTTCGTTCTTGCCCGCCCACCGCCGGTACAGGGTGGTCTTGGCCACGCCCGCCCGGGCCGCCACGTCGCCGAGCGTCAACCCGCCGTAGCCCAGCTCCACCAGGGCCTCGCGGGTCGCGTCCAGGATGGCGCGGTCCGCCTCGGCGCTTCGGGGCCGCCCGGTGCGTCGCTGCGGGTGGGCCGGGGGAGTGGGGGGCATAGGCCGGACCATACCGGCCGGTAGCCTCCGCGGCGCGAGTGATCGTTGTCACAGCGCGCGTCCCTGCGCGGCCCGCGTCCGGCAGTTACGCTACGAGTCGTAGCGAAAGGGTGGGCGCCGCCCGCCCGCCGACGCGACGGCCACACCGTACGGACGGGGATTCCGTACCGACGACACGCCGCGGCGACGTCCTCGCCGTGACGGCCACCGCTCCGCACCCGCAATCCGGCGGGTATCGGGGTCTGTACACGCTTTGCTCCGCGACGGGGGAGGATTGCCTCATGCAGCCACGGAACATGTCCATGAGCGGCGTGGTCGACCTCGCCGCGGTGAAGGCGGCCACTGAGGCCAAGGCGAAGGCCGAACAGGCCAGGGCACAGCGTCAGGAGACCGGCCCGGGCGCCGCACCCGCCTCCCCGCTCGTCATCGAGGTGACCGAGGCGACCTTCGAGAGCGATGTCCTGCAGCGCTCCGCCGAGGTCCCGGTCGTCATCAGCTTCTGGGCCGATCAGGCCGAGCAGAGCAAGCAGCTCAACGCGGTGCTGGAGCGCCTGGCCGGCGAGTACCGGGGGCGCTTCGTCCTCGGCACCGCCGAGGTCTACGCCAACCAGATGCTCTTCCAGCAGTTCGGCGTGCAGGGCGTGCCGGCGGTCTTCGCGGTCCTGGCCGGGCAGGCGATGCCGCTCTTCCAGGGCGCCGCACCCGAGGAGCAGATCACCGAGGTGCTCGACCAGGTGATCGCGGTCGCCGAGCAGCGGTTCGGCATCGTCGGCGCCGAGGTGGACCCGGGCGAGGCCGCCGCGCAGCCCGCCGAGCCGGCGCCGCCGCGCCCCGCCACCCCGCAGGAGCTCGCGCTCTCCGCGGCCCACGAGGCGCTGGACGCGGGCGACCTGGCCGGCGCGGTCCAGGCGTACCGGAACGTGCTGTCCGACGAGCCGGCCAACACCGAGGCCAAGCTGGGCCTGGCGCAGGCCGAGTTGCTCCAGCGGGTGGAGGGCGCCGACCCGCAGCAGGTGCGCAAGGCCGCGGCCGACGCGCCCGCCGACATCGACGCCCAGCTCGCCGCCTCCGACCTCGACCTGGTCGGCGGTCACGTGGAGGACGCCTTCGGGCGGTTGGTGGACACGGTGCGCCGTACCGCCGGCGAGGACCGGGACCGGGCGCGGCTGCGGCTGTTGGAGCTGTTCGAGGTGATCGGCCCGGAGGACCCGCGGGTCGCCGCGGCGCGCACCGCGCTGGCCCGGGTGCTCTTCTGACCGGCGCCGGGGGCTTCGGTTACTCAACCTTTTAGCGACACGGCGGCCGCACTTTATCAAACCGTGACAATGGGCGGCCGCTGTTACTTCCGGTAGGAAGCCCCTCCCCGTTTGCGCGCCTTCGTCCGGTGATGCCGGATTCGCGCGCGCGGAATTCGGTCACGCAGCGTCAGAAATCGGCCTTCGGTGATCATGTTGGTGACGCTCTGCCGTTACTCGCTGGTAACGAACCCCCTTGTGCACCGGCCGCGAATGGACCACGATCGGCCAAGCTCGGTCCCGTAGCCGTGCGTCCGGCCGCCAGCCGGTGCGACGGAGACGGGTCCCCGCCGGGCGGGGTGCGCGGTGATCGCCGTCGCCCCGGGACAGGGGGGTCTCCGTCCACGGATGGAACCGGATGGAACCGGATGGAGCCTGTCCCGCAAGGTTGCGCGAGAGCGTGGCCAGTGGTTGTCGCTCGGGGGTGATCGCCGACGTTCGGACACCGCCGTCCGTGACTCCCCCGGGAGGGGACGGCCCGCCGACCACCGGCGCTCTCCTTCCCGAGGACGTAGCACTTCTCCCATCCCGGGCCGGGCCCGAACGATCCGGCCGGAGATGTACGTCCGAGAAGGAGGAACAATGGAGTCGATCGTTCGTGGCGGTACCAGATGGCGGCGGTTCGCCGTCGTCATGGTGCCGAGCGTCGCGGCAACGGCCGCGATAGGCGTGGCGCTGGCCCAGGGGGCGCTTGCCGCGTCCTTCAGCGTGTCGGGCCAGGAGTTCAAGGTGCACGCCGACACCTTGAACGGCACCGGGTTCATCCAGTACGGCGCGGTCGACGTGCAGCACGGCGGCACGGCGCAGCCGGTCGCGGTCTCGGCCTTCAAGTCCGCCACCATCACCGGCCTGTGCCAGTCGGTGGTCCTGCCGAAGATCCCGCTGGTCGGCGATGTGACGCTGCGCCTGACCGCCGGCAACAACGGCAAGAAGGTCAAGGCCACCAACCTCTACATCGACCTGAACCAGCTCAACGCGGATGCCACCTTCTACGACATCAACATCGGTGTCGCGGCGGGCGACAGCCAGAAGGGTCCCGGTGTCGCGGCCGGCGACAAGGCGGACCCGGGTTCGTTCGCGCAGGAGGCCGACCGGGCCGTCCTGACGAACGTGGACCAGACCGCGTGGGCGACCAGTGCCGGCACCTTCAAGCTCGCCGGCCTGAGCATGAGCGTGAAGAAGGGCTCCGGCTCCGGAGTCGAGTGCTACTAGGCGATCAGGCGAAAGCCGCGCCGAGTGGCCGCGGGCGAGTCGCGCGGGACGCGACTCGCCCAGGCCGCCGAACGTATCCCCACCGCACCAAGCCAGTCCCAGGGAGCTGTTTTCGATGAGCGCCGAGTCGACAGGACTGAGTGCCCGGTTCCGCTACGGTCGTCTGGCGTTCCGCCACTGGAGGTGGCAACGCCCCTTCTGGGCCGGACTGCTGACCCTCGTGGCGGGCCTGCCCATCGCGTACTTCCCGTACGCGGACCTCACGCTCGGCCAGTTGACCGTGCGGATGTCCACCACCACCGGGTCCGCCTCGCTGATCATCGGTGTGCTGCTGTTCGTGCTCGGACTGACCATGTGGTTCCAGTCCGCGGTACGGATCTTCGCCGGTGTCGCCTCGATCCTGCTCGCGCTCGTGTCGCTGCCGGTGTCCAACGTCGGCGGCTTCCTGATGGGATTCGTGCTCGCGTTGCTCGGCGGAGCACTCGCCGTCTCCTGGGCGCCCGGCGTCCCGGCGACGGACGAGCCCGGCGAGAAGGCCGAACTCCCCGACGGCGACCCGGGTCCGGCGGGCGAGGACGAGGGCGCCCCCGGCGCCGCGCGCCCCGACGACCCGTTCGTGCCCGCGCAGGCCACGGGCGACGAGCCGCAACGTGCCGAGGAGCCGGTGCTGGCCGGCGGCCGCGGCGACGAAGAGACCACCAAGGAGAACGGGAGGCACCGTGCTGGGTGACGACGCTCAGCCGGCCACGAGCGACGGGCCACGCGCCAGGGCGACCTCGGGGCCGCGCCACGCGGCTCCGCGCAAGTCGCTGCTGACCAAGCTGCATGTCCCCGCCGGCAAGGCGGTGGCGCTCGCCGCGATGCCCACGGCGGTGCTGATGGGCATGGGCCTGACCCCGCATCTCGCGCAGGCCGACGAGCCCTCGACGCCGTCGTTCGCGCCCGGTGCCTGCGTCTCCCAGTCCGAGACGCCGTCCCCGACGGCGAGCGGCCAGGACACGAAGGCTGCCAAGAAGGACACCAAGACGGCGGACGCGGACGGCAAGGACGCGAAGTCCGGGGACACCGGCTCGGGCACCCCGTCGCCCACGGCCAGCCCGGAGGGCGACCGGCCGGCCCCGACCGCGAGCCCGAGCGCGTCCCCCTCGGCGGGCGGTTCGGCCAGGACGTCGACGTCCACGCCGGCGGCCACCACCGCCCCCACGCCGACGCCGACCTCCTCCTACAACCCGCTCGACCCGCTGGGCCTGGGCGACCTGCTGAACGGGCTGCTGGGCGGCAAGAAGAGCGATCCGACGCCGACCCCGGCGCCCACCACGGCGAGCCCGACGCCCACGCCGAGCGCCACCACGCCGGCGCTCGACCCCACGCCCACCGGCGGCTCGGGGTCGGACGGTGCGGCCGGCACCGTCAAGAAGACCACCAAGGGCGCCACGGAGACCGCCGGGAAGGCCGTCAAGGGCCTCACGGACGCCACCGCGACCCCCAAGCCGACCACCAGCCCGTCGGCCACCCCGTCGCCCTCCAGCACGTCCGCGGACGGCAAGCAGGGCTATCCCTGCCCGACGTACGACGCCAAGGCGCTCGACGACGCGAAGACCGAGGGCGGCATACCGCTGCTGCCGGACGAGCCGTGGACGCTCAAGAGCAGCATCCTGACCCTGCACGGCCTCGACTACGAGGGCATCGTGCAGGTCAAGACGGCGAGCGGTGAGGTCAAGGACGTCCTGAAGTTCACCACCACCGGCATCGACATCGGCGACCTCGACCAGTTCGTGGTCGGCCCGAACGGCAAGGGCCACACCGAGGTCAAGGCCGCCAAGGGCTCGACCTCCACGATCACCGGCGGCACCACGACGCTCTACACCGAGTCGCTCAGCGGCAACCTGCTCGGCCTGATCCCGATCACCTTCACGCCGAAGGCCCCGCCGCCGCTCACCCTGCCCGAACTGTTCTTCACCGACGTGACGGTCGTCAACGCCGGCCAGTTCGGCGGCGACCTGCACGTGCCGGGCATGCAGGTGCTGCCCGACCAGCCCTAGCGGGCGGTGTCCCCGCCCTGGCGGGAAGCGTCCCCGCGCCGGGCCCCCGGACGGCGAAGCGGCCACGTACCCCCTCCCACAGGGGTGCGTGGCCGCGGCTCGCGAGGGGTCAGTTCCCCAGGTGGTGCACCCGGACCAGGTTGGTGGTGCCGGGGACGCCGGGCGGGGAGCCGGCCGTGATGATCACGGTGTCGCCCTTGGCGTACTCCGAGAGCTTGAGCATCTCCCGGTCGACCAGCTCCACCATCGCGTCGGTGTTGTCGACGTGCTCGACCACGAACGTCTCGACGCCCCAGGTCAGCGCGAGCTGGTTGCGGGTGGAGGGGTCGGTGGTGAAGGCCACCACCGGCTCGGGCACCCGGTAGCGGGCCAGCCGGCGCGCGGTGTCACCGGACTTGGTGAAGGCCACCAGGGTGCGCGCGTCGAGGAAGTCGGCCAGCTCGGCGGCCGCGCGGGCCACCGCGCCGCCCTGGGTACGCGGCTTCTTGCCCGGCGCCAGCGGTTGCAGGCCCCGGCACAGCAGCTCCTCCTCGGCGGCCTCCACGATCCGCGCCATCGTCTTGACCGTTTCCACGGGGTACTTGCCGACCGAGGACTCCGCCGACAGCATCACCGCATCCGCGCCGTCCAGGATCGCGTTGGCCACGTCGGACGCCTCGGCGCGGGTCGGCCGGGAGTTGGTGATCATCGACTCCATCATCTGGGTCGCCACGATCACCGGTTTGGCGTTGCGGCGGCACAGCTCGATCAGCCGCTTCTGCACCACCGGCACCTTCTCCAGCGGGTACTCCACCGCGAGGTCGCCGCGGGCGACCATCACGGCGTCGAACGCCATGACGACGTCCTCCATGTTCTCCACCGCCTGCGGCTTCTCCACCTTGGCGATGACCGGTACCCGGCGGCCCTCCTCGTCCATCACCCGGTGCACGTCGCGCACGTCCTTGGCGTCCCGGACGAAGGACAGCGCGACCATGTCCACGCCCATCCGGAGCGCGAACCGCAGGTCCTCGATGTCCTTCTCGGACAGCGCGGGCACGTTCACCGACGCGCCGGGCAGGTTGATGCCCTTGTGGTCGGAGATCACGCCGCCCTCGACCACCAGCGAGCGGACCCTGCTGCCCTCGACCTCGATGACCCGCAGGGCGACGTTGCCGTCGTTGATCAGGATCGGGTCGCCCTGCGAGACGTCGCCGGGCAGGCCCTTGTAGGTGGTGCCGCAGATGGTGCGGTCGCCGGGCACGTCGTCGGTGGTGATGACGAACTCGTCGCCGGCCACCAGCTCCACCGGCCCGTCGGCGAAGGTGGCCAGCCGGATCTTCGGACCCTGGAGGTCGGCGAGCACGCCGACCGCGCGGCCGGTCTCCTCGGCGACCTTGCGCACGCGCTGGTAGCGGCTCTCGTGCTCGGCGTGGCTGCCGTGGCTGAAGTTGAGGCGGGCCACGTTCATACCGGCGTCGACCAGCGTCTTGAGCTGGTCGTAGGAGTCGACGGCGGGACCCAGGGTGCAGACGATCTTGGCTCGGCGCATGGGCACTATCCTATCGGTTTGTTCCGCTCCGGAATAATGTGGGGCTGCGTAGCTGGTGCCTTCGGCGTCGGTCCCCCGCGGGACCTCGGACGTGAAGTCCTCAAGCGCTCGCCAGGGCATAAGTATCCCGTGCGATCTCGAACTCCTCGTCGGTGGGGACCACCGCCACCGCCACCCGGCTGGCCGCGGTGGAGACCAGCCGGGCTCCCGAGGCGCGGACGGCGTTGTGCACCGGGTCGAGCGCGATGCCCAGGCCCTCCAGGTCGCGCAGGGCCGCGGCGCGCACCGCGGCGGAGTTCTCGCCCACGCCCGCGGTGAAGGCGATCGCGTCCACCCGGCCGAGCACCGCGGTGAACGCCCCGACGTAGCGGCGCAGCCGGTGCACGTAGACGTCGAAGGCGAGCCGGGCCGCCGCGTCGCCCTCGCCCATCCTGCGGCCGATCTCCCGCATGTCGTTGGCGCCGCACAGCCCCAGCAGGCCGGAGCGCTTGTTGAGCAGCGCGTCGATCTCGTCGGTGCGCATCCCGGCGACCCGCTCCAGGTGGAAGACCACCGCGGGGTCGACGTCGCCGGAGCGGGTGCCCATCACCAGCCCCTCCAGCGGTGTCAGCCCCATCGAGGTGTCCACACACACCCCGCCGCGCACCGCGGACGCCGAGGCGCCGTTGCCCAGGTGCAGCACGATCACGTTGGCGTCGGCCGGCTCCCGGCCCAGCAGCGCGGCCGTGGCCCGGGAGACGTAGGCGTGCGAGGTGCCGTGGAAGCCGTAGCGGCGGATGCCGTAACGGTCGGCGGTGGCGGCGTCGATGGCGTAGCGGGCCGCCGCCTCCGGGATGGTCGCGTGGAAGGCGGTGTCGAAGACCGCCACCTGCGGCAGGTCGGGGCGCAACCGGCGGGCAACCTTGATGCCGGTGATGTTCGCCGGGTTGTGCAGCGGGGCGAGTGGCACCAGCTTCTCGATCTCCTCGACCACCTCGTCGGTGATCAGGGTCGGCCCGGTGAAGCGGGTGCCGCCGTGCACCACCCGGTGCCCGACCGCCGCCAGCCGGGGCGAGTCCAGGCCCAGGCCCTGCCCGTCCAGGTCCCGCGCGACCTGCCGCAGCGCCTCGGCGTGGTCGGCGGCGCCGCCCTCCTCGCCGATCCGCTCCACCACGCCGGAGGCGGGCCGGGAGCCGTCGGCCATGTCGAGAAGCTGGTACTTCACCGACGAGGAGCCGGAGTTGAGCACGAGTACGCGGGTCGCGGCAGTCACCGGAGGTCCCCCTGGGCCTGGATCGCGGTGATCGCGACCGTGTTGACGATGTCCTGGACCAGCGCGCCGCGGGACAGGTCGTTGACCGGCTTGCGCAGGCCCTGGAGGACCGGCCCGACCGCGACCGCGCCCGCCGAGCGCTGGACGGCTTTGTAGGTGTTGTTGCCGGTGTTCAGGTCCGGGAAGACCAGCACCGTGGCCCGGCCGGCCACCGCGGAGCCCGGCAGCTTCGCCGCCGCGACCACCGGCGAGACCGCCGCGTCGTACTGGATCGGGCCCTCGACCAGCAGGTCCGGGCGCCGCTGGCGGACCAGTTCGGTGGCCGCCCGCACCTTGTCCACGTCGGCGCCCGAGCCGGAGGTGCCGGTGGAGTACGACAGCATCGCCACCCGCGGCTGCACGTCGAAGCGGGCCGCGGTGCCGGCCGCCTGGATCGCGATGTCCGCGAGCTGCTCGGCGTCCGGGTCGGGGTTGACCGCGCAGTCGCCGTAGACCAGCACCCGGTCGGCCAGGCACATGAAGAACACCGAGGAGACGATGGCCGCGCCCGGCCGGGTCTTGATGATCTCGAAGGCCGGGCGGATCGTGGCGGCCGTGGAGTGCACCGCGCCCGAGACCATGCCGTCGGCCAGGCCCTCCTGCACCATCAGCGTGCCGAAGTACGACACGTCGGCGACCACGTCGTAGGCCAGCTCGTAGCTGACGCCCTTGTGCGCGCGGAGCTTGGCGTACAGGGCGGCGAAACGGTCCCGCAGCGGCGAGGTGTGCGGGTCCACGATGTCCAGCGCCGGGTCGTCCAGGCCGATGCCGAGGTCGCCCGCCTTCTTGCGGACCGCGTCCTCCTCGCCGAGCAGGGTCAGTTCGCACACGCCCCGGCGCAGCAGCACCTCGGCGGCGCGCAGGATGCGCTCCTCGCCGCCCTCGGGCAGCACGATCCGCCGCTTGTTCGTCCTGGCCCGCTCCAGCAGCGCGTGCTCGAACATCATCGGGGTGACGCGCGCGGAGCGGGCCACCGACAGCCGCTCGGTCAGCTCGGTGGTGTCCACCCCCGTCTCGAACAGGCCGAGCGCGGTCTCCGCCTTGCGCGGGGTGCCCGCGCCGAGCTTGCCGTCCAGCCCGAACAGCTCGGTAGCGGTGAGGAACGAGCCGGTCGGCACCGCCACCACGGGGGTGCCCGGGGCCAGCCGGTCGGCCAGCCGCAGGATGTCCTGGCCGGGCTTCTCGCCCAGGGTCAGCAGCACGCCCGCGATCGGCGGCGCGCCGGCGGAGTGCGCGGCCAGCGCTCCTATGATCAGGTCGGCGCGGTCGCCGGGAGTGACCACCACGCAGCCGGGCGTCAGCGCCGGCAGGAAGGTCGGCAGCATCGCCCCGCCGAAGACGAAGTCCAGCGCGTCCCGGGCCAGCCCCGCGTCGTCGCCGAGCAGCACCTCCGCGCCGAGCGTCTGCACGATCTGCCGGACCGTGGGCGCCGACAGCGCGGGCTCGTCGGGCAGCACGTAGACCGGCACGTCCAGGCTGCGCCGCAACTGGTCGGCCGCGGAGTCGAGCTGGTCGGGGTCCACCCGGTTGGCGACCATCGCGATCACGTCGCAGCCGAGGTTGGTGTAGGCGTGGTGGGCGTTGCGGACCTCCGCGACCACCGACTCGGCGTTCTGGTCGCGACCGCCGATCACCGGCAGCACCGACGCGCCGCACTCGTTCGCCAGCCGGGCGTTCACCCCCAGTTCGGCGGGCAGGTTGGTGGCGGCGAAGTCCGAGCCGAGGACGAGCACCGTGTCGTAGCTCTCCGCGACCCGCAGGTACCCCTCGACGAGTCGCGCGGTCAGCGCGTCCTGGCCCTGCTCGGCCTGGAGGGCCGCGGCCTCCTCGTACCCCATGCCGAAGTACGTCGCCGGGTCCTGGGTGAGCCGGTAGCGGCCGCGCAGCAGCTCGAAGATCCGGTCGGGGGTGTCGTGGACCAGTGGGCGGTAGAGGCCGACCCGGTCCACCTGGCGGGTCAGCAGCTCCATCATTCCGAGTTCCACGACCTGACGGCCGTCGCCACGGCCGATGCCCGTGACGTAGACGCTGCGCGTCACCCCTGTGCTCCGTTCCTGCCGAACCCGTGCCGCGGGAGCGGTGCCTGCCGCGCGGGGTGTCCTGGGTGCGTACGTGCGTACGCACAGCAGACGCTAACGCGCCAACCGGGCGAATGCCCGACGAGGGCGGGGCCTGTCGGGGTCGCGTCGGGGGACGGGCGGGGCACTGGGCCGTTCGGGGACCGCCGTGCGAGCGCGGCGCGGCGCCCCCCGCGCTTCCGGCGGGTGGCACCGGACGGGCACGTAGAGTGAGGGGAAGCGGAGACGGAGGGCGGCGCCATGGAGGTCCTGGCTACCGGAGTGCAGCGTGACGAGCGGCCCCTGCTGGAGCGCGCCTTCGCGCCGCGGCACGACGTCCGCTGCCTGGAGACCGTGCTGACCGCCGACACCCTCCCGCTCGCCGCGGGGTACGAAGCGGTGTCGACCAGCGTCAACGCGGTCCTGGACGCGCCCGTGCTGGAGGCGCTGGTGCGCGGCGGCACCCGGCTGATCACCCAGCGCTCCACCGGCTACAACAACATCGACCTCGCGCACGCCGAGCGGCTGGGGCTGACCGTGGCCCGGGTGGCCCGCTACTCCCCGTACGCGGTCGCGGAGTTCGCGTGGGCGCTGGCCATGGCGCTCAACCGCCGTGTCGTGCGGGCCGCCTCGCGCACCCGCGACTTCGACTTCCGGCTGGACGGGCTGCTCGGCCGGGACTTCCACGGCCGCACCGCCGGGGTCATCGGCACCGGGCGGATCGGCTCGGCGTTCGCCGCGATCGCCCGCGGCTTCGGCATGCGGCTGCTCGGCTGGGACATCTCGGTCAGCCCGCGGTGCCAGGAGATGGGCATGGAGTACGTCGAACTCGACCGGCTGCTGCGCGAGTCCGACCTGATCAGCCTGCACGTCCCGCTGATGCCCTCCACCCACCACCTGCTGGGCGCACGGCGGTTGGGCGAGCTGAAGGACGACGCGATCGTGGTCAACACCGGCCGCGGCGCGCTGATCGACGCCGACGCCCTGGTGGACACGCTGCGCGCGGGCCGGCTCGGCGGGGTGGGCCTGGACGTGTACGAGGAGGAGGCCGGCGTCTTCTTCTACGACAAGTCGCTGGAGGTGATGACCGACGACACCCTGGCCCGACTGCTGACCTTCACGAACGTGCTGGTCACCTCGCACCAGGCGTACTTCACGGTGGACGCGGTGGAGGAGATCGTCACGGCGACCGTCCGCAATGTGGACGACTACCTCGCCGGACGGATCACCGAGTGCACGCTGATCCCGAAGTCCCCGTGACACCGGGGGCCCGGTCCGCCCGGCCCGAACGGCGGCGCGGACCCGCGCCCGGTCCGCGAACCGCTACCCGTGTCTCCTGGAGAGAACGCCCATGCGTATCGGAGTGCTCACCGCCGGCGGCGACTGCCCCGGCCTCAACGCCGTCATCCGCTCGGTCGTGCATCGCGCGCTGACCGGCCACACGGACGAGGTGATCGGCTTCGAGGACGGTTTCGTCGGCCTGCTGGAAGGCAGGTTCCGCGAGCTCGACCTCAACTCCGTCAGCGGCATCCTGGCCCGCGGCGGCACCATCCTCGGCTCGGCCCGGCTGGAGCGGGCCCGGCTGCGCGAGGCCGCCGACAACGCCGACGAACTGTGCGCCCGGTACGGCATCGACGTGCTGATCCCGATCGGCGGCGAGGGCACCCTGACCGCCGCCCGGATGCTCTCCGACGCGGGCATGCCGGTGGTCGGCGTGCCCAAGACCATCGACAACGACATCAACGGCACCGACCGCACCTTCGGCTTCGACACCGCGGTCACCGTCGCCACCGAGGCGATCGACCGGTTGCAGACCACCGCGGAGTCCCACCAGCGGGTCATGGTGGTCGAGGTGATGGGCCGGCACGCCGGCTGGATCGCCCTGGAGGCCGGGATGGCCAGCGGCGCGCACGGCATCTGCGTGCCCGAGCGGCCCTTCGACCCGGCCGACCTGGTGGACGTGGTGGAGAAGCGGTTCGCCCGCGGCAAGAAGTTCGCGGTGGTCTGCGTCGCGGAGGGCGCGCACCCGGCGAAGGACACCATGGAGTACGGCGTCGGCGCCATCGACAAGTACGGCCACGAGCGGTTCAACGGCATCGGCACCACCCTCGCCCGCGAGTTGGAGAAGCGGCTGGGCAAGGAGGCCCGCCCGGTCATCCTCGGCCACGTCCAGCGCGGCGGGGTCCCCACGCCGTACGACAGGGTGCTGGCCACGCGCTTCGGCTGGCACGCCGTCGAGGCCGCGCACGCCGGCTCCTTCGGGCACATGACGGCGCTGCACGGCACCCGCGTCGTGATGGTCCCGCTCGCCGACGCCGTCACCCACCTCAAGACCGTGCCCGAGGACCGGATGGAGGAGGCCGAGTCGGTGTTCTGACCGCCGCCCCGCGCGCGGGTCAACTCCCGTACAACTCTTCGCCACGCTCGGGGGTCTTCCCAGCAAAGCACCGTTCAAGTGGTGCGCGGGAGGGGAATCGCCGTGCTGAAGGCCAGTGTTGTCGTACCCGTCTACAACGCCGGAGCGTACATAGACCGTTGCGCTCCGTCGCTGACCGGGCAGAGCATCGGGCCGGACGCCTACGAGGTCATCTACGTCGACGACGGCTCCACCGACGACTCGGCGCAGCGGCTGGCCCGGCTGGCCGCCCGCTTCCCGCACGTGCGGGTGCACGCCCAGGAGAACTCCGGCTGGCCGGGGAAGCCCCGCAACGTCGGCATCAGGATGGCCCGCGGCGCCTACGTGCACTTCGTCGACCAGGACGACGAACTCGCCCCCGACGCGCTGGAACGGCTGTACGCGCTCGCGGCGCGCAACCGCTCCGACATCGTGTTCGGCAAGGCGCACGGCGAGATGCAGGGACCGGGGAACATCTTCCGCTTCACCCGGGAGCGCTGCTCGGTCCGGGACACCGAGCTGTTCGAGACGCTCACCCCGCACAAGATGTTCCGCCGCGCCTTCCTGCTGGAGCACGGCATCGAGTTCCCCGAGGGCCGGGTCCGGCTGGAGGACCAGCTCTTCCTGGCCCGCGCCTACCCGCTGGCGAAGACCGTCTCCATCCTGGGCGACCACCCCGTCTACCACTGGCAGCGCCGCGGCGACGGCGGCAACAACAGCAGCCGGCCGCCCAGCCCCGAGGACTACTACGGGCACCTGCGCAACGTGGTGCGCGCGGTCAAGGAGCGCTCCGAGCCCGGCGAGGTCCAGGACCGCATGCTGCGCCGCAACTACCGGGTGGAGATCCTGCGCCCGGTCACCGAGCCCCGGGTGCTGCAACGCACCGGCCGGCAGTTGGAGCGCCACTTCCGGATCGTCCGCGACCTGGCCCGCGAGGAGTTCCCGCCCGGGGTCGCCGCCGGTCTGCCCGGCGTCGCGGGGCTGCGCGCCCACCTGCTGGAACAGGGCAACCTCGACGGGCTGGTCGCGCTGGGCCGCAGGGCGGGGGCCGTCCGGCTGCACGTCGAGGTCGGCGCCGCGCGCTGGCGCGGCGGCCGGCTCACGCTGCCGCTGCGGGTCTGGCTGGTGCACGGCGACGGCAGCCCGGTCTCCCTCGTGCGCCGGCCCGGCGGCGGCTTCCTGCTCGACCCGGGGATGCTGGCCGACATCCCCGGCCAGGACGCGTGGGAGATCCAGGACCCCTTCGCGTACGCGCACGGTGAGGTGCTCGTCAAGGACCCGCGGCGCACCCTGTACTGGTACCCCGAGACCGACCTGCGGCCGCGGCTGGAGGACCTGGGGGAGGACCGGTGCCACGTCGTGCTGGCCGCCGACACCGTCATCGACCCGCTCACCCTGGCCGGCGGCGGCCCGCTGGACCCCGGCCGCTACGAACTGTGGATGGACGTCCAGTCACTGGGCCTGGGCCGCCGGCCCCGGGTGACCCTTCCCGAGCGGGCCCGCCGCGCCGGCCACCCCGGCCGCCGTGCCGCCCGCCTGGCCGTCGTCGGCACCCCGCCGCGCATGGTCGTGGCCGCCTGGAACGGGCCCGGCGGGCAACTCCAACTGCGCGTCGCCCCGCCGCGGAAGACCTCGCTGCGGCGGACCGTGCTGATCGGGGCGGCCGCCGACGAGCGGCTGCACACGCCCGCCAGGGCGGTCTTCCGCCGCCTGCCGCCGGCCGCCCGCGCCCGGCTGCGCCGCAGCCTGCGGCCCGACGAGTGACCCGGGCCGCCCCGGCGCGGCCGGTCAGCCGGCGGCCCGCCGCAGCCAGACCGTGGCCAGCGGCGGCACGGTGAAGGCGATGCTGTGCCGGCGGCCGTGCCAGGGCGTCGGCTCGCTCTTCAGCGGCCCCTCGACCCGGACGCCGCTGCCGCCGTAGCGGGACTCGTCGGTGTTGAGCGCCTGCGTCCAGACCCCCTCGGGGCAGCCGATGCGGTAGTCCTGGCGCACCACGGGGGAGAAGTTGCTGACGCACAGCAGCGGGTCGCCGGCCGTGTCGAAGCGCAGGAAGGACAGCGTGTTGTCCTCGGCCGCGCCGCCGTCGACCCACTCGAAGCCGCCCGGGTCGGTGTCGCGCTGCCACAGCGCGGGCGTCGCGGTGTAGACCGCGTTGAGGTCGCGCACGAGGTCGCGCACCCCGCGGTGGTCCCCGGCCGCGGGATAGGCGTCGTCCAGCAGCCACCAGTCCGGGCCGTTGTCGTGGGACCACTCCGCGCCCTGCGCGAACTCCTGCCCCATGAACAGGAGCTGCTTGCCGGGGTGGGCCCACATGTAGCCGAGGTACGCGCGGTGGTCGGCCCGCCGCTGCCACCAGTCGCCGGGCATCTTCTCCACCAGCGACCGCTTGCCGTGCACCACCTCGTCGTGCGAGATGGGCAGCACGTAGTTCTCGCTGTAGGCGTACACCATCGAGAACGTCATCTCGTTGTGGTGGTACCTGCGGTGCACCGGCTCGTGCGCCATGTACTGGAGGGTGTCGTGCATCCAGCCCATGTTCCACTTCAGGCCGAAGCCGAGGCCGCCGAAGCCGGTCGGGCCGACCTGGTGGGTGGCCCGGGTGACGCCGTCCCACGCGGTGGACTCCTCGGCGATGGTGACCACCCCGGGGCAGCGCCGGTAGACGGTGGCGTTCATTTCCTGGAGGAAGGCCACCGCGTCCAGGTTCTCCCGGCCGCCGTACGCGTTGGGCAGCCAGTCGCCGCCCTCCCGGGAGTAGTCGAGGTAGAGCATCGAGGCGACCGCGTCCACCCGCAGGCCGTCGATGTGGAACTCCTCGCACCAGTACACCGCGTTGGCCACCAGGAAGTTGCGGACCTCGGTACGGCCGAAGTCGAACTCCAGGGTGCCCCAGTCGGGATGCTCGGCGCGGCGCGGATCGGCCGGCTCGTACAGCGGCTCGCCGTCGAAGCGGGCCAGCGCCCACTCGTCCTTCGGGAAGTGCGCCGGCACCCAGTCCATGATCACGCCGATGCCGGCCCGGTGCAGCGCGTCCACCAGGTAGCGGAAGTCGTCCGGCGAACCGAGCCGCGAGGTCGGGGCGTAGTACGAGGTGACCTGGTAGCCCCACGAGCCGCCGAAGGGGTGCTCGGCGACCGGCATCAACTCCACGTGCGTGAAGCCGAGTTCCTGCACGTAGGCCGGCAGTTGCTCGGCCAGTTGCCGGTAGTCCAGGCCCGGCCGCCAGGACGCCAGGTGCACCTCGTACACCGACAGCGGGGCGCGGTGCACCGGGACGTCCGCGCGGTGCGCCATCCACTCCGCGTCCTGCCACGCGTACGCCGACTCCGTGACGATCGACGCGGTGGCCGGCGGGATCTCGGTGGCCCGGGCCATCGGGTCGGCCTTCATCCCGTGCGAGCCGTCGGGCCGGGTGATCTCGTACTTGTACGTGGCGCCCGCACCCACCCCTGGCACGAACAGCTCCCACACGCCCGTCGAGCCGAGCGAGCGCATCGGCAGCCCGGTGCCGTCCCAGAAGGTGAAGTCCGCGGCCAGCCGCACCCCGCGCGCGTTCGGCGCCCACACCGCGAAGCGGGTGCCGCTCACCCCGCCGTGCGTCATCGGCTGCGAGCCCAGCGCCTTCCACAACTGCTCGTGCCGCCCCTCGCCGATCAGGTGCAGGTCCAGCTCCCCGAGCGCCGGCAGGAACCGGTACGGGTCGTCGACCACCACCTCGCCGTCGTCGTACGCCACCGCCAGCCGGTACTGCGCGGGCACGGTCGGCCGCGGCAGCAGCGCGGAGAACAGGCCGTCGCCCTCGGGGACGAGTTCGGTCCGCTCGCCGTCCACCACGACCGCGGCGGCCCGGGCGGAGGGGCGCAGCGTACGGACCCGGACGCCTCCCGCCTCCGGGTGCGCGCCGAGCACGCCGTGCGGGTCGTGGTGGGCGCCGCTGAGCAGCCGCCACCGCGTGTCCGGGTCGAGCCCGCCCCCCTCGGGGGTGCCGGCGGAGGGCCGGGCCGCGGCTGCCTCCCGGCGCCCGTCCGCGTCCTCGGAGCCCCCGTCCGCGCGGGCGGCCGCCGCGGGGCCGCGGGCCGCCACCGGCCGCGAGGGGCGGTGCGGTTCGTCCGGGCCCAGCGGCCCGGCGGGGAGCTGGTCGCGCGGCTCCTCCTGCCCCTTCGGGGCGTTGCCCGAGGCGGCCGGATGCGGGGTGGTCGCGTCGTAGCCGCGGGCGGCGGCCTCCGGGAGGGCGCCGCCACCGGACGACGGCTGGCGCGGGGACTGTGCGGCGGGGGTCACGGCGAGCACTCCTCGGAGTCGGACGCGGACAGGGGGGACGAGGACGGCGACGCGGCCAGCCGGGCCAGCGCGGAGAGCGGGATGGGCAGCCACGCGGGTCGGTGCCGGGCCTCGTACCTGGCCTCGTAGACCGCCTTGTCGGTCTCGAAGGCACGTATCAGCACCGGATGTTCCCGCGGGTCGGTGCCGGCGACGTCGGCGTACCCGGAGCAGAAGGCGGCGCGGTGCCGGGCCGCCCAGGGGCCGTTGCCGCTGTGGTGGGCGGCGTAGTCGAAGGAGCGCAGCATGCCGGCGACGTCCTGGACCGGCGGCGCGGGGCGGCGGCGCTCGGCCAGCGGGCGGGCCGGCTCCCCCTCGAAGTCGATCAGCACCCACTCGCCGTCCGGCCCGCGCAGCGCCTGCCCCAGGTGCAGGTCGCCGTGGATGCGCTGGGCGACGACGGCGCCGCCCGCCGAACCGCCCGCGCCCAGCTTGGCGAGGTCGTCGTAGGCGGCGCGCAGCGCGCCGGTGTGGGGGCGGACCGCCGGCACCTCGGCCGCGGTCTCCTCCAGCCGGCGGGTCATCGCCGCGGCCATCCGCTCCAGCGCGCCGCCGTCGAGCCGGTGCACCGGCAGCGCGGAGGCGAGCGCCCGGTGCACCTCCGCGGTGGCCCGGCCCAGCGCGGCCGCCTCGGCGCGGAAGTCGCCGTCCTCGGCCACACGGGCCAGCGCGAGCGCCCACCCGTCGGACGAGCCGGGCAGGAAGCGCTGGAGCACCCCGAGGGTGGTCGGCTCCCGGCCCCCCGCGGACGCCTCGCCGCCGTCCGGGGCGTCCGCGTCGCCGTCGAGCGCCTCGAACCACGCCACCGGCTCCGCCACCCGCCGCGACCCGGCCCGGGCCAGCGCGAGCGACAGCTCCAGGTCCGGGTTGCTGCCGGGCGAGACCCGCCGGAAGAGCTTGAGGATGTAGCGGTCGCCGTACACCACGGAGGTGTTGGACTGCTCCGCGGTGGACACCCGCGGGGTCAGCCCGGGCGGGAAGTCGGCGGTGGGCTCGGTCGTGAAGCGCAGGGTGCCGCTGCGGCCGGGCAGCTTCAGCCGCTCCAGCAGGATCGCGGCCATCCGGGGGTCGTGCGGCGCGTCGTAGAGCGTCAACCCGTCGTACGGTCCGCCGACGGCCGGGCCGAGCGCGGCGCGCACCAGCGCGGACGGCAGCAGCGGATGCGCGCCGAGCAGGAGCTGGTAGCAGTCCGGCGGCCGGCCCGGCTGCTCGACGTCGACCAGGACGTGCAGCAGGCCGAGCGGGCCGAGTCGGCCACCCGGGGGAACGAGTTCGGTGGCGGCCGCCAGCCGGAACTCGCCGATCGGCAGGCCCTTGCCGGCGAACCAGCGCTGCCGCGGCAGCCATCGGCGCAGCAGGGGATCGAGGGAACGAAGCAGCCCCGGCACGAGATCGGGGCCGGTGGCGGCGGGGACACGGGTCCAGGAGCTGTCCGACATGACGTCCTTTCCCCGGGGAGTCGCGCACCTCGCCGCTGGGTTGGAGCGACGGATGCGCCAGCCTCCCGGATGACGGGTTCGGGCTGTCCGGCGACACGGGGGAGCCTGCCCCGGGCGGGTGACAGGAAACCGCCGTACGGGCTGCTGCGGGTTTGGGGCGACGGGCCCTGGCCCGATGCTCCCAAAGGTGCGGGGTCCCCGCACCTCCGGGCGCGGCGGGGCGGCCCCCCGGCGGGCCGGCACGACCGTCCGGGTGACGGAGCGTCACGCCGGGGGCCCGGTTCGGGCCCGGGCCGGGCCGGCCGTCGCCGTCAGGACGGGTCGCGGCGCAGCCGGAACCAGTAGAAGCCGTGCCCGGCCAGCGTGAGCAGGTAGGGAAGCTGGCCGATCGCCGGGAAGCGCACGCCGCCGATCAGCTCCACCGGATGGCGCCCGGCGAACGTCCGCAGGTCCAGCTCGGTGGGCTGGGCGAAGCGGGAGAAGTTGTTCACGCACAGCACCAGGTCGTCGCCGTCCTCCCGCAGGAAGGCGAGCACCGCGGGGTTGCTCGACGGCAGCTCGGTGAACGAGCCGACCCCGAACGCCCGGTTCTGCTTGCGGATCTCGATCATCCGCCGGGTCCAGTGCAGCAGCGAGCTGGGGGAACTCATCTGCGCCTCGACGTTGGTGACCTGGTAGCCGTAGACCGGGTCCATGATGGTCGGCAGGTAGAGGCGGCCGGGGTCGGAGGAGGAGAACCCGGCGTTGCGGTCCGGCGTCCACTGCATCGGGGTGCGCACGCCGTCGCGGTCCCCGAGCCAGATGTTGTCGCCCATGCCGATCTCGTCGCCGTAGTAGAGGATCGGCGAGCCGGGCAGGGACAGCAGCAGCGCGGTGAACAGCTCGATCTGGTTGCGGTCGTTGTCCAGCAGCGGGGCGAGCCGGCGCCGGATGCCGATGTTCGCGCGCATCCGCGGGTCCTTGGCGTACTCCGCGTACATGTAGTCGCGCTCTTCGTCGGTGACCATCTCGAGCGTCAGCTCGTCGTGGTTGCGCAGGAAGATGCCCCACTGGCAGTTCGCCGGGATCGCCGGCGTCTTGGCGAGGACCTCGGACACCGGGTAGCGCGACTCGCGCCGCACCGCCATGAAGATCCGGGGCATCACCGGGAAGTGGAACGCCATGTGGCACTCGTCGCCGCCGGCCGGGAAGTCGCCGAAGTAGTCGACCACGTCCTCCGGCCACTGGTTCGCCTCGGCGAGCAGCACGGTGTCCGGGTAGTGCGCGTCGATCTCGGCGCGCACCTTCTTCAGGAAGCCGTGGGTGCGCGGCAGGTTCTCGCAGTTCGTGCCCTCCTCCTGGTAGAGGTAGGGCACGGCGTCCAGCCGGAAGCCGTCGATGCCCAGGTCCAGCCAGAACTTCAGGGCGGCGAGGATCTCCTCCTGCACCGCCGGGTTCTCGTAGTTCAGGTCCGGCTGGTGGGAGAAGAAGCGGTGCCAGTAGTACTGCTTGCGCACCGGGTCGAAGGTCCAGTTCGACGTCTCGGTGTCCACGAAGATGATCCGGGCGTCGGAGAACTGCTTGTCGTCGTCCGCCCAGGTGTAGTAGTCGCCGTACGGCCCGTCCGGATCGCTGCGGGAGGCCTGGAACCACGGGTGCTGGTCGCTGGTGTGGTTCATGACGAAGTCGATGATGACGCGCATGCCGCGCTGGTGGGTGGCGTCCACGAACTCCACGAAGTCGGCGAGGTCGCCGAACTCCGGGAGCACCGCGGTGTAGTCCGACACGTCGTATCCGCCGTCCCGCAGCGGGGAGGCGAAGAACGGCGGCAGCCACAGGCAGTCCACGCCGAGCCATTGCAGGTAGTCGAGTTTGGCGGTGATCCCTTTCAGGTCGCCGACGCCGTCGCCGTTGCTGTCCTGGAACGAGCGGACGAGGACTTCGTAGAACACCGCCCGTTTGAACCATTCGGGATCACGGTCCTTGGCCGGTGTGTCCTCGAACGTGTCAGGAACGGGTTCGTTGACGATCAACTGAGTGACCCTCCGATCGATGGAGACGGTCGCAGCGACAGGACGTGCGCGGGCGCGCGGCCCGGCTCAAGGCGCACATAGTTGTCCCTGCCCCAGTGGTAGGTCTGTCCGGTCAGCTCGTCGCGTACCGGGAACGACTCGTG
The DNA here is from genome assembly GCF_016756395.1 of Streptomyces sp. SN-593. Classification (NCBI taxonomy): domain Bacteria; kingdom Bacillati; phylum Actinomycetota; class Actinomycetes; order Kitasatosporales; family Streptomycetaceae; genus Actinacidiphila; species Actinacidiphila reveromycinica. The sequence goes on from NZ_AP018365.1 coordinate 6,068,526, forward strand.
CCAGGAGAGCCCGAGCGCCGCCATGTTCAACGACACGGTCGCCTCCTGGGTGTGGAAGGGGTCCAGGTTCACGACCGTCAGGACGACGTCGTCGCCGTGCCGCTTCGAGTAGGCGATCAGGGCCCCGTTGTCCACCGGGTGGAAGGTGATGTCCCGTAGCTGCCGAAGCGCCGGGTGACGGCGGCGCAGCCGGTTGAGTGTGGTGAGCAGCGGTGCCAGCGAGCGCCCCTCGGCCTCGGCCCGGGCCCAGTCGCGCGGCCGCAGCTCGTACTTCTCGGAGTCGGCGTACTCCTCGCTGCCGGGGTGCGCCGGGGTGCCCTCGCACAGTTCGTACCCCGCGTAGACCCCCCAGCTCGGCGAGAGGGTGGCGGCGAGCACGGCGCGGGTCTCGAAGGCCGGGCGGCCGCCGTCCTGAAGGTAGGCGTGCAGGATGTCGGGGGTGTTCACGAACAGGTTCGGCCGCATGTGGGCGGCGCTGTCGGTGCTCAGCTCCCGCAGGTAGTCGGTGAGTTCGTCCCGGCTGTTGCGCCAGGTGAAATAGGTGTACGACTGCTGGAAGCCGATCTTGCCGAGGGTGGCCATCATCGCGGGGCGGGTGAACGCCTCGGCGAGGAAGATCACGTCGGGATCGGTCCGGTTGATGTCGGCGATCACCTTCTCCCAGAAGACCACCGGCTTGGTGTGCGGGTTGTCCACCCGGAAGATCCGCACCCCGTGCGCCATCCAGTGCCGCAGCACCCGCAGCGTCTCCCGCACGATGCCGGCGAAGTCCCGGTCGAAGGCGATCGGGTAGATGTCCTGGTACTTCTTGGGCGGGTTCTCGGCGTAGGCGATGCTGCCGTCGGCGCGGTGCGCGAACCACTCCGGGTGCTCGGTCACCCAGGGGTGGTCCGGCGAGCACTGGAGGGCGAAGTCGAGCGCGATCTCCAGCCGCAGGTCGCGGGCGCGCGCCACGAAGTGGTCGAAGTCGTCGAGGGTGCCCAGGTCCGGGTGGACCGCGTCGTGTCCGCCCTCGGGCGAGCCGATCGCCCACGGCGAGCCGACGTCGTCGGGCCCGGCCTCCAGGCTGTTGTTGCGGCCCTTGCGGAAGGCGGTGCCGATCGGGTGGATCGGTGGCAGGTACACCACGTCGAAGCCCATCGCGGCCACCGCCGGCAGCCGCTGTGCCGCGGTGCGGAAGGTGCCCGACCGCAGCCGCCCGTCCGGTCCGGCACTCGCCCCCTCCGAGCGCGGGAACAGCTCGTACCAGGAGCCGAACAGGGCGCGCTCGCGCTCGACGTGCAGTGGCATCGGGCGGGAGGCGCTGACCAGCTCGCGCAGCGGGAAGCGGTCCAGCGCCGCGACCACCTCGGGCGCGAGAGCCGCCGCGTGCCGGGCCGCGGGCGCCAGCGAGGCGTCGCGCAGCGCGTCCACCGCGGCGAGGACGGCGGGCCGGCCGTCGCCCTTGGGCACGCCCGCCGCGGCCCGCTCGTGCAGGTGCGCGCCCTCCGCGAGCACCAGTTCGGTGTCGATGCCGGCCGGGATCTTGATGCCCGCGACGTGCCGCCAGGTCGCCACCGGGTCCGACCACGCCTCGACCGTGTAGGTCCAGCGCCCTTCGGCCGTCGGGGTGACGTGCGCTCCCCACCGGTCGGTGCCCGGCGCCAGTTCCCGCATCGGCGTCCACGGACCGGACCGGCCCCCGCTGTCGCGCAGCACCACGTTCGCGGCCACCGCGTCGTGGCCCTCGCGGAAGACGGTGGCGGTCACCTGGAACCGCTCGCCGACCACCGCCTTGGCGGGCCTGCGGCCGCCGTCCACACTCGGTTCGACGTCGACGACGGGGATACGACCGATCATTTCCTCACCTGACAGCTCGGGACGGGACTGCTCGACTGGCGTGCGGGCGGCTTCGGTGCCGGCGGGTGTCCGGGGCTGCCCGGTGAGGGAGCCTCGCTACTTTCTAACTGTTCCCGGCCGGACCGGCTCGCCCGCGAGGTCACCCGGGAAGGGGTTCACCCGGCTGGCAGCCGGTGCGGCCGGTACATGTCGGAGCCTGCCCAGGCATCCCGGACCGAACGCACCACCTGACGCCGTTTCGGTAGCGCGGGGCGAGTGCGCGCGATCGCGAGGACCGGTCCGCGGGCCGGACGCGCCCCTTACCCGCGCTCGTCAGCGGGGGTTCGCGCCCCTGTTCGCGCCCCGTCGTGCGCCTGCGGACACGGAACGCCGCCGGAGGACCGCTCGCGAGCCGGTCGTGTCCCGGCCACCGGCGCTGCACCCCGAGGGCACCGCCGCACACCCCGGGCCGTCCGCGGGGCGGCGGCGACGGGACCGGGCGGCCGGGCGCGCCCGCGCCCGGCGCCGGGGCGCCTTCGCCTCCGTGAGCCTCCGTTCGGGCGTTTGGCCCCGCAGATCGTGGACAACCTGCCCGCCCCCCTACCCGCGGGGCTACGGTCGAAGGGTGAAGGCAATCCGTCGATTCACCGTGCGCACCGTCCTGCCGGAACCTCTGCGCCCGCTGGGGGAACTGGCATCGAACCTACGCTGGTCCTGGCACGAGGAGACCAGGGAGCTCTTCCGCAGCCTCGACCCGGCCGGCTGGCGGGCGGCCGAGGGCGACCCGGCCCGCCTGCTCGCGGCCGTGTCCGAACAGCGGCTGGCCGCGCTCGCCGGCGACCGCCGCTTCCTGCGCCGGCTGACCGCCGCCGCGGAGGACCTCGCCGACTACACCACCGCTCCACGCTGGTACCAGGAACAGACCGACCTGCCCGCCGCCGTCGCCTACTTCTCGCCCGAGTTCGGCATCACCTGGGCGCTGCCGCAGTACAGCGGCGGCCTGGGCATCCTCGCCGGCGACCACCTCAAGGCCGCCAGCGACCTGGGCGTACCGCTGATCGGGGTGGGCCTGCTCTACCGGCACGGCTACTTCCGGCAGAGCCTGGACCGCGACGGGTGGCAGCAGGAGCACTACCCGGTGCTCGACCGGGACTCGCTGCCGGTCCGCCCGCTGCGCGAGGCCGACGGGAGCGCGGCCCGCATCACCCTCGCCCTGCCCGGCGGCCGGACCCTGGCCGCCAGGATCTGGACCGTCCAGGTCGGCCGGGTGCCGCTGCTGCTGCTCGACTCCGACGTCGAGCCGAACCAGCCCGCCGAACGCGACGTCACCGACCGGCTCTACGGCGGCGGCAGCGAGCACCGGCTGCTCCAGGAGATGCTGCTGGGCATCGGCGGCGTCCGTGCCGTCCGCGCCTACTGCCGGATCACCGGCCACCCGGAGCCCGAGGTCTTCCACACCAACGAGGGCCACGCCGGCTTCCTCGGCCTGGAGCGGATCAGGGAGCTGTCCCGCGAGGGGCTCGACTTCGACGCGGCGCTGGAGTCGGTGCGGGCCGGCACCGTGTTCACCACCCACACCCCGGTCCCGGCCGGCATCGACCGGTTCACCCGCGACCTGGTCACCCGCCACCTCGGCGACGACGGCGAACTGCCCGGCGTGGACGTCGGCCGGATCCTCGAACTCGGCCGCGAGACCTACCCGGGCGGCGACCCGGACCTGTTCAACATGGCCGTGATGGGCCTGCGGCTGGCCCAGCGCGCCAACGGCGTCTCCACCCTGCACGGCGCGGTCAGCCGGGAGATGTTCGCCGGGCTGTGGCCCGGGTTCGACCCGGAGGACGTGCCGATCACCTCCGTCACCAACGGCGTGCACGCCCCCACCTGGGTGGCGCCGGAGGTGCTGCGGCTCGGCAGCCGCCAGGTCGGCGCCTCGCGCGCCGAGGACGCTCTCATGGCCGGCGGGACCGAACGCTGGGAGGCGGTCTCCGGCGTACCGGACGCCGCCGTGTGGGAGCTGCGCCGCAACCTGCGCGAACAACTCGTCGAGGACGTGCGGCAGCGGCTGCGCGCGTCCTGGCGGCAGCGCGGCGCCGACGACGCCGAACTGGGCTGGACCGACCACGTCCTGGACCCGGACGTGCTCACCGTCGGCTTCGCCCGCCGGGTGCCCTCCTACAAGCGGCTGACGTTGATGCTGCGCGACAAGGAGCGGCTGGCGGCGCTGCTGCTGCACCCGGAGCGGCCGATCCAGATCGTGGTGGCCGGCAAGGCCCACCCCGCCGACGAGGGCGGCAAGCGGCTGGTGCAGGAGCTGGTGCGGTTCACCGACGACCCCCGGGTCCGGCACCGCATCGTCTTCCTGCCCGACTACGACATGCGGATGGCCCGCACCCTCTACCCCGGCTGCGACGTCTGGCTCAACAACCCGCTGCGCCCGCTGGAGGCGTGCGGCACCTCCGGGATGAAGGCCGCGCTCAACGGCTGCCTCAACCTGTCCGTCCGCGACGGCTGGTGGGACGAGTGGTACGACGGTGAGAACGGCTGGGCGATCCCGACCGCCGACGGCGTCGCCGACGAGGACCGGCGCGACGCGCTGGAGGCCGCCGGGCTCTACGACCTGCTGGAGCGGCAGGTGGCCCCGCGCTTCTACGACCAGGGGCGCGGCGGCCTGCCGCAGCGCTGGATCGAGATGGTCCGGCACACCCTGACCACGCTGGGCCCGAAGGTGCTCGCCGGGCGGATGGTCCGCGACTACGTCGGGCAGCTCTACGCCCCGGCGGCCCGCTCGCACCGCGCGGTGCGGGGCGAGGCCGCCGTCGAGCTCGCCCGGTGGAAGCGGCGGGTCCGCCAGGAGTGGCCGCGGGTCGCGGTCGACCAGGTGGAGACCGTGTCCGTCGAGGGCTCGGTGGGCGACGCGGCGGAACTGGGCGCCACCCTCACGCTGCGGGTGCAGGTCGAGCTCGGCGGGCTCGACCCGTCGGACGTGGACGTCCAGTTGCTGTCCGGCCCGGTGGACACGGCCGACCGGCTCACCGCGCCCGTGGCGCAGTCGCTCAAGCCGGTGGCACGGGCCGACGTGGAGGGCCGCCACACCTTCGAGGGGCCGTTGACGCTGGACCGTACCGGCGCCTTCGGCTACACCGCGCGGGTGCTGCCGGCCCATCCGCTGCTGGCCGACCCGGCCGAGCTGGGCCTGGTCGCCGCCCCGCCGGAGGCCGAGGGCATGACGGCGGGGGTGCTGCGCTAAGGGGCGTCGGCGCCCCTCCGCCCGCCGCCCCCGAGCGAAGGGCTGGACGACGAGGCCCGCACCGGTTCCGGTGCGGGCCTCTGCGCTCAGCCACGGGGGTGAGTCCGGACGGCCGCCCTCAGACCGCGCCGTTGAGCATGCGGATGTTCTCCGCCTGCGGTCCCTTGTTTCCCTGGGTGACGTCGAACTCCACTTTCTGACCCTCCAGCAGCTCGCGGTAGCCGGTGGCCATGATGTTGGAGTAGTGGGCGAAGACGTCGGAGCCGCCGCCGTCCTGCTCGATGAAGCCGAAGCCCTTTTCCGAGTTGAACCACTTCACGGTTCCGGTTGCCATAATCCATCTCCTACGGGGTGGTGCGGGTTTCAACACCGCACTGTACGGAATCGGGCCCCATGGGACGATCACCCCACACCGGGGCAAACCGGCGAAAATCACTCCGGCCGGCCGCCGATCAGTCCACCCGGCTGCCGACGCCGATCGCCGCCCAGGTGTCGGCCACCGCGTTGTACGTGGCGCTGCCCTGGCCCCACAGGTCGGCCGCGGCCTGGAGGGACTGGGTGCGGGCCCTGGCGTAGTTCGTGGTCGAGGTGAAGTGCTCGGTCAGCGACGTGTACCAGAGCTTGAGCGCGTTGTCCCGGCCGATGCCCGGCACCGAGGCGCCGTCGTAGGTCGGGCTGTTGTAGGACACCCCGTTCACCACCTTGGCCCCGCTGCCCTCGGAGAGCAGGTAGAACAGGTGGTTGGCCGGGCCGGAGGAGTAGTGCACGTCCAGGCCGCCCAGGCTGGAGGACCAGTAGTCCTTCGAGGCGCCGTCCTTGCTGGGCTTGTCCATGTAGCGCAGCGGCGTGCCGTTCCCGTTGATGTTGATCTTCTCGCCGATGAGGTAGTCGCCCGGGTCGGCGGTGTTGCCGGCGTAGAACTCCACGCCGGTGCCGAAGATGTCGGAGGTCGCCTCGTTGAGGCCGCCGGACTCGCCGGAGTAGTTCAGGCCGGCGGTGGCCGCGGTCACGCCGTGGCTCATCTCGTGGCCGGCCACGTCGAGCGCGGTCAGCGGGTGCGCGTTGCTCGCGCCGTCGCCGTAGGTCATGCAGAAGCAGGAGTCCGACCAGAAGGCGTTGACGTAGTTGTTGCCGTAGTGGGTGGTGGAGTACGCCGCGCGGCCGTCGTCGGCGATGCCGTTGCGGCCGAAGGTGTTCCGGTAGAAGTCCCAGGTCTCCTGGGCGCCGTACGCCGCGTCCACGCCCGCGGTCTGCGCGGTGGTGGCCTTGCCGTCGCCCCACACGTCGTCGGTGTCCGTGTAGAGGGTGCCCTTGCCGGAGGTGGAGTGGTTGAGGTTGTACGTGCTGTGGCCGCCGCGGCTCGCGTCGGTCAGCTGGTAGGTCGAGCCGGACTTGGTGGTGGTGATGCTCACCTGCCCGCTGTACTCGCTGTTGCCGACGCTGTTCTCGATCGCCTGGTACTGGTAGATCTTCGCGCCGGTGGTGGCGTCGGTGACCACGTGCAGCTCGTTCGGGGTGCCGTCGTCCTGGAGGCCGCCGACCACCGACTCCCAGGCGAGCACCGGGGTGCCGCCGGCCGCCCACACCACCTTGCGGGGCGAGGCCGTCGCGGTGGGGGAGACCGCGCCCGCGGCCCTCGCCGCGCCCAGCGCGGTGGACCGGGCGGAGGCGGCGCTGCGGGCGGCCGTCTCGGTGGGCACGCTGATCGTCGCGTCGGTGGCCCGGTCGACGCCGGTGGTGCGGCCGGAGGCGTCCTGCGCCACCACGAGGTCGCCGCCGAGCACCGGCAGGCCGTCGTAGGTGCGCTCGTAGCGGGTGTGGAGGCCGCCGTTCGCGTCCTTGACGACGTCGCGGACGAGCAGGCGCTCCTTCACGCCCAGGTGCAGGGACTGGGCGGTGGCGGTGCTCGCGTTCTGGGCCGAGGTGAGCAGGGAGCCGCGCTCGGCGGGCGACAGGGCCGCGGGCAGGGCGCCCGCCTGCGGCTGCGCGTGGCTGCCCGTGGCGGCCGGGTCGGGGGCGGCCGCCGCCGCGGCGTTCCCGGGCAGGGCCACCGCGAGCATCGCGGCGCCGGCGAGCAGGGCGCCGGCCGCGGTGCGCGCCGGGTGGGACGGGCGTGGGGCGCCCGACGGGCTGGACGTACGGAGGGTGTGTCGCACTCGTCACTCCTTCTGCGTCGGCCGCGGGATGGCGGCCGGGACAGTCCGGGCGGCAGGGGAGGGCGGGCCGCCGGATGGTGGGGGTGGAGAAGAGGACCGTGTGGCATGGATCATGCTGTGAGGCTGCTGTGGTTTTTCTGTGGAACGCGCCACAGGGTGACATTCTTTACTTGGTCATGTCATTGCCATGGGGATGACTTGGCCGAAAGTCGTTCGTTCGCCGGGCCGTTGGGTCCGCATACCGGGCAGACGGGTGACCACTCGGCGCCCGGTCGGACGATCGACCGGACCGGGGGCGGACGGGGCCGCGGCGCGAAAACCGGATGAGGGCTGTCACACGGTGGGCCTAGTGTCGACAAGTGACCTCTCCCACCAGCGATACGGCCGCGCCGGAAAACCGCCACCGATCCACCGTCCGCTCCCTGGTCCGCCTGTGGCCGTACGTCAGACCGGTGCGGGTGAGACTGGCGCTGTCGGCGGTCGTGGCGGTGGTGGCGTCCTGCATGGCGCTGTTCATCCCGCTGGTGCTCAAGTGGATGGTCGACGGCCCCGTCCAGGACCGCGATCCGGGCGGCGTGTGGCTCGGCGGCGGCGCCGTCCTGCTGCTCGGGCTGCTGGAGGCGGGGCTGTTCGGCGTCCGGCGGTGGCTGGTGGCCCGCCCGCTCGCCGGGGTCGAGGCGGCCATGCGCAAGGACCTCTACGAGCACTTGCAGCGCCTGCCCGTGGATTTCCACGACCGGTGGGCCTCGGGCCAACTGCTGTCCCGGGCCACCATGGACCTGCAGATCCTGCGGATGTTCCTGGCCTTCCCGCTGGTGTTCCTGGTCGTCAACGGGGCCACCGTCCTCATCGGGTTCGCGATCCTCTTCGGCCAGTCGTGGCTGCTGGGCCTGCTGCTGCTCGCGCCGGCCGTACCGCTGATGATCCTGTGTTCCTACTTCGAGACCCACTACGCGCTCGCGGCGCGCCGTGCCCAGGACCAGGCGGGTGACCTCGCCACGCTGGTCGAGGAGTCGGTGCTCGGCATCCGCATCATCAAGGCGTTCGGCCGGCACCGCAGCCAGGCCGCCGCCTTCCGCCGGCAGACCCGCGAGCTGTGGGACACCGAGCTCGCCAAGGCGCGGCTGCTCTCCGACATCTGGGCGGTCATCATGACGCTCCCGGAGATCGCCCTCGGCGCCGCCCTCGTGGTCGGATCGCTGCGGGTCGCCGACGACCGGCTGTCGGCCGGCACCCTCGTGGCGTTCCTGTCCACCGCGCTCACGCTGCGCTGGCCGGTCGAGTCGATCGGCTTCCTGCTCGCGATGAGCAACGAGTCCGCCACCGCCGCCGACCGCTACTTCGAGGTCCGCGACACCCCGCCGGTCGCCGACGCCACCGGCACCGGCGCGGACGCGCGGGCCGACGGCATCCGGCTCGAAGGCGTCCGGTTCCGCTATCCCGACGCGCCGCCGGACACCCCCGAACTGCTGCGCGGGATCGACCTGCACATCCGCCCCGGGGAGACCATGGCCCTGGTCGGCGCCACCGGCTGCGGCAAGACCACCCTCACCACGCTGCTGCCCCGCCTGCACCGCGCCACGGCCGGCCGGATCACCCTGGACGGCGTCGACACCGCGGGACTGTCCGCCGGCCGGCTGCGCGAACTCGTCGCCGTCGCCTTCGAGGAGCCGACGCTCTTCTCCGCCACCGTCCGGGAGAACGTGGCGATGGGCGCGGGACCCGACGGCGCCGGCGAACCGGAGGTGCGGCGCGCGCTGGACGTCGCGCAGTGCGACTTCGTCGACGCCCTGCCGCAGGGCCTGGACACCCAGGTCGGCGAGCAGGGGCTGAGCCTGTCCGGCGGACAGCGGCAACGGCTCGCGCTGGCGCGGGCGGTGGTCGGCCGCCCGCAGTTCCTCGTGCTGGACGACCCGCTGTCGGCCCTCGACGTGCACACCGAGGCGCTGGTCGAGGCCGCGCTGCGCGACGTGCTGCGGGAGACCACCGCCCTGGTCGTCGCGCACCGGCCCTCGACGGTGATGCTCGCCGACCGGGTGGCGCTGCTCGCCGACGGCCGGATCGCGGCGGTCGGCACCCACGCGGAACTGCTGCGCGACAGCGCCGAGTACCGCTACCTGATGTCGGGCGCCGCCCCGGAGACGGCAGCCGGGGCCCGATCCGCCGCCGAGCCCGGCGCCGTCCCCGAACACGGCTCCGCCCCCGAGCCCGACCGCATCCCCGAACCCGACCGGGTCCCCGGGTCCGGCTCCGCGCCGGAGGACGGGGCCGCGTCGGAAGGGGGGCCGGCACCGGGGCCCGAGACGGCCACGGAAACCGGCGCCGTACCGGAACGGGACGACGCGCCCCCGGCCGGCGCCGTGCCGGACGGCGGTGCGGCGCAGCAGCACGACGGACTCGCCGCGCTCGAAGGGAGCGACGCCCGATGACCTCCTCGGCCACCACGACGACCGGGTCCACGCCCGACGCCCCCGGCCCGCAGGGCACGCGCGGCGCCGACGGCCCGCCGGCCGCCCCGACGGGCACCGGGACCGGCACCGTCTCCGCGCCCGCCGGCGTCCCCGCGGAAGGAGCCGACCCCGCCCGAGGCAGCGGCGGCGGCACCGACCCGTTCGACCGGGACGTCCTGCCCGCGCCCCGCAACGCCCAGCTCCAACTGCTGCGTTCCCTGCTGCGCCCGCACTCCCGCCGGGTCTGGGCCGCGGCGGTCTACCTGCTGGTCCAGCAGGCCGCCGTCCAGGTCGGACCGCTGCTGGTCGCCTACGCCATCGACCACGCCATCCCCGCGATCCGCGACGGCCGGCACGGCGCGCTGGTCGCGGTCGCCTGCGGCTACATCGGCTGCGGTGTGCTGGCCGGCATGCTGCAACGGGTGTTCATCAGGGTCGCCGCCCGGGTCAGCCAGGACGTCCTGGTCGACCTGCGCGGCCGGATCTTCCGGCACGCCCAGACCCTCAGCCTCGACTTCCACGAGCGCTACACCTCGGGGCGGCTGATCGCCCGCGCCACCTCCGACGTCGAGTCGATCCGCGAACTGCTCAACGACGGCCTCGACGAGCTGATCGAGGTGGTGCTCTCCGCGGTCTACATCACCGCGCTGCTGCTCGTCCTGGACTGGAAGCTCGGCCTGCTGACCCTGGTGTCGTACGTCCCGCTGTACGTGGCCATCCGCAGCTACCAGGCGCGCGCCGTGGAGGCGTACCGGCGGCGGTCCACCGCGATCGCCGCGGTCATCGTGAAGTTCACCGAGACGATGAACGGCATCCGCCCGGTCAAGGCGTTCCGCCGGGAGCGGCCCAACGACGAGGCGTTCGCCGAGCTGAACGCGCGGCACTACCAGGCCAACGGCGACGCGATCCTGGAGATGGCCCGGTACGTCGTCTGGTCCCGGCTGGTCGCCAACATCACGATCGCCGGGATCGTGCTGTGGGGCGCCTACCGGGTGGCCGGCGGCGGCATGGCCCTGGGTGTGCTCGCCGCGTTCGTGCTCTACCTGCGGCGGCTGTACGACCCGATCGACCGGCTCGGGATGTTCCTCAACTCCTACCAGTCCGCGGCCGCCTCGCTGGAGAAGATCGCCGGGCTGCTCGCCCAGGCGCCGACGGTGCCCGAGCCGGAGCGCCCGGTGCCGCTGCCGGCCCGCGGCGAGGGCGCGCTGCCCGGCCGGGAGGTCGTCTTCGACGGCGTGCGGTTCGCCTACCGCACCGGCGGCGAGGTGCTGCCCGCCTTCGACCTGCGCATCCCCGCCGGGCAGACCGTGGCCGTGGTCGGCGCGACCGGCGCCGGCAAGTCCACGCTCGCCAAGCTGCTGGCCCGCTTCTACGACCCGACCGACGGCCGGGTGCTGCTCGACGGCATCCCCCTGAGCGACCTCGGCCGGGAGGACCTGCACCGCGGCGTCATCATGGTCACCCAGGAGGCGTTCCTCTTCTCCGGCACCGTGGCGGAGAACATCACCATCGGGCGGCCGGACGCCACCCGCGCGGAGGTCGAGGCCGCGGCGAAGGCGATCGGCGCGCACGACTTCATCGCGGCCCTGCCCGACGGGTACGACACGGACGTCCGCAAGCGCGGCGGCCGCATCTCCGCCGGGCAGCGCCAACTCGTCGCCTTCGCCCGGGCGCTGCTCGCCGACCCGGCGGTCCTCATCCTGGACGAGGCGACCTCGTCGCTCGACGTGCCCGGCGAGCAGGCGGTGCAGCACGCGATGGACACGGTGCTGCGGGGCCGTACCGCGGTGATCATCGCGCACCGCCTGTCCACCGTGGAGATCGCCGACCGGGTGCTGGTGATGCGGGCCGGCCGGGTCGTCGAGGACGGCGCCCCGGCCGAACTCATCGCCGGCGACGGCCACTTCGCCGGACTCCACCAGGCGTGGGAGGACAGTCTGGTGTGACCCGGCCCCCGGGCCCGGGGAAGGCCGTCCGGAACGGCCCACCCGGGACCGCGTCAGGCGGTCGGATACGGGTCCGGACCGCGTCCGGGCCGCGTCCGGACGGGTCAGGCGGTCGGACCGGTGAAGTAGTGGCCCTTGTCGAGGTCCTCGAGCAGGCCGGGGCCGGTCGGCTGCCAGCCCAGCAGTTCGCGGGTGCGGGTGCTGGACGCGGGGCTGTCCAGGCCGATGAAGCCGGCCATCCAGGTGAAGTGGGCGGGCGCGTCCTCGGCCGTGACCGAGGCCACGGGCAGGTCGAGGTGGCGCCCGATCACCTCGGCGACGTCGCGGATCGGCACGCCCTCGTCCGCCACCGCGTGCAGCACCGAACCGGCGGGGGCGTCCTCCAGCGCCAGCCGGAAGAGGGTCGCGGCGTCGGAGCGGTGCACGGCCGGCCAGCGGTTGGCGCCGTCGCCGACGTAGCCGGCGACGCCCTTGTCGCGAGCGGTGGCGATGATCATCGGCACGAAGCCCTGGTCGCCGTCGCCGTGCACGGTCGGGCAGAGGCGGACGACGGAGGAGCGGACCCCGCGGTCGGCGAGGGCGAGGGTGGCGAGGGCGTTGTCCATCCGCTTCGCCGGGCCGGTCGGGTGGCCGTCGGCCGGGCCCGCGGTGCGGCCGTCCTCCTCGGTCAGCACCCGGCCGGGGGTCAGCCCGAGCACGCCGGCGGCGATGACCAGCGGCTTGTCCGTGCCGGCGAGCGCGTCGCCGAAGGTGTCGATGGCGAGGCGGTCGGCGTCGGCGGCGGCCTCGAAGCCGCCGCTGAAGGCGATGTCGTGCTTGAACGCCAGGTGGATCACGCCGTCGGACTCGGCAGCCGCGGCGCGCAGCGTGTCGAGGTCGTCGAGCGTGCCGCGGCGCACCTCCGCGCCGGCTTGGGTGAGGGCCTCGGCCGAGGCGTCGGAACGGGCCAGCCCGATGACCTGGTGGCCGGCACCGAGGAGCTCCGGGACGACGGCCGAGCCGATCCAGCCGGAAGCGCCGGTGATGAACACGCGCATGAGGGAGACCTCCTGGTAGGCGGGCGCGCCGGACGGGCCCGGGGGGTCGGGCGGGCCGGGTGACCGCGTTGATGTCAGTTACTGTTATCAACCGTAGCACCTGATGTCAGTGACTGCTGTCGCGTAGGATCGGGGCATGGGGAGATGGGAGCCGAACGCGCGGGAGCGGCTCGAACGGGCCGCGATGGAGCTCTTCCGGGAGCGCGGGTTCGAGCAGACCACCGCTGCGCAGATCGCCGGCCGCGCGGGGCTGACCGAGCGCACCTTCTTCCGGCACTACGCCGACAAGCGGGAGGTGCTGTTCGCGGGGGCGGCGGCGCTCGAAGCGCTCTTCGTGGACACGCTCGCCGCCGTGCCCGAGTCGGCCGCGCCGATCGACGCGGTGGAGGCGACGCTCGCGGCGGTGGCGGAGGAGGCGTTCGCCGGGCGGCGGGAGTTCGCGCGGCGGCGGCAGGCGGTCATCGTGGCGAACGCGGAGCTGCGGGAGCGGGAGCTGATCAAGCTGGCGGTGATATCGGGGCGGCTGGCGGGGGAGCTCCGGCGGCGCGGGGTGGAGGAGCCGGAGGCGAGCCTCGCCGCGGAGGCGGGGATGGCGGTGTTCAAGGTGGGGTTCGAGCGGTGGGTGGCGGAGGACCCTGAGGCCGGCGCCGGGGAAGACGGCGCGGGGGAGGCCGGTGCGGTGGACAGTGGTGCGGTGGACAGTGGTGCGGCGGAGCGCGGTGAACCCGCGCTGGGAGCGTTCCTGGCCGAGGCGATGGGAGAGCTGAAGGCGATGGCGGGACCCCGCCACGGGGCCGGGGCCGGAGCAGGCGCGCCCTGACCCTTTGGGCCGATGGGTGCTGCTCGCTCCGGGACCACCGGTCGGCGAGGGGTTGCCCGCGCGGTCTCCCGGCGGCCGTCCGGCGCGGGCGAGACGCCCACCGAACGCGGATGCGCCCCGCCGGAAGCTGCCGGACGGGGCGATCGACACTCAACCGTGCGCTACCGCGTTCCAGCGCTTCCTTTCCAACGCGACGAGCGGACAGTTGAGGGCTCCAGCGATCTTGGCCAGGTTGCTGGGAGTGGCACTGCGCCAGCCGGACTCGATCTCGCCCATTAACTGTTCGGATATCCCTACGTCGGCGGCCAGTTCCCGCTTCGTCAGCCCCACCTTCTCCCGCGCCCAGGTGACGGCTTCGGGTTCCTGGTTGAGTCGCTTCGGTCGTCGCCGTGTTTGCCGAAGCCCGCCGGGCCGTGCACCCGTGCTCATGACGTGATGCCGTCCGACGGTTCGGCCGTGGCGTGTTCGTCGAGCAGGGTGCGCAGGAAGGTCAGCGACTGCGCGGACGCCAACGCGGTGTCGCGCAGCATGTCGTACGCCAGCCGCAGGGGTTCGACTTCCTCCGGTTCCTCGACGTAGTGGCCGCTCCAACTGCTCTGTGAGTAGGCGACGGTGCGGCCGTGGGAGAAGTAGATCAGTTCCAGGGAGCCGGGGAGGTGGTGCGGTCCGGCGGTGAACGGCACGACGTGCAGGGACACGTCCGGCCACTGTGCGACCTCGATCAGATGCTCCAGTTGCCCGGTCCACGTCTGCGGATCGCGTGCCTTGCGCCTGAGGACAGCCTCGTCGATGAGGGCGCGGTAGTGGACGGGGTCGGGGTCGGTGAGCCGTTCCTGTCGGGCGAGCCGTGCGTCGACCCGTGCGTCGACCTGCTCGGCGGTTCCGCCACGTGCGGCGCGCACCTGTTCCTCGGCGTAGGCGCGGGTCTGGAGCAGTTCCGGGACGGCACCGGGCGCGTATTCCTGGATGCCGGCAGCGACAGCCTCCAGCGGTGCGAGTCCGAGGAAAGGGCGTTCCTTCGTCTCCCGTTTGGCCAGGTGCCACAGGCGTACGAGCAGGTCCCCGGTGCCGTACACCTTGTCCAGCGCGCTGGCGGCCTCTACGGTGCCGAGGCGCTGGCCGCGCTCCAAGCGGTGCAGGTAGGACTGCTCGTAGAGGCACAACTCCGCGAGTTGCACCAGGCTCAACCCGGACTGCTGCCGTCGGTAGGCCAGTTCGCTCGCATACCACTCCCGAGCCGACAGGCAGGTCAGGTCCGCGGGTTTCCTCCTCGTGCCTTCTCCGTCAGTTCCGTTGCCGCTGGCTGCCATCCGGACATCCTTTCCACGTGCGCTTTTCGTGAGGGCGGTGGGTTTGTTCGGTCCCGTACTCGCGTGATTCCGCGGAGCGGGCTGTCATCAAGTACCGATCACGCACAGGTCCCCTTGCCGGACCTGGACCGAAGTCGCCGGTGGCGCCGGGGGACGCCTGGGCGGTGTTCGCCGACGGGCCCAGAACTTCTCCCTGATCACCGCGGCGCCTCGCATGTGAGCTCGCCCCATACGCGTTTGCCTGAGGACATGCGGTCGATGCCCCAGCAGTCGGTCAGGCTGCTGACGAGGGCCAGTCCGCGTCCGCGCTCGTCGTCGAGGCCGGGCCTGCGAGGCCGGGGCCGCACCTGCGACCGGTCCACCACGCTGATCCGTACGGTGCCGGGTGCCGGACACGTGACCATGACACGGATCGGGCGCCCCTCGGTGTGCTGGGCGGCGTTCGCCACCAACTCGGTGACCACCAAGGCACCGTCGTCCGCGAGGGAATCCATCCCCCAGGCACATACGGCGGTGCGTACGAGCCGGCGGGCGACCTCCGCGCTCGCGGCGGTGCACGGAAGAGTTTCGGAGTACCCGGGGTGTCCTCGGGGATGCGCACCGGTGTTCACAGTCGTCGGCCGGTCGTCGTGCTGTTCGACCGAGCGCGCCGGACGTCTGCTCCGGGCGTCAGCGGTGTGAGGCATGAAGACCCCTTCCTTCCCACTCTCTGCGGCCCTGGGTGCAGCCCCGGGCCGTTTTCGGCATGGCGATGCCCGAGACACGACATGCAGAGGCTGGATACTTCCTACAGGAAGTTCTTCCTGTAGGAAGCTAGGAGGTGGATCGTGTAACGTCAACCGCATCCGATAGGAAGCCAGGGAGAAGGGAGGCGACATGAGCACCGGAAGCGTGGCCAACATGGTCGATGACCTGCGCCGGCAGATCGACGCCGGCGATTTGGGCGCCGACGAGAGAATTCCGTCCACACGGGTCCTGATGGAGACCTACGCGCTCTCCGACAACGCCGTGTACCGCGGCATAGCCCTGCTCAAAGCTGAGAGCTACGTCTACAGCAGACAGGGGAAGGGCGTGTTCGTGCGCGATCGTCGCGCCCTGATCGCGGGTGCCCGCAGGATTCAGGGCATCACGCAGGCCGGTGAGCACATCGAGTGGCGCCACAGCATCCGCACTGATGCGCCGTCGTGGGTCGCCGAGCATCTGGGTGTGGGCGAGTGCGTCGAGCGGGCCCGGACCGTACGGCGAGGTGATCTCGTCCTTCAGGCGTCCCGTTCCTGGGTCCACCTCGACGTGACCACCGACGTCCCGGAGTTGGACGAGCCACGGCCCTGCGATCCCACATGGCAGGCCGTCTACACCGAGCGTTCCGGGAACCCGGTGCAGGCTGCTTCCAAGGTCGTGGACGCCCGCCTTGCAAGCGCTGAGGACTGCGAAGCACTCGGGCTCGCCCCCGACACGTACGCAGTCATGATCATGCGGAGTGTCTACGTCACAGGCGACCGGGTGATCGGTGTCGGCGAGACCGTCTACGCACCCGGCCACCCCGTGGATCTGAAGGTTTCCTGACCTGGTATCGGAGTGCCCATGAATCGCACTGCCACCCAACACGCGTCCATCGCCGCTGAGTCCGTCAACGGTCTCAACCTCCGCGTGCTCGCGAACCTCGCACGCAGCGAAGGTGCCGACCTTGCCCGGATCAAGGACGTCTACGAGATCGCCGCCAGCTTGAAGGTGCTGGCCCAGCGGCTCACCCTCGCAGCAGACCAGATGGGACGGCTGGTCGGTGAGTGGCAGGACGAGGGTCGCCTTCGCACCGCGTCGGCGCTCGATTCCGGTGCCCTGGTCGAGGACTTCGGATCGGCCATGGATGACGCGCAAAAGTCCGCGCTTGCTCTCTACGCCGCCTTCCACCACGCCACGGAAAGCCTCGCCCCGATCGGCTGGCAGGAACCGGAAGCAGCCGAGGCCGAGAACCTGGAAGTTCCCTGTCCGGAGGCATAGCCGCGGGCCGCCGAAGCGCCCTCGTCGGGGTGCGACCCATGCGGAAGTCCTGGTGCCTGACCGACGAACCACGGACGTGTCTGCCGGCTCGGTGTACGACGCCTCCGTAGCTATGGGCGACGAAGGAGTGGGTGGGATGGAGATCGTGGTGGACGACCTCTCCGGTCGGCGGATCGCCGCGTTCCTGGAGGAACATGTCCGGGAGATGCGCTCCCTCACGCCGCCGGAGAGCAAGCACGCCCTCGACCTCGACGGGCTCCGCGTCCCCGAGGTCACCTTCTGGTCGGTGCTGGACGGCGACGCGGTGGTGGGGTGCGGTGCGCTCAGGGAACTGGACGCGGGGCACGCGGAACTGAAGTCGATGCGCACCTCCTCGGCGCGCCAGCGCAGCGGGATCGCGTCACGCCTGCTGGAGCACATCCTCACCGAGGCCGGGCGCGCGGGTGTCGCGCGGATCAGCCTGGAGACCGGCTCCGCCGAGTTCTTCCGGCCGGCCAGGATGCTCTACCGGAAGTTCGGCTTCGACTCCTGCGAGCCCTTCGGGGACTACCGGCCCGATCCGCACAGCGTGTTCATGACGCGGACGCTCTGAGCCGAACGCCGCCCCCACCCCTGGCGCGGGGCACCCCCCGCTCCGGGGACGGGCCCCGGACCGGGGTCACCTGCGGCGGAGGGTGCGGACGGAGGGGATCGCGAGGAGGGTCGCGGCGACCAGGAGCGGGACGGCGCCGCCGACCAGCAGGACGTGGCGGGCGCCGAACGCCGTCGACGCCGGCCCCGCCAGCGCCTGGCCGACCGGGACCATCGCGATGGATCCGGCCACCTCGTAGGCGTGGATGCGGTTGAGGACGTCCCCGGGCACCTGCGTCTGCACGCTCGTCGCCCAGTTGACGCCCCAGTACGCCGAACAGGCGCCCGCCGCCAGCACGCAGCAGGCGATCGCCCAGACCGGCAGGCCCAGCCCGACGGACGTCGGCATCAGCATGGTGCCGAAGAGGGCCAGCGAACCGGCCCGCAGCGGCCGGGCGGCCCGCAGCCGCATCGCGCACAGCGCGCCGAGCGCGGTGCCGCCACCGAGCGCGGAGTTGACCAGGCCGTACGCGCCGGCGCCGTGGGCCGGGATGATCTGGGCGGCGGCCAGCGGCGTGTACGGGCCGGTGGTGCACACCATGTAGAGCATCCACACGAGGATCACCGACCACATCCAGGTGCGCGAGCGGAACTCCCGCCAGCCCTCGACGAGATCGGCGCGGAACGTCGAGACGGCCGCGGCCGTCCGCGGTGGCAGCGGCGGCAGCCGCAGCGAGAGCAGGCACAGCGCGCTGGCGAGGTAGGTGGAGGCGTGGGCGGCGAAGACCACGCCGGTGGAGGTGAAGCCGACGAGCACGCCGGCGAGCGCCGGTCCGACCAGCGCGGCGACCGACTCGGCGGTGCGGGTGGCCCCGTTGGCGCCCTGGACGTCGGACGCGACCCGCACGATCGTGCTGGCGACGCCGGGCTGGAACATCGCCGCACAGGTGCCGTTGACCACCGCGATCACGGCCATCTCCCACAGCCGCACCTGGTGGGTGGCGAACAGCACGGCCGCGGTGGACTGCGAGCAGACCCGCACCAGGTCCGCGCCGATCATCATCGCGCGGGCGTCGAACCGGTCGGCCAACACCCCGCCGAAGACCACGAACCCGGCGAAGCAGGCCGTGGACGCGGCCATCACCAGGCCGATGTCGCCGGCCGAGTACCCGTACCCCAGCAGGCCCGCCGACAGCGCGACCGGCAGCATGGTGTCGCCGAGCATCGCCACGGTGCGGGCGGTGAAGAAGAACCGGAAGTTCGCGGACCACAGCGCGCCGGCCGGCGGGCGCGCCGGGAGCCCCGAAACGGCGGCGGCGGTTTCGGGGCCGGAATGCGGAGAGCTCACCCGGCCAATATGGACTGGACCACAGGGAAACTTCCACAGGGTTCTGACCTGCGAGATGGCCGGACCGCCGAGGGCGTCGGGCCCCAGGCCCGCCCCCGGTCGCCTCCTGCCCTCCCGGCCCCTGCCCTCCCGGCTCCCGCCCGTCCGCCGGCGGCGCCCCGCTCAGTCGACCGCCGGCCGTACCCGCAGCAGCCGCACCGAGCGCGCCGCGACCGTCACCGGCCGCCCCTGCGGCAGCGGTTGTCCGGGCCCGCCGTCCGCGCCGGGCCCCGCCCAGCCGTCCGCCCCGGAATCCGGTCCGGAATCCGGTCCGCCGTCCGGTGCGGCCCCGTCCACCGCCGTGTCGAGCACCGCCTCGTACCCCGACGCCCAGGGCGGCCCCGGCAGCGTGAACTCCACCGGAAGGTGGCCGGCGTGCACGACCAGCAGGAAGCTGTCGTCCACCACCGGCTCGCCGCGCGCGTCCCGCTGCGCGATGTCCTGTCCGGACAGCAGCATCCCCAGCGTCGCGGACGGCGTGAACCAGTCACGCTCGCCCATCTCCCGCCCGTCCGGCCCGAACCACGTCACGTCCGGCAGCCCTTCCGGAGCCAGCGACAGGCCGGAGAAGAAGCCGCCGCGGCGCAGCACCGGGTGCGAGCGGCGCAGCGCGACCAGCCGCGCGGTCAGGTCGAGCAGCGCCGCCCAGGACGGGTCGTCGCGCAGCGACCAGTCCACCCAGCCGGTCCCGTTGTCCTGGCAGTAGGCGTTGTTGTTGCCCTGCTGGGTGCGGCCCATCTCGTCGCCGGCCACCAGCATCGGCACCCCGGTGGACAGCAGCAGCGTGGCCAGCAGGTTGCGCACCTGGCGGTGGCGCAGCGCGAGGACGTCCGGGTCGTCGGTGTCGCCCTCGGCGCCGCAGTTCCAGGAACGGTTGTCGTCGGTGCCGTCCCGGCCGTCCTCGCCGTTGGCCGCGTTGTGCTTGCCGTCGTAGCTGACCAGGTCGCGCAGGGTGAAACCGTCGTGCGCGGTCACGTAGTTGACCGACGCGTACGGCCGCCGGCCGCCCCAGTCGTACAGGTCGCTCGACCCGGACAGGCGGTAGCCGAGGTCGCGCACGTCGGTGGTCGCGCCGCGCCAGAAGTCCCGTACGGTGTCGCGGAAGCGGTCGTTCCACTCCGTCCACAGCGGCGGGAAGGCGCCCACCTGGTAGCCGCCGGCCCCGACGTCCCACGGCTCGGCGATCAGCTTCACCCGGCGCAGCACCGGGTCCTGGGCGATCACCGCGAGGAACGGCGAGAGCATGTCCACGTCGTGCAGCGAGCGGGCCAGCGCGGCGGCGAGGTCGAAGCGGAAGCCGTCCACGCCCATCTCGGTGACCCAGTAGCGCAGGCTGTCGGTGATCAGCCGCAGCACGTGCGGGCGCACCACGTCGAGGGTGTTGCCGCAGCCGGTGTAGTCGGTGTAGCCGCGCGGGTCGGGGCCGAGCCGGTAGTAGCCGCGGTTGTCGATGCCGCGCAGCGACAGGGTCGGGCCGCCCTGGCCGCCCTCCGCGGTGTGGTTGTAGACCACGTCGAGGATCACCTCGATGCCCGCCGCGTGCAGCGCGCGCACCATCCGCTTGAACTCCCCGACCTGGCCGCCCCGGCTGCCGCTGGCGCTGTAGCCGGCGTGCGGCGCGAAGTAGCCGATCGAGTTGTAGCCCCAGTAGTTGGTCAGGCCCCGGCGCAGCAGGTGTTCCTCGTCGGCGAACTGGTGCACCGGCAGCAGTTCCACCGCGGTGACGCCCAGCCGGGTCAGATGCGCGATCGCGGCGGGGTGGGCCAGTCCCGCGTAGGTGCCGCGCAGTTCCGGCGGGACACCGGGGTGCCGCCGGGTGAACCCGCGGACGTGCAGCTCGTAGATGACCGTGTCCGACCAGGGCGTCTTGGGGCGGCGGTCGTCCCGCCAGTCGTCGTCGTCCTCGACCACCACGCCCTTGGGGACGTACGGCGCGGAGTCGCGGTTGTCGCGGACGGTGTCGGCGACGTCCTGCTCGGGCCAGTCGCGCGCGTGGCCGTACACCTCCGGGACCATGGTGAACGCGCCGTCCACCGCCCGTGCGTACGGGTCCAGCAGCAGTTTCGCCGGGTTCCAGCGGGCGCCGGTCCACGGGTCCCAGCGGCCGCCGACCCGCAGGCCGTAGCGCTGGCCCGGGCGCACCCCGGGCACGAAGCCGTGCCACACCTCGTGGGTCAGCTCGGTCAGCGGGGCGCGGGTCTCGGTGCCGTCGTCGGCGAACAGGCACACCTCGACGGACTCCGCGCCGCCCGCCCACAGCGCGAAGTTGGTGCCGGGCGTGCCGTCCGGACCGGTGTGGAAGCGGGCGCCGAGGGGCTGCGGCGAGCCGGGCCAGACGGTGACGGTCCCCGGCGCGCCGCCCAGGGGGAGCGGTCGCGCGCGCTCCTCGCTGCCGCCCTCCGTGCCGGCGGGGTCCGCCGCGTCCGTACGGGGCCCCGGCGCCTCCGCCGGGGCCCCGGATATGCCCGCCGGGCGCGGCGCTTCACGGGGGCCCTGAGCCGGCCGGGGGAGGGCCCCCGCCCGGTCGGCGGCGCCGAACTCGCGCGTCTCGGACACGTGTCTGCCCTCCAGCGGCTCCCGGCGCCGCGGGGCGTCCCGTGCCCGGCGGCCGACCGTGTCTTCCCGCAGGCATTGTTCCCGCGCGGCCGGGCCGTCACCCCGACGCCGCCGCGCAGTCACCAACCCGGCACCACGTCGTTGACCTTGTGTGACAGGTGAGGTGACGCGCGCACGGCGTGCAACGAAGGGTCCGCTCGCGGTGATGGCCGCGGCGGTCGCGGCTCTGGCCGTGCTGGCCGCCGGATGCGGCTCGGGCGGCGACTCGGACGACAAGCCGTACCGGTCGGCGAGCTCCCGCCCGACCACGCAGCCGCCGACGTTCCTCGGCGTCTACAGCCCGGAGGCCGGGACCACCGTCGGCACCGGGATGATCGTCTCCCTGGACTTCACCCGGCCCGTCACCGACCGCGCGGCCGTCGAGCGCGGCGTCAGCGTCACCAGCGTGCCGCCGGTCGAGGTGACCGGCCACTGGTTCGGCGACCGGCGGCTGGACCTGCGCCCGGCGCGGTTCTGGCGGCCGGGCACCCGCGTCACCCTGCACCTGCGGCTGCGCGGCGTCCAGGGAGCCCCCGGGGTGCGGGGCGTCCAGTCCAAGGACGTCGCCTTCTCGGTCGGCCGCGACCAGCACAGCACCGTGGACGTGCGCACCCACACCATGACCGTGGTCCGCGACGGCCGCCTGCTGCGGGTCCTGCCGATCTCCGCGGGCAGCGCCGCGCACACCACGTACAACGGGATCATGATGATCTCCGAGAAGTACCGGGTGACCCGGATGAACAGCAGCACCGTCGGCTTCGGCGGGGAGTACGACATCCCGGACGTGCCGCACGCGATGCGGCTGACCGCCTCCGGCACGTTCGTGCACGGCAACTACTGGTCGCCCCCGTCCGTCTTCGGCGTGCGGGACGTCAGCCACGGCTGCGTGGGCCTGCGCGACGTCAGGGGCGGTGGCGCGGACACGCCCGCCGGGTGGTTCTACGGGCAGTCCGTCGTCGGTGACACCGTGGAGGTGGTGAACTCCGCGGACCGCACGGTCGCCCCGGACAACGGGATGAGCGGCTGGAACCTGAGCTGGCCGCAGTGGGCGGCCGGCTCCGCGCTCTGAGTCCCCGCGGCGGGCACGGACCGGCGTGCGCCTGCCTCCCGCCCCGCCCGACCCCGGCCCCCGGCGCCCGACCCCGGCTCGCGCCGCCCGGCCCCGGCCCGCTCCCGGTTCCCGGTCCGCTCCCGACCCCGGCGCGCGCGGTCGCCGCCGGGGGCGTCCGCACGTCCGCGCACTCCTGTTCCCCCCGGTGAACCGTGCGTTGAGCCCCCGTGTCCTCGGGTAGACACCCGGATGACAGTTGGGACGGAACGGTGACATTCCCGTGGCACGGGCACGCGGTTCATATGGTTTTCTTGCGCTGGCAGGGGGACTTCGGGTGTGTCGCGCGGTATGGGGAATAGGGGAACAGGAACGGTGAAGCCGATACGTGGGGCCCGCAGTGCGAGACGGCACGCGGCTACGGCTCTGGTGCTCGGTGCGCTGATGCTCGTCGTGACCGCGTGCGGTCCGGACGGCGGCGGCAGCAAGGCGAGTTCCGGCAGCGACGACGGCAAGAGCGGGGGCGCCTCGACCAGCGCACCCGACACGACCGTCTCGAAGGCGGTCGTGGACATCGCGCCCAAGGACGGGGCGAGCGACGTCGCGACCACCGGCGCGCTCAAGGTGTCGGCGTCGGACGGCAAGCTGTCCTCGGTGACCGTGAAGGACGACAAGGGCAACCCGGTGGACGGCAGCATCGCCGCCGACGGGCTGTCCTGGGCGCCGAGCGGCCATCTGAACACCTCCACCGAGTACACGGTGGACGCCTCCGCGAAGGACTCCGCGGGCCGCGAGTCCGACAAGCACGCGACCTTCACCACGGTCGTGCCCAAGGACACCTTCATCGGCTTCTTCACCCCCGAGGACAACTCCACGGTGGGCGTCGGCATGGAGGTCTACCTCAACTTCAACCGGCCGATCACCGACAAGAAGGCCGTCGAGGCCGGGCTGAGCGTCACCGCGTCGCCGTCCGTGCCGATCGCCGGCCACTGGAACGGCAACACCCAGCTCTTCTTCCGCCCGCAGGACTACTGGGCGGCCGGCACCAAGGTCACCCTCAAGCTGGACCTCGACGGGGTCGAGGGCGCGCCGGGGGTGTACGGCAAGCAGAACAAGTCGGTGCACTTCACGGTGGCCCGCCGCCAGGTCAGCGTGGTGGACGCGGCCAAGCACACGATGACCGTCTACCGCGACAACAAGGTGCTCAAGACCATTCCGATCTCCTCCGGCGCTCCGGACCACACCACCTACAACGGCAAGATGGTGATCTCGGAGAAGTACATCAAGACCCGGATGAACGGCGACACGGTCGGCTTCGGCGGGGAGTACGACATCCCGGACGTGCCGCACGCGATGCGGCTGACCAACTCCGGCACCTTCATCCACGGCAACTACTGGGCCGCGACCTCCGTCTTCGGCCACAGCAACACCAGCCACGGCTGCGTGGGCCTGCACGACGTGCGCGGCGCGGGCGACCCGGACACGCCGGCCGCATGGTTCTACAACAACTCGATCATCGGGGACGTGGTCCAGGTGATCAACTCCAAGGACAAGACGGTCCAGTGGTACAACGGCCTCAACGGCTGGAACCTGCCCTGGAGCGAGTGGACGGCCTGACCCTGTTCGCTTGCCTCCGGGTGCGGTGACCCGGAAGGCGCGCGCTTTGGTCCGCCCACCGACGGCGGCCCGCCCCTTCGTCGGGGCGGGCCGCCGTCGTACGCTCCGGTCATGACTGATACCCCGGTGACCCTTGAGGTCGAAGACGGCGTCGGCACCATCCGGCTGGACCGGCCTCCGATGAACGCGCTGGACGCGGCGATGCAGGACCTGCTCAAGGAGCTGGCCGAGCAGGCGGCCGCGCGGGCGGACGTGCGGGCCGTGGTGGTGTGGGGCGGCCCCGAGGTGTTCGCGGCGGGTGCGGACATCAAGGAGATGCGGGCGATGGCCTACCAGGACATGGTGGACCGCTCGCGCGGGTTGCAGGACGCCTTCACCGCGGTGGCCCGCATCCCGAAGCCGGTGGTCGCGGCCGTCAACGGCTACGCGCTGGGCGGCGGCTGCGAGCTGGCGCTGTGCGCGGACATCCGGATCGCCGCGGAGGACGCCCGGCTGGGCCAGCCGGAGATCCTGCTCGGCCTGATCCCCGGTGCCGGCGGCACCCAGCGGCTGGCCCGGCTGGTCGGCCCGTCCCGCGCCAAGGACCTGATCTTCACCGGCCGGATGGTCGAGGCGGCGGACGCGCTGGCCATCGGCCTGGTCGACCGGGTGGTGCCGGCCGACGAGGTCCACGCGCAGGCGCTCCAGTGGGCGCGGCGGCTGGCCCGCGGCCCGGCGTACGCGCTGCGGGCCGCGAAGGAGGCCGTGGACGGCGGCCTCGACACCGACCTGACCAGCGGCCTCACCCTCGAACGCAACCTGTTCGCCGGGCTGTTCGCGACCGAGGACCGGGAGATCGGCATGCGCAGCTTCATCGAGAACGGCCCGGGCAAGGCGGAGTTCTCCTGAGCCGGGGCGCCCCCGGGGCCGCCGTCGGTGCGGGCCGCGGAGGTGACGCCGGTTCAGATGAATTCGCGGGGTTACCAGGCGAAGCCGTCGCGTAACGGCCATCATGAAGGCATGGCGGGACGGGGCGGTGCGGAGCAGTCACGGCAGGCGGCTCACGCGGTCGGTGCGGCACCGCTGTTGGCCCCGGAACCGCCCGCGGACGGGCCCGCACGGCTGCCCGCGGAGGTGCCCGCGGCGGCGGACGGCCCGGCGGAGCCCGACGATCCCGACGACACGGCCGCCGCGGCCGCCCGGGCGCTGGAGCTGCTGGGCGACCCCTCGGTCAAGGAGGTCCGCCTCAGCTCACGCCCGGAGTCGGCCGCCACCGCCCGCCGGCTGGCCCTCTCGGCGGTGCGGAAGTGGGGCCTGCCGCACCTGGCCGACACCATGGAACTGCTCGTCTCGGAACTGGTCGGCAACGCGGTGCGGCACACCGGTGCGCAGATGTTCGGGCTGCGGATGCAGCGCCGGCGCGGGTGGCTGCGGGTCGAGGTCCGGGACCCGTCACGGGCGCTGCCGTGTCTGATGCCGGTGCGCGAGATGGACACCAGCGGGCGCGGACTGTGGCTGGTCGACAAGCTCTCCGACCGGTGGGGGGTCGATCTCCAGCCGCGCGGCAAGACCACGTGGTTCGAGCTGCGGGTCATGGACCGGATCTGACGCGGGTGCGCGGAGGGAAACGGGAGGCGGGAGGGCGCGCGGGAAAGGAAGAGGCCCTCCGCGCGTCGGGGGGGATGACTGCGGGGGGCCTCTTCTACATCGCCGCGAAGCAGGGGGGGTGTTCCGCGGCGGTCCGGGAACGGCTCAGCCGTGGTTCTCGGCGGCCGTTGTCTACGACTGTGGCACGGGTCGGGGTGCGAGAGCAAGTTTGGCAAGCGTGTCACTCGCCACAAACCGGGCATATTACTTGGGGATGAAAGGGTGACATGTGCCACCACCTTGTAAATGATGGCTAAACTCTCTCATGACCTTTTCATATAGAGAATGCTTATGTGACTGGTGAGATCCTGTAAGGGTCGATCCCTGATCCCGTGGTGGGGAGATCCCCCCCAGGGACCCGGGGATGTGCCGGATGGGCCGGGCCGCGCCGACGCGAGAGGGTCGGGTGGTCGGGTCGGCGACGTGAGGAGAGCCTGTGGCGGGCACGAGGGCGGCAACGGGGGCGGGCACCGCCCCGGCGGCGGTGCGCGCCGTGCCGGCCTTCCTGCGGTTCGTGGTCTTCGGCGGCGGCGTCACCCTGCTCGGCAGCGCCGCGCTGCTGCTGGTCGGCCACCGCGCGCCGGTCGCCGCCGCCAACGCCGTCGTCACTGTCGTGACCACCCTGCTCGCCACCGAACTCCACACCCGCTTCACCTTCCGGCGCGGCCGGGCCGGCTGGAGCGACCACTGCGCGAGCGGTCTCACCGTCCTGCTGTCGTACCTGTTCACCACCGGCGCGCTGCTCGGCTACGACGCCCTGCACACCGGGGGCGGCGCCCTGCTGCGGCAGGGTGTCTACCTCGCCGCCTCCGGTGCCGCCGGCATCGCCCGCTTCCTGCTGCTGCGGTACGTCTTCGCGCGCACCGGCACCCGCACGCGCACCCGGGCAGCAGTCCCCGTCCCCGTGCCCGCCCGCGTCCGTACGCCGGCTGCCTCGCGGGCCGGCGGGGCGGCCGGGGGCCTCCGGGCGCAGCCGGGCGGACCCGACCCGCGCGCCGCCGCGATCCCGTCGGCCCGCGACGCCGCCGACGCCGCCGACGCCGCCTCGCGCCCGCCGGTGCGGGTGACCGGGGTCGCGGCCGCCATCGCCGCCACGGTGCCGGGCGCCGGCCCCGCGCTGTGGGCCGTCGGCACCGCCTCCGCGCGCGAGGCGGCGCCCGGCCGGCCGAGGATGCTCGCCACGTGACCTTGCACCGCCGACCCGCTGACGCGCGGGACCACCGGACCCGAGCGCCGCAGGCCGACCACCACGAGCCGTCGATGCGGCCGATCCACCAGGAACGGGAGACCCCATGACCAAGGCCATCGCCTTCACCGAGTTCGGCACCGCCGACGTGCTGCACGCCATCGACCTCGACCTGCCCGAGCCGGGCCCCGGACAGGTGCGGATCGCCGTGCGCGCCGCGGGAGTGAACCCGATCGACAGCAAGATCCGGTCGGGCGCCATGCGGCAGGTCTTCCCGGTGTCCTTCCCCCACGTACCCGGCTTCGAGGCGGCCGGTGTGGTCGAGGCGGTCGGCCCCGGGGTCACCGGCCTCGCGGTCGGCGCCGAGGTCTTCGGACGGGTCGCCTCCGGCGCCTACGCCGAGCAGGCCCTCGCGGCCGCCGACGCCCTCCTGCCGAAGCCGGCCGGCCTCGACTGGCCCCGGGCGGCCGCCCTCCTGGTGGCCGCCGAGACCACCTACCGCGCGCTGGAGCGCCTCGACCTGCACCCCGGTGAGACCCTTCTCGTGCACGGCGCGGCCGGCGGGGTCGGCTCCGTCGCCGTCCAGTTCGCGGTCGCCCGCGGCCTGAAGGTGATCGGCACCGCGAGCGAGGCCAACCACGAGCGGCTGCGCGCGCTCGGCGCCGTACCGGTCCGCTACGGCGACGGGCTCGTGGAGCGGGTGCGGGCCGTCGCGCCGGACGGGGTGGACGCCGCCTTCGACCTGGCCGGGCGGCCGGACGCGCTCGCCGACTCGGTCGAGCTGACCGGCGGCACCGCGCGGGTCGTCACCGTCGCGGACGCCGCCGCGGCGAAGGAGGCCGGTGTCGCGTTCACCGGTGGCGGCGACGCCGACCGCAGCCGGCCCGCCGTGGAGGAGGCGTTCGCCCTGCTCGCGGGCGGAGGACTCCGGCTCGCCGTGCACCGCGCCTACCCGCTCGACCGGGCGGCCGACGCGCAGCGGGAGAGCGAGGGGGGACACGCGGCCGGAAAGATCGTCCTGACCGTGTGACCGTGTGACCGTGTGACCGCGAACCCGTGGCCCCGTCCCCGCGCTATGCCGTGGGGGGTGCGGACGTGGCACGGGTGGGCCGGACTCGTCAGTCCGGTCCACCCGTGGGTCATCGTGGGTCGTGCGGTGCGGTGCGGTGCGGTGCGCGGTGTGGTGGGGTGCTCTCGGCGCCGGAACGGCGCCCTACGGCGCCTTGTTGTAGACCGCGACGTAGTCGATGTTCATCTGGCCGCCCGACACGGTCGAGGCGTTGGGGCCGCCGCCGAACGCGTCGGGGAAGCCGCCGCCCATCGCCAGGTCGTAGATGATGAAGAACGGGTGGTCCACGGCGTTCGCCCACGTGGTGGCGTCCACCTGCGTGGAGTTGACGGTGAAGTAGTTCTGGCCGTCGAGGTACCAGCGGATCTGCTCGGGCGAGGTCGAGCGGTCGATCTGCACGGCGTAGGTGTGGTAGCCGGTCTGGCAGCCGGAGCAGGCCTGCTCGCCGGAGCCGATGCCGGTCGACTCGTTGCAGGGGCCGCCCGGGTTGGTGCCGCAGTGCAGCGTGCCGAAGACCGAGCTGCGGGCGTTGATGTCCTCCAGGATGTCCACCTCGCCGGAGGTCGGCCAGGTGGTGCCGGTGCGCAGCGTCGAGCCGAGCATCCAGAACGCCGGCCAGTAGCCCGCGCCGTTGGCCGTGGTCAGGTCCGGCTGCTGGATCGAGGACTGCATCATCACCACGCCGCCGGCGGGCGCGCCGAAGCTGTCGCTCTGCGTCTCGATCCGGCCCGAGGTCCAGCCGGAGGCCGGGTCCGAGCCGTCGTGCAGCGCCTTGAGCACCAGGTGGCCGCTGCCGTCCTCATAGACGTTCGACGTGCTGTCGGTCATCGTCTCGATCTCACCGGTGCCGAAGTTGCTGCCCGGGCCGGTGTCGTACTTCCAGTCCGACGAGGGCACGCCGGTGTTCGCGGCGCCGTTGAAGTCGTCGCTCCAGGTGGTGGTGAAGCCGGCCGGCGGCGCGGGCACGTCGCTGGGCGCGACGGCGGTGGTCGCGGTCGGGGAGGCCGCGCTCCCGGTGCCCGTCGCCGCGGTCATCCCGGCGAGGCTCAGCGCGGCGACGGCCACCGCGGTCAGCGCCAACCGCACCCTCGACCTGCGGCGGCGTGCCGCGCGGCCGGTGGGGGCCGGTGCGCCCGGCGCCATCTCCTGCTCTGGTAGCTGTCCGCTGGACATGCGATCTCCTGTCCCGATCGGATGGTGTGGGGGGTGGCGCCCGTCGGCGCCGAAGTGGCCGGAGCGAGCGCGGAGTTCACGGAGCGTGCCGGGCACGGTCCGCCGTGCCCGGCGCGCGGGGCCCGCCGCCGGCGGTCGGAGCCGTCTGCGGCACCGTCTGCGGCGGCGCTCCCGCGCGTGCTGCGGGCATGCGTTCGGCATGCGGCTCTCCTGCCCGGGTGGGGGACCGTGTACAGGGTTCATCTCTCCGTGAGAGCGCTCTCTCCCGGTCAGACAAGAGGTCTAGTGCCCTGGTTTCCCGCAGTCAACCCGAGTTCCCGGGAGCCGACGTGTCCCACACAAACCCTGCGCAACTCCCGCCCCACCCCTCCGGGGGCGGCGTGGTTTCGCCCGGGCGGCCCCCCGGCCCCCCGGCCCCGCCGGCCCGGCCGCCGGGCCCGGCCCATGCCGCCCGCTACCGGCCGCTCCCGGTGGGCCGGTTCGGCTGGATCAGGTCCCAGCGGTTGCCGTACGGGTCCCGGAAGACGGCCACGGTGCCGTAGGGCTCCCGCCGGGGCGCCTCCTCGAACACGACGCCGGCCGCCCGCATGCGCGCGTGGTCGTGGTCGAACGCGTCGGTGTGCAGGAACCAGCCGACCCGGCCGCCGGTCTGGTCCCCGATGCGGGCCGCCTGCGCGCCGCTCGCGGCCCTGGCCAGGAGAACGGCCGTCTCACGGGCCCCGGCGGGGCGACCACCACCCACCGCTTCCCGTCGTCGACGCGGGTGTCCTCCAGCAGGGCGAAACCGAGCGCGTCCCGGTAGAAGGCGATGGCCTCGTCGTAGTCGCGCACGACCAAGGTCACCAGCCCGAGATGGGTCATCGGGCGATCCTGTCCCGACGCGGCCCGGGCGCGCCACCGCATTCCCGCGGCCCCGCCGGTCGCCGGGACTAGCATCGGCGCCATGAAGAGTGCCGGCAGCGCATCGCGCCACCTGAGCGTCCATGTCGACCGCACCGTCGAGGAGGTCTACGCCTACGCGTCGGACCCGGCGAACCTCCCCGCGTGGGCGCGGGGGCTCGGCGGTTCGATCACGCGGATCGACGGCCGGTGGGTGGCGGAGTCGTCCCCCATGGGGCGGGTCGAGGTGGCGTTCGTCCCGCGCAACGACCTCGGCGTGCTCGACC
Organism: Streptomyces sp. SN-593; assembly: GCF_016756395.1. Lineage (NCBI taxonomy): Bacteria > Bacillati > Actinomycetota > Actinomycetes > Kitasatosporales > Streptomycetaceae > Actinacidiphila > Actinacidiphila reveromycinica. Next base: position 6,098,748 of record NZ_AP018365.1, read on the forward strand.
ACGACGTGACGCTGCCCTCGGGGGAGACCTTCCACAACCCGGTCCGGGTGATCCCCGACGGCTCGGGGAGCGAGGTGGTCTTCACGCTGCGCCGGCAACCCGGGACGAGCGACGCCGACTTCGAGCGCGACGCCGACACGGTCGCCGCCGACCTCGACCGCCTCCGGGAGATCCTGGAGTCCGCGTAGCCCCCGGCGCCTGTCCGGCGGATCGTGCCGGTCGAGCCCGCGGCCCGGCGGGACCCGGCCCAGGGGGATCGACCCGGTGGCGTACGGCCAGGCCGCACCGGGCGCCGTGCTTCATCTGCGTGCGGCTGCGGCGGTGAACAGCTCCCAGCCGTCGAACTGCCGGGCCGCCGGGGCGCTCGGGTCCCAGCCGCGCGCGGTGGCCTCGTCGAGGAACGCCCGCACGGTGCCGGGTTCGTGGAGGTTCAACCAGGCGCCGCCCCCGGTGCCGACGGCGCCGGAGGGGGCGTAGCCGTCGGCGATCATCCGCCCGGGGCCGCCGCGGAAGACGATCAACAGGTGCCCGTGCGTGCCGAGTCGGCGCAGGCGCAGCACTTCCCGGCAGTCCGTCCACCGGCCTGCCTCGCCCTCGTGCCGGTGCCGCACCGACCACAGGAACGTGGCGTCGCCGACGGCGAGACGACGGGTCGCGGCTCTGCTACGCGTCACCGTTCGATCGTAACTCCGGCTGCTCGCCCCCGCCTTGGTCCGCGTCGAGCTGGTGGTCGGCCCAGACGTAGCTCTCGGGGAGCAGTTCGGCGACCGGGACGGCCCGCAGGCGGTCCCCGGCGCCGACGATGACACGGAGCGCGGGGAAGTAGTCGAGCAGTACCTGCCGGCAGCGGCCGCACGGCGGCACGACCCCGCGGTCGCGGTCGCCCACCGCGACCATCGTGACGAGGTCGTCGACGCCCGAGGTGGCCGCCGCGCCGATCGCGACCAGCTCGGCGCAGGGGCCGCCGGTGAAGTGGTAGACGTTCACCGCGGTGACGATGCGGCCGTCCCGGGCGCGGGCCGCCGCGGCCACGGTGTGGTTGTCGCCCCGGCAGGCCGTGGCCGCGACCTCGGCCGCCGCCCGGATCAGCTCGTGGTCGACGGGCCCGGGCCCGGGTGCGGTCGGCGGCCCGCCGATGGGCCGGGCCGGGTGCTGTTGCGGTGGGGTCATCTTCGAAGCCTTCGTACGGTGCCGGTCGGTCGCCTCCCAGCTTGCCCTGTCGGCCGCCTCACGCGGGGGAGCCGGTCCGGGCGGAACCCGCCGGCCAGGCCACTCCGGTCAGCCGCTCCGACATCGTCCACAGCCGGCGGGCGAGTTCGGCGTCCTGCGCGGCCGCGGAGCGGGGGATCGGCTCGGCGGACCCGCGCATGTGCGCGAGGTGGCGCGGACCGGTGAAGCTGTTCCCGGGCAGGTCGGCGACGGCCGCGAACAGCACGGGAAGCGCGCCCTGTTCGGGGCTCTGCGCCAGCAGCCGCACCATGACCCTGGAGACGGGGCCGTTCTCGCGGTAGATCGCGGTGTCGACGTAGCCGGGGTGCGCCGCGTGGGCCCGCACATCCGAACCGGCGGCCGTCAGGCGCCGTTGCAGTTCCGCGGTGAACAGGAGGTTCGCCAGCTTGACCTGGCCGTAGACGCGCGACGACCGGTACGGCGTGGCCGTCGCAGGGTCCCCCGGCCGCGGGCCGCGGTTCATCGCCTCCAGGGCGTCGAGTCCGGCGAGGTCGAGGCGGGCGAACCGCTCGGCCTGCGAGGCCACCGTCACCACGCGGCCGGTGAGGTGTTCGAGGAGCAGGGTGGTGAGGGCGAAGTGGCCGAGGTGGCCGGTGCCGAACTGCAACTCGAACCCGTCGGCGGTGTGCCGGAGTTCGGACGGGGGCGGCGCGGCGGCGTTGTTGACCAGGAGGTCGACCGGCCCCTCCCAGTGCGCGGCGAAGTCCCGTACGGACGCGAGGTCGGCGAGGTCCAGCGCGCGGACCTCGGTCGTGCCGGGGAGGTGCTCCGCGGCGGCGCGGCCCTTCCCGACGTCGCGCACGGCGAGGACGACGTGGGCGCCGGCCGCCGCGAGGGCACGGGTGGTGGCCAGCCCGACGCCGCTGTTCGCCCCCGTCACGATCGCCGTTCGTCCGGTGAGGTCGGGCACGTCGGCAGCAGTGAATGTCGTCATGACGGCAAAAGTAGTCACTGCCTACAATGATGTCAATGACAACATCGGCGTATGCTGGCGGCATGCCGGACCGCCCGTACCACCATGGACACCTGCGCGCCGCCCTGCTCGCGGCGGCCGAGCGCACGCTCCGCGAGAGCGGGGCCGAGCAGATCTCGCTGCGCGACCTCGCCCGCCAGGTCGGGGTCAGCCATGCCGCCCCCAGCCGGCACTTCCGCGACCGGCAGGCGCTGCTCGACGCGCTCGCGGAGGTCGGGTTCGCCCGGCTCGGCGCGGAGATCGCCGCCGCGGTCGACGCGTCGGGGCGGACGGGGGCGCGTGGCGCTGCCGGTGCGGGGGAGGCCGGTGCGGAGGAGGACGGTGCGGAGGAAGCCGGCGCGGAGGAGGGCGGCACCGTGGGCCGGGCCGGCTTCGAGGCGCAGTTGCGCGCGGTGGCGACGGGCTACGTCCGCTTCGCGGTCGAGGACGCCGCGCTGCTGGAGCTGATGATGGCGGTCAGGAAGGACGAGGGGGCGGACGCCAAGACGCCGGAGCGGCCGTACGTCCTGCTCGACGAGCTGATCCGCCGAGGCCACGCGTCGGGCTGTCTCGCGCCAGGCGACCCGGGCCGCCTGGTGCTGATCGTCCTGGCCACCTTCCAGGGCATCGCCGCGCTGGTGACCTCCCGCAGGGTGCCCCTGGACCGGATCGACGCGCTCGTGGCGGACGCGGCCGCGCTCTTCGTGCGGCACGACGACTGAGGGCGCGACGACTGACGGCACGCCGCCGCGGGCCGCCCCCGCGGAAGACGTGACGGCCGGCGGTGGCAACGGAAGGTGCCACCGCCGGCCGTCAACAGGCCGTGCCTCGCAGGGTGGTTACGGCTTCAGCCGCACGATCTGCGGGTCGTGGTCGCTCGTCTGGTCGGCGAACTCGGAGTTGATGTGGACCACGTCGTAGTCCACCCGCTTGTCGAGGTCGGGGCTGACCAGGATGTGGTCGAGCACCTGCGAGTTGCCCTCGTAGACGTAGGAGTAGCGCTCCGCCGCCGGGAGGGTGTTGACCAGGTCGGTCAGCGTCTTGCCGTTGTCGGTGAGCGAGGTCACCGCGGGCGAGAACTGGTAGTCGTTGAGGTCGCCCAGGACGACGACGTCGGCCTTCGGGTCGGCGGCCTCCAACTGCGCCACGAAGTCGTGCTCCAGGATCGCCTGGCGCACCCGCTGCACCTCGGAACTGCGCACCGGCGGCTGGAAGCGGCTGTCGATGCCCTGGTCGCCGCCCTTGCTGTCGAAGTGGTTCGCGATCACGAACAGCTTCTTGCCGCGGAAGGTGAACTCCGCCGCCAGCGGCTTGCGGCTGCTGTCCCAGGCGGGGTCGTTCGGCGCGATCCGGCCGGGGGAGGCGGTGAGTTGGGTCGCGTCGCCCTTGCCGGTGATGCCGACGGCGGTCGTCGCGTCACCGCCGGCGCGGTCGACGAAGCTCACCCGGTCGGGGTTGAAGAGGAACACCGAGCGGATGTTGCCGCCGGGCTCGCCGCCGTCCTTGTCGTTGACCGGGTCGATCTCCCGCCACTGGTAGTGCGGGCCGCCCGCGGCGGCGATCGCGGCGGTGAGCTTCGTCAGCGTCTGGTCGGCGGCGACCACGCCGTCGTCCGTGGCGCCGTCGTTGTCCTGGATCTCCTCCAGCGCCACCACGTCGGGCGACCGCAGGTTGGTGACCAGGCCCTTGGCCAGGGCGTCGAACTTCGACTGCGCGTTGTCGGGCGCCAGGTTCTCCACGTTGTACGTGGCGATGGTGGCCTGGCTCGACGACGCCTTGGCGGTCACCTCGGGCGTGATCCCGCCGCTCTTGACGGTCCCGAGGGTGCGCGCCTGGATCGCGTACGTGCCGCCGAACTGGTTGTAGTCCAGCGGGCCGGTGGTGGTGCCCTTCAGCGTGTCGCCGACGTCGGCGGTCGGGAACGCCGAGGTGGAGGTCGGGATGAGCGACTGCACCATCAGGCGGCCGGAGTTGGGCGCGTCGTAGCCCGTGTAGAGGGTGCCGCCGCGCTTGGTCGGGTTCTGCTTCGGCTTCACCGTGACCCACAGCTCGGAGTACGGGTCGGTGGCGCCGACCACCCGGCTGCTGCCGATCTGGACGTTCATCCCTTCGAGGGAAGCGTACAAATCGAGCGCGTATTCGGACGGGCGCAGGGGGAGGCTCTCGATGGAACCGCCGCCCGCGCTGGGCGCGAAGGAGTCCGGCACCTCCTTGTCGTCCAGCACCACCGGGGCGGGCACCGGGTTGCCGCTGGAGACCGTGGTCACCGTGGGCTTGGTGATCTCCGTGACGGCCTGTCCGCCGACGGTGGTCCCCCCGGGGTAGTAGTCCGAGACCGTACCGGCGACGGAGACGCTGTCGCCGACGGAGACCGTGGGAGTGGAGCCGGTGTAGACGAAGACGCCCTCGCTGGTGCGCGGGTCGCTGTCCGGGTGCGGGTCCTGGAACCAGAAGCCCTGCGAGGAACCGTAGGCGCGCACGCCGGTGACGATGCCGGTGGCGCCGCTGACCGCCTTGCCCTCGTACGGCGACACCCGGGTGTCCCCCTGGATGTCGTGGATCTTCACCGCGGCCGGCGGCGAGGTCGGCGGCGAGGTGGGCGGGCTGGTCGGCGGCGGCGTCGGGCCGCTGCCGCCGGTGCCCGCGGCGTTCTGCGGGGTCGGGTCGCCGGCGGTGAAGTCGGCCGCGTTGTCGTCGGTGTCGGCCAGCGCGGAACCGCGCGCCACCGACGCGGTGTTGCTCGCCCCGGCGGCCGGGCCGCTGCCCTCGTGCACCACGGCCGTGCCGAAGCCGACGAGGTCCTTCACCCGCGAGTCCGCGGCGCAGTCGGCTGCCGTCACGCAGGTCAGCGCGTCCGTGCCCTGCACCAGGGCGATGGTGCCGGAGGTGGCGGACATCGCGATGGTGCCGGTCGCGTCCGGCGTCGGCAGCGCGGTGCTGCCGCCGGTGCCGGCGACCTCGCCGACCAGGTAGCGGCCGCCCGCGGCGAGCGAGCCGGTCAGCGGGGTGGCCTGCCACTTGGAGGTCGCGGTCGGCGCCCCCGACAGGTACTGGATGCTGTAGTCGCTCAGGTCCAGCGCTGAGGCACCGGAGTTGGCCAGCTCGACGAAGTCGTTGGTGTACGTGGCGCCGGCGTTGCCGCCACCGCCGTACACCTCGGCCACCACGGCGTCGGCGGACGGCGTGGCGAAGGCGGAGTGGACGCCGATGCCCGCCAGGACCACGGCACCGGCTATGCCGAACGGCAGGACCCGCTTGCGCAGCAGGGCCGGGCGCGGCGGGGGCGTTGCGGACCCGGCCTGCGCGGCCTGCCCGCTCGTACCGGGTCTCGCGGGGCGCGACGCGCCCTCAGGGGAGTGCGACACCGGAGTGGATCTCCTTTGTGCGGTGGGCGATTTACGGTGCCGCGGGCGCACCGCCCCCGGAGAGGGAGGAGGAGACACGCGCGAACGCGCTCAAGATACGCGCGTAGATCTGGCCGCAGAAGGTATTCGGAGTTAATTCTCGGTACCCGTTGTGGTGGGACCGGTCACGGAGCGCGTCACGCGGGCGGGGGAGGGGCCCCGGGAGCGCGGGTCCGGGCAGGGGGTGCGGCGTCGTTCGGGGCCCTGTCGGCTGGGGCGGAAGGCGCCTGCGGCGCCCGGGGGTTCGGGTCGGCGCAGGAGGCGGCGCTGTCGCCGGCGGTGCTGTCGGGAGCGGTGCGGGCGGGTGAGGTCCGGTCGGGAGGGGTACGGGCGGCGTGACCGTCGGACGCGTGGTCGGGCTCGTCCTCGGCGGGGGTGGTGGCGGCTGCTGCTTCCGCCCGGGCGTCGGCTTCGAGTTGTTCGGCGGCCCAGCGCGCCCACTCGGCGGTGGCGGCGGACAGGCGCACGCCGAGCTCGGCCGCGTAGGCGCCGAACCCGGAACCGCCGCCGGCGGACGCCAGGTCGCGCAACCGGCCGATCTCCTCGGCCCGTTCGCGGTGGAACCGCTCCTCGGCCCTGGCCAGGCCGGCGGCGACCTCCGGGCCGAGCGTGGGCAACAGGAAGGCGCGCAGCGCGACTTCGCTGCGCACGGTGCGGCTCGGCTCGACCCCGGTGAGCCAGCACCGCAGTTCCTCGCGGCCGGACCCGGTGACGTAGTAGCGCTTGCGGCCGCGCGGTCCGGTGTCCTCCACGCCGATCAGGCCGGCTTCGAACATGCGGGCCAACTCCGGGTAGACCTGGCTGTGTCGCGCCGCCCAGACGTGGCTCAGCGACCCGGCGAAGTCCCGGGTGAGCGCGTATCCGCTGGAGGGGCCGCGAGAGGCCAGCAGGCCCAGCAGCGCCATGCGCAGCGACATCGTGCTCCACGCTCCTTCCGTCGGATCGGGTGAACGGCCGCGCGGGCGCGCGCTCGGGCGCGGCCGCACGGTAAAGTCCCACCTGTCAATGTTGACAGGTCCGTTGGGACAGCGAGCCGCCGAACCACCGTACGAGACCGGGCACATCACACGCGGGAAAGAGGAGACGATGACCGATCTGCCCAAGGGCTGGGACATCGCCCACGACGGCGAACTCGCCGGCACCGAATGGATTCCCTGGGGCACGGACGGCAGGGCCCGGGCGAAGATCGCGGCCCGCGCCGACGGCTACCACGTGGCCGTGGTCGAGGCCGAGCCCGGCTACCGCACCGACCCGCACATCCACGAGAACACCGAGTTCTTCTACCTGATCGAGGGCCGGGTCAGCAACCAGGGCCACACGATCACCGCCGGCGGCCTCTTCGCGGCCGCGGTGGGCTCGGAGCACAACGACTTCGTGGCCGAGACCAAGGTGAAGTACCTCTCGATCTTCAAGCTCTGACGTCGCGTCACCCGCCCCACCCCTCGCGGACCGGCGGACTTCAGGGCGTCCCGGGCCGGCACGCCTATCCGGCTGCCGGCAGGGACACGCTCTGGAGGCCGCGCAGGCCCGTGACGATCAGTTGGACCCCGCGCCGGTAGTACAACTCGGCGCTCACACACGCCGTCAGGGGCGCGGCGGCGGCCACGATGCGGGGGTAGCGGCGCGGCGAGAGCGCGCCGAGCCGGGCCCGCTCGGTGCGGACCGCCGCCTCCTGCTCCTCGCTGTCGCCCGACGCCTTCCCGGGCTCGCCGATCACCAGGGTGATCAGTGACGCCAGGACGTGGCAGGCGCTGTCCGCGGACTGCTGGACATCCATGCCGCCGGCGTCGAGGTGCATGAGCACCCGCTCGGTGAGGTCGAGGCCCGGCTCGCTCCCGGTGATCCGGGTGAGCAGCAGCATGGCGGCGTTCGGATGCGGCACCAGCGCCTCCAGCACCGCGGCCAGCACGTCCTCCAACTGCGCGTACCAGGGCCGGTCGTCCGGCGGCGGCAGCTCGACCGACGCGAGCAGGCTCTCCGCAACGGCGTCGAGCAGGCCGTCCTTGTCCGGGAAGTGCCGGTAGAGGGCCATCGGCGTCACGTCGTGCTGCTGGGCGACCCGGCGGATCGTCACGGCGTCCAGGCCGTCCGCGTCGGTCACGGCCAGGGCCGTCGCGATCAGCTCGTCGCGGTTGAGTCGCTTGTGCGCGGCCATCTCTCGCCTTCCGATCAGCTCGGTGGTGTCCATCGTACGCAGGCCCGGCACCCGCGATCCCCCGCCGCTTCGGCTTCTCCGGCCGCTCCGGCTCCCCCGTCGCTCCGGCTCCCTCCGTCGCCGCGGCCCACCCGACGTTTACAACGTACACATTCCCTGTATGGTGACTCCGTAAGCATACGCCGTACACATCCTGGCGTGTGCGTCCTTTCCGGCCTGCCCGGATCAGCCACCACCAGTCACCTGCGGAGACGTCATGCGACGCAGTCCCTGGGCCACGCTCACCGTGCTGGCCCTCGCCCAGTTCATCGTGGTGCTCGACGTGACGATCGTGAACGTCGCGCTGCCCGACATCCAGTCCGACCTCGGCTTCAGTACCGACGGCCTGCAATGGGTGATCAGCGGTTACACCCTGCTCTTCGGCGGCTTCCTGCTCCTCGGCGGGCGCGCGGCCGACCTGCTCGGCGCCCGGCGGGTCTTCGTCGCCGGACTCGTCCTGTTCGGCGCCACCTCGCTCGCCGGCGGCCTTGCCGGCTCGCCCGGTCTGCTGATAGCCGCCCGCGCGGTCCAGGGACTGGGCGGCGCGATGCTCTCCCCGGCCGCGCTGTCCATCCTCACCGTGACGTTCGAGCACGGCCGCCGCCGCAACATCGCGATGGGCATCTGGGGCGGGCTCGCCGGTCTCGGCGGCACCCTCGGCGTGGTGGCCGGCGGCGTGCTGGTCGACTCGTTCAGTTGGCGCTGGGTCTTCATCGTCAACGTGCCGATCGTGGTCGGCCTGGTGATCGCCGCTCCGCTGTTCGTCCGGCACTTCCCGCCGCGCGCCGGCGCCCGGTCGTTCGACCTGCCGGGCGCGCTGCTGGGCACCGGCGGCCTGCTCGCGGTCGTCTACGGCGTGGTGCGCGCCGAGCCGGTCGGCTGGTCGTCCTTCGAGGTGATCGGCTGCCTGGTGGCCGGGGTCGCCATGCTGGTCGGCTTCGTGCTGGTCGAGGCCCGCGCGGCGGCGCCGCTCGTACCGCTGCGGCTGCTGCGCTCCCGCGCGCTGAGCACGGCCGGCGGCGCGCTGGCGCTCAACGGCGCCGGCTTCCTGTCGATGTTCTTCCTCACCGCGATCTTCCTCCAGCAGGTCAGGCACGGCAGTGCGCTGCACGCCGGGGTCGAGTTCCTGCCGATGGGCGGCACCGCGATCTTCGGCGCGGTCGCGGCCACCCCGCTGGTCACCCGGTTCGGCACCCGCCCGGTGCAGATCGGCGGCGCGCTGATGAGCACCGCCGGGCTGCTGCTGCTCACCACGGCCGGCGCCGAGGGGTCGTACGCCGGCCAACTCCTGCCCGGGCTGCTGCTGTTCGGTGCCGGCATCACCTCGGTGGCGGTGCCCGCGCAGATCGCCGCGGTCGCCGACGTCTCCGCCCACGAGGCCGGGGCCGCCTCGGGTGTGGTCACCGCCTTCAACCAGGTCGGCGGCGCGCTCGGGCTCGCGGTGGTCTCCACGCTGTCCACCTCGAAGTCCACCTCCGCCCTGGCACACGGCAGTTCGCCCAGTGACGCGCTGGTGGCCGGGTTCCACCGCGGACTGGTGGTCGCGGCGGCCTTCATGGTGGTGGCGATCGTGGTCACCGCGATGTCGCCGCGGCTGGCGCCGACCGCCGAGCAGGTGGCGGAGGCCGCCGCGGCGGCGTGAGGCCCGTGCCGGTCATCCGGCGCGGTGCGCCTGCCGTTCGTCCCAGCCGCGCTGCTCCTCCGACCTGAACTGCTCCTCCGACCTGAGCCGCTCCTCCGACCTGACCTGCTCCTACGGCCCGCGCTGCCCCCCAGCCCGCGCTGCTCCTCCGACCCGCGCTGCTCCTCCGACCCGCCGCCCGCCCGTACCGACCGGCTCCCCCCGGGCGGCGCGGGCGGGCGGTCGTGTGGGCGGTCGCGTGTACGGCCGGGGCGGAGCCGTACCGCGCACAGCGGAACGGACGCGCGCCGGCCGCGGATCAGCCCGCGGCCGTCTCCGCGTCGAGCCATGCCAGGTAGGGCGTGCCGCCCCTCTCGATCGGCACCGCGATGATCTCCGGGGTGTCGTAGGTGTGGGCGGCGGTGAGCACCGCTTCGAGCGCGTCGTACCGCTCGGCGGTGGTCTTCAGCAGTACCCGCCACTCCTGCTCGGCCTGGACCGCGCCCTCCCACCGGTACACGGAGCGGATCGGGCCGTCGATCTGCGCGCAGGCCGCGGCGCGTGCCTCGACCGCGGCCCGCGCCAGTTGCTCGGCGCGCTCGGCGCTGTCGGTCGTGGTCAGCACGGCGAGGTACCCGGACACGGGGCCTCCCTGGGTCGTCGGGGCTGGGTGGGGTTCGGTGGGGCGGGCGGAGCGTCCCCGCGCGGGCCCGGTCGTCCGGGTTCCTACGCGCTCAGGGCGTGCGGCTCGGGGTCGGCGCACTCGGCGGCCAGCCGGTCGGCGGACAGGCCGAGGGCGCCGGCGAGGGCGGTGATCGTGAAGAAGGCCGGGGTGGGAGCGCGACCGGTCTCGATCTTGCGCAGCGTCTCCGCGGAGATGCCGGCGGCCGCCGCGACGGCGGTCATGCTGCGGTCGCCGCGGGCTGTGCGCAGCAGGGCGCCGAGACGTTCGCCGCGGGCCCGCTCTTCGGGGGTGAGGGGAGTTCGCACCATGGACGTGATACTAATACCGGGATAGTTATCCGGTATGAGAATGGGGTAGATTTCCATGGTCGAGATCAAGACGGCCGCGGCGCTGGACGCGATGCGCGAGGCGGGGCGGGTGGTCGCCAACGCGCTGGGCGCCGCGCGCTCGGCCGCCGCGGTCGGCGTCTCGCTCACCGAGCTGGACGAGGCCGCCCGCGCGGTCCTGGCCGCGGCGGGCGCGAGTTCGCCCTTCCTCGGCTACCGGCCGTCCTTCGCGCCCGTGCCGTTCCCCGCGGTGATCTGCGCCTCGGTCAACGACGCCATCGTGCACGGCATCCCGGACGACTACCGGCTGTGCGACGGCGACCTGGTCAGCATCGACTGCGGCGCCACGCTGGACGGCTGGACCGGCGACTCGGCGATCAGCTTCATCGTCGGCACCCCCCGCCCCGAGGACGTCGCGCTCATCGACGCCACCCAACGGGCGCTCGACGCCGGGATCGCCGCCGCCGTGGTCGGCAACCGGATCGGCGACATCGGCCACGCGACCGGAGGGGTGGCCCGCGCCGCCGGCTGCGGCATGCCCGCGGACTTCGGCGGCCACGGCATCGGGCGGCAGATGCACGAGGACCCGCACGTGCCCGGGCGAGGCCGCCCCGGCCGGGGATTCCCGCTGCGGCACGGCCTCACCCTGGCGATCGAGCCGATGCTGATGTCCGGCGGGCGCGACGAGTACGTCACCGACGCCGACGGCTGGACCCTGCGCACCGTCGACGGCAGCCGTGCCGCGCACATCGAGCACACCGTCGCCGTTACGGACGAGGGGCCGCGGGTGCTGACCCTGCCCTGAACCGTGGCGGCGCGGGTCGTATGCGGCGCTGCGGCGGTGCCCTACGAGCCCGCCCCGGTGCGGTGCGTACGGGTGCCGCCGCGGTGCGGTGCGTACGGTGCCGCCGTCCCGTCCGCTCGTCCTCTCCCGGCTGTCCTTAGTCAAACTAATGACCTAAGGTAATTGCCGACGGTAAGAAAATCCGCGCATCCGGGTGCCCCGCGCGGGAGGGACCGAGGAGAGGCAGCGAGGACGGGTGAGTGACGCGAGCGCGGAGCCGACCGCCCCCGTCGCGGTGGCCGGGCCACGGCAGGAACCGATCTTCACCCTGCCCTTCGTGAGCCTGATGACGGCCAACGGGCTGCTGCGGATCTGCACCTACATGCTGATCACGGTCGTCCCGCTGTACGCCCTCCACAACGGCCTGTCGCTCACCGAGGCCGGCCTGACCACCACGTTCTACATGGCCGCCGCGCTCGTGGTCAGGCCGCTGTCGGGCCGGCTGGTGGACGCGCGCGGCCGGTTCGTCGTCATGCTCCTCGGTTCGGTGCTGTACTTCGTCGCGACCGGTCTGTACGTCCTCGCGCTGCCCGTGTGGCTGCTGCTGGCCGTGCGGGCGTTGCAGGGGCTGGGCTTCAGCTTCAACGGCACCGCGGTGATGACGCTCGCCACCGACCTGATCCCCGAGAGCCGGATGTCGGAGGGGATCGGCTACCTGGGCATCGAGCAGACCGTGGCGCAGATCTTCGCGCCGTGGCTGGCGCTGACGGTGGTCAACGCGTACGGCTACCGGGCCGCGTTCGTGGTCGTGTTCGTGCTGGCCGGGGTGAACCTGCTGGTCCGACTGCCGCTCGGGCGGGTCGCCAAGCAGCATCGGCGGGCTGGGAGCGGGAGCGGGAGTGGCAGGGGGATCGAGGGCGCGGGTGACGCGGGTGCGGGCGCCGTCCCGGGGGCCGACGCCGGTGCGGGCGCGGTGCCGGTCGTGGGCGCGGCTCCGGAGGACGGTCCGGTGGTTCCCGTCGCGTCCGGTGCGGCGGCCGGGCGGGCTGCTCCCGAACCCTGGTGGAACCGGCTGGTGGACCGGGACGCGGCGCGCCCGGCGGCCATCATGTTCTTCATCATGTCGGGCGTGGCGGCCGTCAACACGTTCCTGGCCGCGTACACGACAGGGCGCGGCATCGCCGACTCCGGCCTGTTCTTCACCGCCAGCGGCATCATGCTCGCGGCGGCCCGCATCGCCGGGGGCCGGCTGCAACGGCGGTTCGGCACGACGCCGACCATCACCGCGGGCATCCTGTCGGTGGCGGCCGGGCTGCTGCTCGTCCGCTGGTCGCCGGACCTGGCGGTGCTCATGGCCGGCGGGGCCTGCTACGGCTGGGGGATGGGCACCGCCCAGCCCGGGATGAGCGCGCTGGCGGTGCTGGTGGCGGACAAGTCACGGCGCGGGCTGGCGAACTCGACGTTCTTCATGGCGATGGACCTGTCCCAGGCGGTGGACGCCGCGGCCCTCGGCGCGCTCGCCGGCCTGGCGGGCACCGGCTCGGTGTTCCTCGCCTCCGCGGCGCTGGTGGCCGCGTCGGCGGTGGCGTTCGTGGCGCTGCGGTCGCGCATCGTCCCGTAGGACCGCGCGGATGCTCCTATGCTTGTCAAGCGGCCGGTGCGAGGTTGGTTTGAGTGATTCGTTCCGTTGGTGTGGTGGTCAGGGCGCGGTAGACCTCGCGGGCGACGAATCGCTTGAGGCAGCGCATGATGTCCTTCTTGTTCAGCCCTTCCTTGGTGCGTCGTTCGACGTAGGCGCGGGTGCGTTCGTCGAAGCGCATGCGGGTCAGGACGATGGTGTGCAGGGCGTTGTTGGCGGCCCTGTCGCCGCCGCGGTTGAGTCGGTGGCGGTGTGTGCGGCCGGAGGACGCCGGGATCGGTGCGACTCCTGCCAGGTGGGCGAACGCGGCCTGCGACCGCATTCGTTCGGGGTTGTCCCCGGCGGAGGCGAGCAGTTGGCCGGCGGTCTCGGGCCCGACCCCGAACAGCTCCAGCAGCTGCGGGGCGGCCTGCTTGACCAGCGGGCCGATCTCCGCGTCCAGCTCGGTGATCTCGGTGTCCAGTGCCTGGAGACGGCGGGCGAGGCGCCGCAACGATCCCCGGGTCGCCGCCAGCGGCCGCGAGAGGTCCTCGCCGGGTCGCAGCCGGGCCAGGGTGCGTATCAGCGCGGCCCGGTCCAGACCGGCGACCTGCTCGCGCAGCATCGCGGGGGCCGACACCAGCAGGCCGCGGATCTGGTTCATCGCCTGGGTGCGGGCCTTGACCGCGCTGCGGCGGGCGAGTCGCAGGACCCGCACGGCCTCGACCACGCCGTCCCGGCTCTTGGGGATGCCGGCGGCTCGGCCCGAGAGCACGGCCGTTGCGGCGGCATAGGCGTCGATCGGGTCGGACTTGCCCTTCATCCGCCGTGTCTTGCGGTCTGGCCGGTCTACGTCGAAGACGGTGACCCCGGCGGCGGTCAGCACGCGGGCGAGCTCGGCGCCGTAGGCACCGGTGCCCTCGACGCCGACCGCGACCAGGTCGCCGTGCGAGCGCATCCAGTCCAGCAGGTACCGGTAGCCGCGGATGGTGGCCTCGAACTCGCGATCGGCCAGGTGCCGGCCGATGGAGTCGATCACGGCCGCGTGGTGGGTCAGGCCGTGGGTGTCGACTCCGCCGGTGATCCGCGGCCCGTCGTGCGTCATGCTGGTCATGTCCGTCCTTGCGTATCCGTACCGACGAGGGCGGCACGCGCCGGTCGGGCGGGTGGACAAGACAGTGACGGGGCTTATGCGACAAGCTCCTATGAAGTCACAAGCGCCCGTCCGGCCGCGTGCGTGGTGACGCCCGGATGGGCCGACACATCCCAAACAGGACAGTCGAGACGTCAGTCAGCCGAGGGGTCAGACCCACCAGCAGCGTCACCACGTCACATCCTCACCGTCAGCCGAGTTCGAGCGTCGTGGTGCCGTAGACCGCGTCGACCCGGCTGGCCGGGGCCTGGCCGGTGTACATCCGCAGGCACTCCGACGTGGCGCTCAGGCCCCGGTCGGCGGCGAGCTTCGCGGCGGCCGGGTACAGGTCCGGGATGTCGATGGCCACCTCGGCGCCGGGCGGCAGCGTGGCGACGAGCGCGTCGAAGAGGACGCCGGCCTCCTCGGGGCTGTCGGCGAACAGCGGGCCGATGCGGTGGCCCTGGTGGGCCGGCCGGATCACGCCGTACCCGCGGACACCGCCGTCCGCGCCGAGCAGCACCCGGGCGGTGTGGCCGTCGCCGGTGAGCCAGCGCGCGACGAACTCGGGGCGGGCGGCCGGGAAGCAGCCGCGGTCGTACGCCGCGATCGCCCGGTGGTGGTGCGGTGCCACCGCCAGGGCCGCGGCCGGGTCCGCCGCCGCACCGGCCGTCCGGGGACGGCCGGTGTGGCGCACGTTGCGGTACGCCGGGAGGAAGCCGGCGCGCGCGTAGGCGGCCTGCTGGGCCGGCACGCCGTCGAGGCCGATCACGCGGCCCCGGGCGCGGGGCAGCGCCGCGTTCCAGGTCGTCAGGCCCAGGCCGGTGCCGCGGTGTTCGGGGTGCACCAGGTAGTAGCCGAGGAACGCGTACGCCGGGGAGTACACGACGACGGAGACGGCCGACACCACGCGGCCGCCCAGCCGCCCGACGAGGAAACCGGCCGGATCGCTGGGGAGGAAGTGGGCCGCGTCGCCGTGGCCGGGGTTCCAGCCCTCGTCGGCGGTCCACGCCACGATCTCGTCCCACTCGGCAGCCGTCGCCTGGGTGACGATGAGGTCGTTCCGCATGCGTTCCGCTCCTTCCGCCGGCAGGGTGCCGGTCGTCCGTCGGGCTCCTGCCCGGTGCCGTGCCTTCCGGGGCGACCGGTGTCGCGCGGGCGGGTCGTTCTCGTGCCGGTGCCGGTGCCGGTGCCGGTGCCGTGCGGACCGGGACCGCTGCCGTGCGGACCGGGGCCGCTCAGACCAGATCCATCGCCGCCACCTCGTCGGGACCGCCGTAACTGACCGGTCCGTGGAAGGACTTGCGGGCGGTGGCGAACCACCACAGGGTCGCGATCACCAGGACCACCGCGAGGGCGATCGGCGCGTAGTTGAACGTGCTCGCGGTGATCGGGGTGGCCTGCGGGAGCATGAACAGCACGTTGCTGGTGATGATCCACAGCACGGCGACGACACCGACGGGCCTGCTCCAGCGGCCCAGGTGCCACGGGCCGGCCTGGAACTCGTCCTTCAGCCGCAGCCGCAGGAAGATCGGGATGCCGTAGGAGAGGAACAGCCCCACCACGTTGACGCTGACCACCGCGCTGAAGGCGGTGTGCGACCACCAGCCCGGCAGCACCAGCACCAGCGACGAGGCGGCGGCGAGCCAGACGGCCTTGACGGGCGTGCGGGTGCGCGGGGAGACCGAGTGCCACAGCCGCGAGCCGGGCATGGCGCCGTCACGGGAGAAGGCGAAGATCATGCGGGTGTTGGAGGTCATGTTGGCCAGCCCGCAGAAGAGCATCGAGCCGATGATGATGACCAGGATCGCCTTGGACAGGCCCTGGCCGAGCGCGTCGAGCAGGATCTGCACCGGCGGGGCGGCCGAGGAGACCTCTGCGGCGTAGTCGCGGATCGAGTAGACCAGGGCGACCATGAGGATCAGCCCGGTGAGCGCCGAGTAGCCGATGGCGCGCACGATGCCCTTGGGCGCGTTGACGGTGGCCTGGACGGTCTCCTCGGACATGTGGAAGCTGCCGTCGAAGCCGGTGAAGGTCCAACTCGTGACCAGCAGGCCGAGCAGCCCCGCGTAGACCGCGCTGTGGAAGCCGGTGGTGTTGGCGTAGTGGAACGCGTAACCCGCGTGCTGGTGGTGGGAGGGCACCGAGACCAGCGAGATCACGATCACCAGCAGGCCGACGATCAGCCACCACACGGAGATCCGGTTGATGACGGCGACCAGCCGGACCGTGTACGTGTTGAGCAGCGCGTGGACCAGCAGGACGGCCGCGGTGATCAGCACGGTCTTCCTGAGGGTGGGCGTGTAGTCCCACTGCATGGCGATGTAGGACTGGATGAACGTCGCGGCCGCGTAGTCGGTGGCGGCGGTGCCCGCGACCTGGCCGATGAAGTTGAGCCAGCCGGTGTACCAGGACCAGGCGCCGCTGTGCCGCCTGGCGAGCTTGCCGGCGGAGAAGTACAGCGCGCCGCTGGTCGGGTAGGCGGAGGCGATCTCACCCATGGCGGCGCCGATGAAGAGCACCATCACCGACACGCCGATCCAGCCGAAGATCAGGATGCGCGGACCGCCTCCGGCCATGCCCATCCCGAAGGCGGAGAAGATGCCGGATATGATGTTGATGATGGTGAAAGAGATCGCGAAGTTGTCGAACGCCCGGAATCGCCGGGTGAGTTTGCGCGGATAGCCCATCGCGTGCAGCGTGGCGTCGTCGTCGAGGGCGACCGGCGGCGCGTGTTCCGTTCTCCTGGTGCGGCCGGTCAGTGTGGGGTCGGGCATGCGAACCGTCCATTCTGGTGGGATTCCGTCGACCGGTACGGTCTGGCTCACGAACCGCCGGGCACCGTGAGACCGCACGTCTCCCGAGCCTTCGTGAGCTGTTCCTCCGGGGCGCCGAACGCGCTCCAGGGCATGCGGGAGGCGTAGGGGCCCATCAGCATGAAGGCCGCCCGCGCCTCGAACTCCTTGCGCGCCATGACCAGCGCGTGCGCGAGGTACGACAGGTCCACCACCGGCGTGAACCGGTAACCCGGCACGTGTGGGAGCCACTTGTGGTAGATGCTCAACGCCGCTGTGCTCCACGGCGGTTGCTCCCACATCTTGTACGCGAGCGGGGCCGACGGGTTGTAGTTCTCGACCAGGGCCACCAGCGGGAGCAGCGACAGGGGCGATCCGCTGGGGGCCCGCTGACTCAGGAACGCGGCCACGTCCCAGACCTCGGACGCCTTGCCGCCGTTGCGGGGGAAGTAGATGGACAGGAAGCGGTGGTGCGCCTCACGGTTCCAGGGGTCGAGCCGCAGGATGTGGGACAGCAGCCGCCAGGGGCCGGACGGTGCGGTCAACAACCCCTGCGGGGCGGGGTCGAAGGAACGGTGGAAGCGGGACAGCGAGAGCTGGGCCACCCACGGGGTCGGGTCCTGCGGCGCGTGGTCGGCCGCCTGCTGGCAGGCGCTCAGGGCGATCCTGGACAGGGCGGTGGCGCGGTCGTCCCCGGTCTCCGCGGCGCGCACCGCCCGCAGGACGGCGACCCGGGCCCACAGCAGCGCCGACTCGGCGCACGGCTCCTCGGCGACCCAACGCTCTGTCAGATCCGAGTCCCACGCCTCGGAGGCGAGCACCAGCGAGCGGTGCGCGCGTAAGCCGAAGTCGTCCGCGGCCGAACGCAGGGCCTCGGATGCGCTCAGGTAGCGGCCGGCCTGCACATCCACGCAGGCGTCGGCCAACTGCCGGTCGTCCGCGGCGGAGTGCCAGATGTAGCGTCCTTCGAAGGACTGGTTCCGCGGCTTTTTCCGCGGCTCGCGCTGCCGCCGGCTACTCACCGTGCATCCCCGTCCCTCAGTCTCCGTTGTCGGCGCGTGCGTCGATGGCCAGTGGAAGCCGTCTCCCCGTGCGGGCGGGGCGGTCACGGCTCTCCGAACGCGCCAAAACGGAAATTCCGCTCCGTGTCGTGCTTGGCGTGGGAATTACTCGGAGTTGACGGAGGATGACTGTACGAGTCGATTTCACGGTGTGTCAAATACCTGCTTACGCGCTGTCGATCATCCCTCTCCTTTGCGGCTTTGGTGGGGCATGGGTACCAAAGGTCCCCCCGAGAACGGCGGAAGGCGGCCGACCGCCACCGCGGCCGACCGCCCTCCCGGTAGCCCGTCGTACGGGCTCCGCGAGGCCGCCGATCGCGTCAGCACATGATGGAGGCGACACGCGTCGAGTGGTAGGAGCAGCTGTCGATCTTGGTTCCCTTCGAGGACCTCAGCGTCGCCGTGTCCTTGTCGTTGTTCCAGACGTACGCGGAACGCCCCTGGTACCGGTTCGCCGCCGTGTTCCGGCCTTTGCCGGTGTGTATGGTCACGGTTTTGTGAGCGCCGAGTGTGTAAGTGGTGAAGGTGTACTTGTGCTTCGACGCATCCGTTATCGTCCACCCCTTCAAGTTCGCCGACTTGCCGGTGGTGTTCGCTATCTGGACGTACTCCGCGTTGAGGCTGGTGTTCGTGCGCCGATCCACGCCCGGGCTGTTGTAGTAGATCTTGTGCACATGCACGGAACCGGTCGACGCGCTCGCCGGTGTCGGCGCGAGCACCGCCCCGGTGACGGCGGCCCCGGCCACGGCTCCGGCGGCGAGCATGCGAAAGCGATTCATGGTGTCCCTGTCGTCCCCTGGTCGATCCCGGGCGCCCCCCTGGCGGGCCCGGTGGACCGTCAGACTAGGGACGAACCCCGCGCACCGCCCGCCCGTTACCCAACCGGGACGCAAGGCCGGTCCGACCCGCCCCAACGGCCCGTCTGCTCCCACCCGTCACGGGTGTGCGGCCGCCGCCGGGGCGCCGGAGGCCGGTCATGACTGCACGTCGTGTCCCCCCGGCTTCTCGCTCACCTCTCCCACCTCTCTCACCTCTCCCATCTCCCGCGGGAAGAGCCGCAGTGGCGGGTGGGGGAATGCGGGCGGCGGTGGGCGGCACCGATTCCGGCCGGCCCGCGCGGGAATGCGGGAAGACCGTGCGCGGACCGGTGGTGGTGGCGCCGCGAGTCCTGGGACCGGCACCGGTGGAATGACGTCGTCTGGGCGGAGGAACTCCGTCCGCCGGGCGCGTGGTGGTTCTGTTCGATATTCATGGACATGACGGCCTCGCATTTCGTTGCTCGCGTGAGGAGACACTGAGAGGAGGGGAAACGGCGGCGGTTCCCTGCCGAACGCGCCTGCCCCGACCTCGTCTTCGTCGAGGCTACGACCTGCGGAGAGCGGTGTCATCCATCCACGGGTGGAGTGTGGACGGCGAATTTCTCCACCCGTGAAATAAACCCGGGGGTGGAGGACAGGATCCCGTCCCCCGTCGTACATTTCCGAGCGGCGGGGATTTCCCGCCGGACCGCGGATATGCGGAGGAACGGAAAGGACGGCCGGCCATGGACCAGTTGTGGGGCCTTCTCCCCTGGATCGTGTTCTCCGTCGTGTCGTACGCGCAACTGCGCGAGCACGCGGGCGGGTTGTCGTCGGTGTGGCCGGCGCTGACGGTGGCGGCGGCCTTGTGCGTGCGGCGGCCGTTCGTCGCCGTCACACGCCGACGCGCCCCGCCGGGGGCGGGGCGCGTCAGTGCGCGAGGCGCGGGTGGGGCAGGGAGCGGGTCAGCAGGAGAGGTTGCTTCCGGCGGGGACGCCGAGGATCGAGGTGAAGTTCTCGTAGGCGTTGACGCGGTCCTGGACCTCGGCCGGGTTGCCGCCGTTGCACTCGACACTGCCGTTGATGCTGCGGATGGTCTCGCCGAAGCCGGCGCCGTTGACCATGGCGTTGTGCGGGGTCATGGTGCCCGGTCCGGTCTGGGTGTCCCAGTACCAGAGGCCGGTCTTCCAGGCGACGGCCGGGTCGGTCTGCACCAGGTTGGGGTTGTCGAGGAGGTCGATGCCGAGCGCGTCACCGGCCGCCTTGTAGTTGAAGTTCCAGCTCAGCTGGATCGGACCGCGGCCGTAGTAGGCGGACTGGCCGGCCGGGCATCCGTAGGGCTGGCTGGTGTCGCAGTAGTGCGAGTAGTTGGAGGTGTTCTGCTCGACGATGTAGACGAGCCCGCCGGTCTCGTGGCTGACGTTGGCCAGGAAGGCCGCGGCCTCCTGCTTCTGGACGGTGGCGCTGCCGGTGGTGGCGAAGCCCGGGTAGGCGCTCAGGGCCGCGGTGAGGCCGGCGTAGGTGTAGAAGGGGTTCCGGCTCGGGAACATGCTGTTGAACTGGGCCTCGCTGACGACGAATCCGCCGTTGCTCGGAGGCGTGGTGCCGCCACCGCCGGAGCAGGTGTACGGGCTCCAGTACCAGGTGCTGATGGTCGGGTCGTAGCCCGGGTTGTCGTGGGTGGCGATGTAGTCGCTGCCGTTGCTGTACTGCACGATGTCACCGGTGACGTAGCTCTTGCCGGCGACCCAGGCGGGGTAGCTGCAACTGGAGCTGCCTCCGGTCGAGCCGCCGGTGCCGCCGCTGGAGGTGCCGCAGCCGCCCTGGTCGGCCCAGACGTCGGCGGCGCCGGGCGTCTCGCCCTGGGTCCACCACTTCGCCGACCAGTTGTGCCCGTTGTAGGAGGCGGTCTGGCCGCCGGTGTAGACGGAGGAGGAACTCCAGGCGGCCGCGCAGTCCGTGGCCGAGGCGGTGGATGCGAAGGGGACCAGGACTGCCAGGCCGACCGCGACGGCGAGCGCGGTGAGGAAGGCGATGAACCGTTGTCTCGACACGTGACCACTCCCTGTGGGGGTGAGAAGTGGGACCGGGGATCAGCACTCAAACGGAAATGGTCTGAACCTGTCAATAGTCCAGACCAATCCCCGGGGGTGGTGAAGGGGTGCGACGGGCGGCTTCCCGCCCGCTGTGGGGGCGGATGTGCCCGGTGTTGTCCGTGGGGCGATGGCGAGAACGGGGGAGCCGTGGCGCCGAGTCGGCTGGTGAACGGGGAGAAGGGGCCGGGGTGTTCGAGGGTTCGGGTGTGGGGACGGGAGGAGGGGCGCCGGTCAGTTGTCGCGCGTGATCCAGTCGCTGCCGCCGAGCGGGTAGTCGTAGCCGGGACGGTCGACGTCGGCGCTGGTGCGGAACGGGAGACCGTCGTCGTCGATGCGGACGGTGCCGTGGCGGTTGCCGCTGGACCAGTCCAGGCTCAGGTCCCAGCGGACGTCGTGCGCCTTGGTGTGGGCGGTGACGTAGAAGACCTCGGGGTCGGACTCGCTGACCTTGTAGGGGAAGTCGCGCTGGCCGTTCTTCACGGTGACGGTGGGGCTGCCGTCGTCCAGGTCGATGTCGAAGGACTTGGAGTCGACGCCGCCGCCGCACCCGACCCCCATGGAGTAGTCGTTCCAGGCGAGGGGCGCGTCCTTGGTGAGGGCGCGGACGTGCAGGGCCTCCAGGACGACGGTCTCCGCGCCGGTGCCCTGGACGGTGAGGGCGACGCGCTGCTCGTCCGAGGAGACCGCGCCGTACGCGGCGGCCCAGCGGGGCGCGTCCTGCTCGTTCGCCGGCGGACCGACCTGGGCGGGCGCGCTGTCGACGAGGAAGTGCTGGCTACAGGGGCTGTCGTAGACGTAGGGGCGGGTGCCGACGGTGAGCGGGGCGGCGTTGCCGGTGCTGCCGGTGGGAGGGAGTGCGGCATTCCGTCCCGGACCGGCCGAGGGAGCGCCGGTCGTGCCCGTGCCCGTACCGGTGGCGGATGCCGAGGCGGAGGGGGAGTGGCGCTGTCCGGTCGGGGACGGGGTGGCGGAGGGCGGTTCGGCGTCGGCCGCGGTGCTGGGAGATGTGGCGCCGGCCTGCTGGTCCCGGGAGTCGTGGCCGGTGCCGGTCCAGGGATGGGTGAGGAACGTGGTGGCCGCGAGGAGGACGGCGGCCGTGGCGGAGGCGATCAGGGCGGTGCGGCGGCGCCGCGGCGAGAGGGGGCCGGGGAGCAGTCGCTCGACGACGGGTTCGGACGGCTCGGACGGTGCGGGCGAATCCGGGGGAGTGCCGGGACCGGCAGACGTGGTGGGGGAGGTGGTGGAGTCCGGTCCGGTGGGCACGGCGGACCGGGTGGGCGCATGCGGTCGGTCCGCCGCAGGGCCGTCCGCCGGCTCGCCCGCACGATCGTCTGCCGTGTCGTCCGCCTCGTCGTGGGTCGGATCGTCCGCCGGGACGTCCGTGCTGCGCTCGTGCGGCGCCGCCGGGGCGCTCCTGGTGGCGCGGGCGGCGTCCGCGAGGATCCAGCGGCGGTGCAGTTCGACGAGTTCCCGCGGTGTGGCGCGGCAGGCACGGGCGAGGCGTTCGACCGGGGCGTAGTCGTTGGGAAGGGCGGTCCCGTTGCAGTAGCGGTGCAGGGTCGAGGTGCTCAGGTGCAGCCGCTTGGCCAGCGCCCCGTAGCTCAGGCCCGACCGGTCCTTGAGTTCGCGCAGGAGCGTGGCGAACGCGTCCGTCTCCCCTGCCCCCGCCGCACTCGACAACGGTCCCTCCCCTTCGCGGTGTTCCGTTCATCCAAGCACCCCGGGCAGTCGCACCGCGAAGCCGGGCGGGCCTGCCGGACGGCGGTGTCCCGCTGCTGTCAGCCGTCGCTGGTGAGGGGCGGCGCGGTGTCGGCGCCCGGGGTCCGGCCGGTCATGCGGCGGTAGAACTTGACGAAGTTGGAGGCGTCCACGAATCCGAGCCGCTGGGAGAGGGCCGCCACGGTCGTGTCGGAGGTGGTGAGCCGGCGCCGTGCCTCCAGGGCGATCCGGTCGTCCAGGAAGCGCTTGGCGCTGCCGCCCGTGACCTGGCGTACGGCCCGGTCGATGGTGCGTGCGCTGGCGTGCACCTCGGGCACGTAGTCGAGGACGTGGTGGTGGCGGGCGTAGCCGGCCTCCACGGCTGCCGCGAAGCGCGTGAAGACCTCCGGCGGGCCGTGCGGCCCGGCCGCCACCCGCGGCGCCGCGCCCACCAGTGGGGCCAACGCGAGCCGGAGCGCGTCGGCGGCGTCACGGCGGTCCGGACCGCGCGCGAGCAGCACTTCCAGGTGCTCGATCCCGATCCGGGTGAGGGCGTCGCGCGGATCGGCCCGCCACTGCGATGCCTGTGCGGCCTGCGCGGCCCGGGCGGCGCTGTCCGCGAAGGCGGCCACCGTGGTGCCCGGGACCAGGACGTCTCCGGTGAACAGCAGCAGAACGCCGTGCAGGCCGGCGTGGTCCACGACGTGGTGGACCTGCCCCGGCCGTACCCAGAACACCGCTCCCGCCGCCAGCCGGGCCGGCCGGAAGTCGATCTCGTGCCGCCCCGACCCGCCCGTGACCAGCCCGACGACGTGGAAGTCCGGCCGCACCGGCTGCCGGGACACCGGCCCGGCCAGCACCGGTGTCGCCGGAAAGCGGCGCACCTCGATCGGGACCGACGCCGCCGTCCCCGCCGCCGCGTATCCGACACCGAGCACCGGTTGACCATTTTTTACCACCACAGGTCGACAAACTACCTCGTCGGAGCGGCCAGGCGACGTTGTACTGGAAGCGAGCCGTCCTGAAAGGACCATGATGACGATCACTATTTCCGGCGACGCACGCCTGCGGGTCGCCGACTCCGGGGGCAGCGGGCCCGCCGTGCTCTTCCTGCACGGGAACCTGATGGACCACACGATGTGGGACGGGGTGGTCGCCGAACTGGCGGGGTACCGCTGCATCCGCTTCGACTTCCGGCTGCACGGCGCCACCGAGGACAGCGGCGAACCGTTCACCTACTGGACCGCCGCGCGGGACGCGCTCGCGGTGCTGGAGGGCGCGGGCGTCCGGTCCGCCCACCTTGTCGGGCACTCCCAGGGCGGGTTCACCGCGCTGCGGGCGGCGCTGCTGCGACCGGCTGCGGTGCGGTCGCTGACGTTGATCGACACCGCGGCGACCGCGTTTCCCGGGGAGGCGCTGGGCCGGATGGCGCAGATCCGCGACGGATTCGCCGCGGGCGCGGGCGCGGACCTCGGTGCCGACGCCGATCACGACCTCGACGCCACCCTCGACGGTGCCCCCGCCCCCGGCGCGGTCCCTGACCCGGTCACCGCCACCGGCGCCGCCGTGCTGCGGCTCCTGCTCGGCCCCGACCAGCCGGCCGCCGCGAGCTGGCTGGAACGGCTGCGGCGCCAGCCGCCCCGCCGGCTGAGCACCGCGGTCGGCACCCTGATGGGCGTGGACGACATCCTCCCGCGGCTGGCCGAGGTGACCGCGCCGGCCACCGTCATCCACGGCACCGACGACCTGCCCATCCCGGTCGGCGCCGGCCGGGCCCTCGCCGCCGCGCTGCCCGCCGCAGTGCCCGCCCACCTGATCGAAGGGGCCGGCCACACCCCGCCGATCACCCACCCGGTGCGCACCGCCGCCCTGCTCGCCGCGTTCCTGCGTCACACGTGAGCCACACGGGAATCGTGGGTCCGTGGCCTCCTGCCCGGGGGCGTTGGCCGGGCAGCCGATGACCGACGGTTCCGCACCGCCTCGGACGGGACATGACCGGGGGCACGCCCCGGCACGGCTCAGCCGGAGATCTCCTGGTGGCCGAGAGACGAGACCAGGGCCAGCGCGTCCGCGTCGGGGGAGCCGGGCCGCGCGGTGTAGACGACCAGCCGGGCGTTGCTGTCCGCGACGGTCAGCACGTCGCAGTCGAGCGTGACCAGGCCGACCTCGGGATGGGCGACGGTCTTGCGGCCGTCGGTGCGCGCCGCGACCGGACGGCCCTCCCAGAGCCGGGCGAACGCGCCGCTCTCCCGGCACAGGTCGTCGACGAGACCCGCCAGCTTCGGGTCGTGGGGGAAGAGCCCGACCGCGTGGTGCAGGTCGGCGACGGCCTCCCGCCGGAAGGCGTCCTCCTCGTCCGCGCTGTACACGATCCTGGTCGGCGGGCCGCAGAAGTGGCGCCACAGCAGGTTGCGTTCCCGGCCCGAGGCGTGTGGGGAGTGGCCCAGCAGCGCGGTCGCGGGGTGGTTGACGCTGATGATCTGCCAGGCGGCGTCGATGACCATCACCGGGGTGTCGGCCAG
This sequence comes from Streptomyces sp. SN-593, assembly GCF_016756395.1. NCBI lineage: Bacteria > Bacillati > Actinomycetota > Actinomycetes > Kitasatosporales > Streptomycetaceae > Actinacidiphila > Actinacidiphila reveromycinica. The sequence continues at coordinate 6,123,663 of NZ_AP018365.1, forward strand.
CCGGTCCAGGATGCGCTGGACGCCGGGGGAGAGGTGGCGGTCGATCTGCCCCGCCGCCGGGGGCAGGTGCCCGGCCGCACGGAACAGGTGGTCGCGTTCGGCCCGCGTCAGCCGCAGCGCGCGGGACAGCGAGCCGAGGACCGAGGGGGACGGGGGCCGCACGCGGCCCTGCTCGACCCGCGCCAGATAGTCGACGGAGATGCCCGCCAGCGCGGCGACCTCCTCCCGCCGCAGGCCGCGGGCCCGCCGTGATCCGCCCGGCGGCAGGCCCGCCTCCGCCGGGGTCAGCCGGTCGCGCCACGACCGCAGGCACCGGGCCACTTCTTCGTCGCTCATCGAGACGCCTCCTGTCCTTCCACCGTCATACTCCCCGACCCGGGGCGACACCCGGTCCGCCCGCCCCGTCGCTGGGTCAACTCGCCCGGCGACACCCGGTCCGCCCGCCCCGTCGCTGGGTCGACCCGCTCGGCGCCCGGTCCGCCCGCCCCGTCGCTGGGTCGACCCGCTCGGCGCCCGGTCCGCCCGCCCGTCGGGGGGCCAACCCGCCAAGCCCCCGCTCGCAGGTCCCTACGCGGCCATGCCGCCGTCCACGCCGAGGACCGCCCCCGTCACGTAGGACGCACGGTCGCTCAGCAGCCAGGCGGCTGCCTCGGCCACCTCCGAGGGGCGGCCGCCACGGCCCAGCGGGGTCGCCTCGTCCAGCCGTGCCTCGATCGACGGCTCCCGCCGCTTCCACGCGGTGATCATCGCGGTGTCGGTGGTGCCGGGCGCGATCGCGTTGATCCGCAGCCCCTGGGGGCCGTAGTCGCGGGCCGCGCCCTTCGTCAGGCCGATGACGCCGTGCTTGGCGGCGCCGTAGACCGCCTGGCCGGCCATCGGCAGGCGCACCCCGCCGATGCTGCTGGTGTTCACGATCGCACCGCCGTTTCCGGCGGCGAGCATCGCGCGGATCTGGGCCCGCATGCCCAGCCACACGCCCTTGAGGTTGGTGGCGAGGACCCGGTCGAAGGTCTCCTCGGTCACGTCGGCGGTCAGGCCGCCGCCCTGCGTCACGCCAGCGTTGTTCAGCGCGCCGTCCAGCCGGCCGAAGGCGCCGACGGCGGTGTCCACCAGCCGCTCGGCGTCCGCCGCGCTGGTGACGTCCCCGGTGACGTGGCGCGCCGGCGTCCCGTCCGCCTCCAGTGCCGCGACCAGCGCCTCCAGCGGCTCCTTCGACCGGGCAGTGACCACGACCGAGGCGCCCTCCCGGCCGAACAGCCGTGCCGCCTCGTATCCGATGCCGGAACTGGCCCCGGTCACGACGATGACCTTGCCGGCGAGGATGCCGGAATGGGACATGGTGGGGTCCTCTCGCTGCGCGGGGAGGCGGAGGTACGGCGCGGCCGCGGTGCGCGACCGCGCTGCCGCCTCCCGACCCGTCCACCCTGCGCGCGCGGCGGAACCGGAACAAGGTCAGGCCGTGCCGGGGAACATCGTGGCCCCCCTGGCAGGATCCGTTCGGAACAGGACCGTTCAGAAGGGGTGGACCGTGACGGCCAGGCCGCCGCGGCTGATCTCCAGCACATGGCCCTCGGGGAGCGCCGACCACCGCGGCGGGTCCTGGGGCCAGCCGGCGGAGGCGACCAGGACCTTGTCCGGGTCCACCCGGTAGCTCAGCGAGAAGTAGCCCGCGCCCCGGCGTCCGATCACCTCGCCGTACGGGTCGTGCGAGGTGTACGCGAACACCGCCTCGGGGGTGAGCAGCATGCAGTTCAGGCTGGCGAACCGGGTACATCGGGCCCGTATGGCGGCCGCGGTCTCCGCGATGGCCTTGGGCGGCGGCACCCCGTCGTCGATACGGCGCCGGACCGCCAGGTAGTACCGCTCGCTGTCGGTCTCGCCCTCCACCGTGGCCAGCAGCGGCGCGCCGATCAGGTCGTCCAGGCAGCCCGCCGGGTGGAAGTCGCCGTTGTGCACGAAGGCCGTCCGCCGGTCGCCGAAGGGGTGGGTGTTGCCGTACACCACGGGGTACTGGGGGCTGGCCATGCGCAGGTGCAGCAGCGCCGCGTCCGTGGTCCGGTCCACCATCAGCCCGTGGAACCAGGCGCTCTCGTCCGCGCGCTCCGGTTCCTTGACGAATCCGACGGTGCCGTGCCGGGTGATCGAGGCGACGCCCCAGCCGTGGCTGTGCTCGCACGCGAGCGAGACGAAGGGGTCGAGGTCCTCGGCGAACAGGTCGTCGAGCGGGCGGGGACTGCGGGCGACGGCGGCCATCAGTCGGCACATGGGCGGATCCAACTTTCTCTGGGAGACGGCATCGTTCGCCGGCCCACGGCACGGACCGGGGCGATCGGCCCGCGCACCGCCGCGTCGCGGACCGGTGGTCCGGCGCCGGAGGTGCCGGCCGGGCGGTCACGGGTGGGGGAGGACCGTGCCGCCCGGCCGCGACCCGGCCGCGACCCGGCCGGGGGAGGCGCAGGCGGGGGCACCGCGCCGGCCGGCCGGGGACCGGAGGGCGGGGTTGGAGGACGGGGCGGGAGGAGGGGGCCGGAGGGGGTGGGGCCGCGCTCCGGTCCGGGTCCGGCGGCGGCCCCTTCGGGTGCCGGCGCTCAGGCCGGCGCCGCGGTCCGGCGGACGGTGGCGGGACGGTGCCGGCGCCGGCGCCGGGCGGGACCCAGCCGCCGTTCCAGAAGCCCGGCCGCACCGGCGAGCACGGAGTTGACGACGACGTAGACCGCCGCGACGACCAGGTAGCTCTGCACGATGGTGTGGTCGTACTCGCCCAGCACCTTCGCGGAGTTGAGCAGTTCGAGGAAGCTGACGACGTAGCCGAGGGTGCTGTCCTTGAGCAGGCGGACCAACTGGCCGATCAGCGAGGGCGCGGTGGCGCGGATCGCCTGCGGCAGGACCACCAGCCGCATCGTCGGCCAGTAGCGGAGCCCGAGCGCGTAGGCCGCCTCGGTCTGCCCGCGCGGCAGCGAGCGGACGCCGGCCCGGAAGATCTCGGCGAACACCGCGGCGTTGGTGATCACGATCGGCCACACGAGCTGCCAGAACAGCGGCAGCCGGACGCCCGCGCTGGGCAGGCCGAACAGGAACGCGTAGATCAGCAGCAGCAGCGGGACGGCCCGCATCGTCTCGACGTACAGCCCGGCCAGCCACTTCACCGGACGGTTGCGGGCCAGGCGGCCGAGGGCGAGCAGGGCGCCGCAGGGCAGCGCGATCGCCGCGCTGACCAGCGTGACCCTGACCGTCGCCCACAGCCCGGTGAGCAGGTAGCGGATCACGGCCTGCTGGGTGAACAGGTTCCACTTCGCCGCGTCGAGCTGGCCGTGCCGGGCGAACTGCCGTACCGCCAGCCAGACCAGCGCGGCGGCCACCAGCAGCGAGACCACCGTGGCGACGGCGATACGGGCCCGGCCGCGCGGGCCGGGCGGGTCGAAGAGCGAGCCCCCGTCCGCGTCGCTCCACGCGGCCAGCCGCTCCCGCAGCGACGGCCCGGGACGGCCGACGGGCGCGGCCGCCCCGCCGGTGCCAGCCCCACCGCCGCCCGGCCCTCCGCCGCTGCCCGGCCCTCCGCCGGTGTCCGGTCCTCCGCCCGGGACCGCCGGCGCGGATACGGTCCGCTTCATCGCACCACCGTCAACTTCCGCTCGGTGACGGCCGCCAGCCGTCCGATCAGCAGGGTCACGGCCACGTAGCACAGCGCGGCGGCACCGAAGGTCACCAGCGGCTGCGCGTACTGCTGGTCGAGGAGTTCGGTCTGTCCGGTCAGCTCCTGGGTGACCCCGACGGCCGAGGCGAGGGAGGAGTTGAGCGTCACCGCGATGAGCAGCGACGCGAGCGGCTGGACCATGGACCGGAAGGACTGCGGCAGCACCACCAGCCGCAGCACCTGGAGGAACGACAGGCCCAGCGCCCGGCCCGCCTCGATCTGGCCGACCGGCACCGACCGCACACCCGACCTGATCGCCTCGCAGAAGAAGGCCGCCCAGTACAGGCTCATCGCCGTGACCGCGGTCCAGAACAGCGAGTAGACCATGCCGATCTCGGGCAGCCCGAACACGAACAGCGTCAGCAGGACCAGGAGCGGCACGCTGCGCAGCACCGCGACGTACCCCCAGCCCAGGACGCGCAGCGGGAGCACCGGGCTGATCCGGCAGCACGCCAGGAGCAGCCCGAGCAGGCCCGCGCCCAGGAAGGTGGAGCCGCTCAGTTCGAGGGAGACCAGCAGGCCGTGGCCGAAGACGCCCAGGTGGGAGGTGATGACGTCCATGGCCGTCAGCCGACCGCCGGCGGCGTCGGGGCGTCGCCCGGGACCTGGGTGCCGACGGTGGCCTTCCAGACCTTCGCCCAGGTGCCGTCGGCCTCGACCTTCTTCAGCCAGTCGTCGACGAACTGCTTGAAGTCCGGCTGGTCGAGGGGGATGCCGATGCCGTACGGCTCCGCGCTGAAGGTGGTGGCCGACACCTTGACGTCGGGGTTGGTCGACGCGTTGCCGGCCAGGATGCCCTGGTCCAGGACGTAGGCGTCGGCCCGGCCCTGCTGGAGTGCCTGGAGGCACTCGGTGTTGGTGTCGAACAACTGCACCTTCGCGGTGGGCGCGGCCTTCTTGACGGCGGTGGCGGCGGTGGAGCCGGACTCGGTGACCACCGTCTTGCCCGCGAGGCCGGCCGGGGAGGTGATGTCGGCGGCGGACTTCTTCACCTCGATCGCCAGGCCGTCCTGGTAGTACGGGCCGGCGAAGGCGACGGACTTCTCCCGCTCGGGCGTGATCGTGTAGGTGGCGAACACCGTGTCCACCTGGTGGCTCCTCAGCAGCGCCTCGCGCGTCGCGGAGGTGACGTTCACCAGCTTCGTGGACGGCTTGCCGATGATGTACTTCGCCAGCAGTTCGGACATGGCCGCGTCGAAGCCGTCGACCTTGCCGGTGGTGGGGTCGAGCAACGAGAAGAGCGCCGCGGTCTGGGTGCCGCCGACCACCAGGGTGCCCTTGGCCTTGATCTTCGCCGCGGTGGAGCCGCTCGGCAGCAGCGACGCGCTCGCCGGCTGCTCGGCGGCGACGAGGTCGTCGACGGTCCGGCCCGCGGACGCTGCCGCCGAGCCGCTCTTGGCCCCGGGCGCGCCGGGCACCGCCGAGGAGTTGCCGGAGCTGCTGGAGCACCCGCTCACCACGAGGGCGGTCACGGCGATCAGCCCGGTGGTGAGGCCGGCACCGGTCCGGGTGCGGCGGAATGCTGTTCTGCGGACGTTCATGGCTCTCCTGCGCGGAATCGGTCGCCCGGACCCGGATACGGCGGTCGGAGTCGCCGGGCGGACGGAAAGGAACGGAAAAGGCGGGGCGGCGGAGCGGAAAACGGAGCGGGGCGGACAAAAGGGCGGAACTTGGAGCGGAACCGGAAGGCGGACATCGGGGAAGTCCCGCATCGGGATATGCGGGGAAATACGCGCCCGGAGTTCGGGGTGGGAACTGTTCGGGGTGCGGATTATGCGGAGTGCGGACTGTTCGGAGTACGTACCCGAGGCGGCGCTGAACGGGACCGGACGGAGTACCGGCGGGTGCGCGCCTATACGTGGTGCAGCACCTTCGACAGGAAGTCGGCGGAGCGTTCGTGGCGGGGGGAGGTGAAGAACTCGGCCGGCGGCGAGATCTCCAGGATCCGGCCCTCGTCCATGAAGACGACCCGGTCGGCGGCCTTGCGGGCGAAGCCCATCTCGTGGGTGACCACGATCATCGTCATGCCCTCGGCGGCCAACTCGACCAGGACGTCCAGCACTTCCTGGATCATCTCCGGGTCCAGGGCCGAGGTCGGCTCGTCGAAGAGCAGCACCTTGGGATCCATGGCCAGCGCCCGCGCGATCGCGACGCGCTGCTGCTGGCCGCCGGACAGTTCGGCGGGGTAGGAGTCCGCCTTGTCGGCCAGCCCGACCCGCGCCAGCAGCAGCCGGCCCGCGCTCTCCGCGTCCGCGCGCGAGCGGCCGCGCACCTTGACCGGCGCCAGCACCACGTTCTGGAGCGCCGTCAGGTGGGCGAAGAGGTTGAACGACTGGAAGACCATTCCCGCGTCGGCCCGCAGCCCGGCCAACTGCCGCCCCTCGGCCGGCAGCGGCACACCGTCGATGGCGATGGTGCCCGACGTGATCGTCTCCAGCCGGTTGACACAGCGACAGAGCGTGGATTTGCCGGACCCGGACGGGCCGATCACCACGACGACTTCACCGGCCGCGACATCGAGGTCGATGTCGTGCAGAACCTGGGTGCGTCCGAAGTGCTTGTTGACTCCGGCGATCCGTACCAGCGGTTCGGCGGACGTGCTCACGAGAACTCCTGGGGGACGGGAAGCGGGACCGAAACGGCTTCGCCGTCGGTACTCCGCGGGTTCGCGGCCTCCATTGGACCGGACTTCGGCCCTCCGGTCCAACGAGAGTTTTTTCGCCCCTCCATCAATTGCGCTTATCATTTGCATATGTTGGACGTGCGCCAGTTGGAGGTGCTGGCGGAGATCGCCCGCACGGGCTCCTACACCGCCGCGGCGGCGTCGCTCGGCTTCACCCAGCCGGCCGTCAGCTACCAGATGCGGCGCCTGCAACAGGCCGTCGGCACCCCGCTGTTCACGCGCGTCGGGCGGGGCCTGCAACTCACCCCGACCGGGGAGAGCCTGGTCCGGCACGCCGACACCATCTTCTCGGTGCTGCGGGCGGCGGACCAGGACATCGCCTCACTGGTGGCCAGGGGCGGCGGCCTGGTGCGCATGGTCGCTTTCCAGAGCAGCTGCCTGACCCTGCTGCCGCAGGCGCTGACCTCGCTCGTGGCGGAGCATTCCGACGTCCGCGTCACGCTCGTGCAGGCCGAGCCGGTCGAGGCCCGCCACCTCATCCGGACCGGCGAGGCGGACCTCGGCCTGCTGTGCAACTGGGAGAACGAGGACACCCCCGAGGGCGAGTCGGCCATGCTGAGGGTGCCGTTGATGACCGACCGGCGGTGCGTGCTGATGCGCGAGGACCACCCGCTGGCGGGGCGGGCGGCCATCGGGCTGGGCGAACTCGCCGACCAGCGCTGGGTGATGGAGAGCCACCGGGACCGGTTCGCCGCGGCCTGCACCAACCTCGGCTTCCAGCCGCAGATCAGCGCGACCGTCGACGACGCGCACGCCATCCAGGCGCTGGTCGCCGCCGGGCTCGGGATCACCCTGATGAGCGAGATGGCGCTGCGCGGGCCACTGGTGCCCTCGCTCGTCCACCGCCCGCTGCGGGACTGGCCGTTGCGCCGGACCTACGCGCTGCTGTGGCCGGACATGGCCGAGGTGCCGGCGGTGGCGACGGTCCTGCGCGCGATCCGCCGCGCGGCGCAGTCGTACTGACCGTCCCGTAGCCGTAGCCGTAGCCGTAGCCGGCGGTTGCGGTGGCGGTTGCGGGGGCGGTGGAGACGTCGGCACCGAAGCCGTGCCCGGGCCCGCGGCCGTTCCGCGCTCAGACGCGGTGGACGCGCGGGCCCAGCAGTTCGTAGCGGCGGGCCTCCGCGGCGGGCAGCCCGGTGTCCGTGATGATCGCCTCGAAGTCGGCGACCTCCGCGAAGCGGCTCAGCGTGCTCGTGCCGAACTTGCTGTGGTGGCCGAGCAGTACCCGCCGCCGGGAGACCTCCAGCGCCTTGGCCTTGACGTCGGCGACCGACGGGTCGTGGGTGGTCAGGCCGTGCTCGCGGGAGATCCGGCTGGTGCCCATGAAGGCCAGGTCGATGACGAACCCGGCGAGCATGCCGCACGTCCAGGACCCCGCGGTGGACCGGGTCCTGGACTTCAGCCTGCCGCCGAGGAGCAGCACGGTGAGGTGGGGGGAGTCGACGATCGCCGTCGCGGTCTCGGCCGCCGCGGTGATCACCGTGAGCGGCCGGTCGGCCGGGAGCGCGCCCGCGAGGACCTCCAGGGTGTGGCCCTCGTCCACGAAGATCGTCTCGGCGGACTCGATCCGGCGCACCGCGGCCTTGGCGATCCGGCTCTTCGCCGCCGCGTGCGGCCCGGCCCGGTCGGCGAAGGACGTCTCGAACGCCGCGCTCTGGAGCGGGTACGCGGCGCCGTAGGTCCGGCGGATCAGGCCCCTGCTCTCCAGCGCGCTGAGGTCGCGGCGGACCGTCTCGGGGGACACCTGGAGGTCACACGCGACGGATGTCACCTCGGCCATCCCGCGGCTGCGCACGGTGGCCAGGATGTGGCGGCGCCGTTCTTCGGGTTTCACGGGCGTACTGCTCTCTCCAGGGCTCGGTGGACGGGGACTCGCCCGCGGGCCGGGGCGCCCGGGGCCGGCGGAACACACTCCGGCGCGGGTCGGGCTCCGACCCGCCGCGGCGCGTTCGCGCGCGGGCGGGCGGGTGGCGGGACATCACCCGCCGCATCCCGCCGGACCGGAAGTCCCGCTGGTACCAGTTCCGGTGGTTCCGGTGGTTCCGGGAGTTCCAGGAGTTCCGGACGCCCCGGCGGCTCCGGTGCGTACGAGCGGCGGGCTCGGCCGCACCGTCGGGCCGGCGCCCCCCGCCGCCCGGCCCCGCGGCTCCTCGTGGGAGCGGGGCGGGTGCCAGGGGCTCCGGTCGCGGAACGCCGTGGTCAGCGCGCCGGCGGCGGGGGGAACGATGCCGGCCGGGCGGCGCCGTCGTCGGATGTCCGGCTTCGCGATGGCGGCCATGTGGCTCTCCCGGAAAGGCGGACTGGCGTGGGGCCCTGCGGAGCCGCGCGGCCGATTCCTCGATGCCGGGACCGGGCGCGCGCCGTTCACGGGGCCGGCGCCGGACCCGCGATGCGGTGCGGTGCCATAAGACCGCGCCGGAGCCTGCCAGGTCCAGAAGGAGTTTTTTTCGGCAATCATCAGCGGGTCTTATGGTCGTTTTCCGGCCCGGCCGGTCGGCCCGGCCCGGGGCAGGTCATGGGCCCCGCGGGCCTGCCGGGGGCTGGCCCCTGGGCCGGAACGCGGGACGGCCGCTCACCGGTGCGGGCGACCCGCGGGGCCGTCGCGTCGGGCGACCACGCGGGGCGCCGAGGGTCGCGCCGGGACGGACCCGGTACGGCCCCGGGAACCGGCCGCCGCCGCACCGGGGTGGTCAGCTGCTGCCGGCGGAGACCGCCGCGGCGGTGGCGGCGTCCTGCCGCTGCCACAGGCTGAGCACCACCAGCCCCGCGAAGACCTGCGCCGGCGCGGGCAGGTCCCCGAGTTCGGCGGTCAGACCGCGGCCGAAACGGGTCCGGGTGAAGGTCCCCAGCACATCCCCGCGGCGCAGCAGCCTCCGGCTCCGACGGCCGAACCCCGACGGCCGCTCCAAGGTGTACTCCTCCCCGCCGTGGCGCAGCCGCCAGGTCCGCCCGCTGCGGTGGGCCTCGGCGAGGACGCCGTCGGCGCCCCGCAGTTCGAAGGTGCGGCCCCGGTCGGCGGAACGGAGCTCCGCGGTCCGCCCGTCCATCTCGACCCGCCCGCCGGACCTCCACGCGCGCCGCCGCCAGTGCGCCGCCGTCGAGCCGTCGAGCACGACCGCGTAGTCGCGGCCCCACGCGTGGTTCCGGGTGATCTCCAGCATCTGCCGTCCCATCCGTTCGGTCCGTCCGGCGCCGTACGCCGGGGGCGCGTCCCCCGCGCCGAAGGCACGTGTCCCCCTACCGAGGACGCTTCCCCGTTCGAGGACGCCTCCTCGCACGGAGGACGCTTCCCCGCGCCGAGGACGTTCCCCCGTCCCTTCACGGCTCCGGTTCCCGGGCTCCGGCGGCGCCCACCGCTCTTCTGCCCACCCGCCCGGCGACCGCACGCAGCCACGGCTCGGCGAACACCGGATCGGCGGTCCCTGCACAACTCCGCCGATCGTTGCCAGAGTGGAGGCAAGGACACCAGCGAGGAGCGACCACATGCCACGCCGAACCGTCGATGTACCCGTTCCCGACCTCACCGGAAGGCTGGCCGTCGTCACCGGGGCGAGCGACGGCATCGGGCTGGGCCTCGCCACCCGCCTCGCCGCCGCCGGCGCCGAGGTCGTCCTGCCGGTCCGCAACCCGCGCAAGGGCGAGGCGGCGCTCGCCGCGATCCGGGCGCAGGTCCCGGCAGGGCGCGTCTCTCTGCGGGAACTCGACCTCTCCTCGCTCGCCTCCGTCGCCGCGCTCGGCGCGGCCCTGCGCGAGGAGGGCCGACCGGTGCACCTGCTCGTCAACAACGCGGGGGTGATGACCCCGCCCGAACGGCAGACGACCGCCGACGGGTTCGAGTTGCAGTTCGGCACCAACCACCTGGGCCACTTCGCCCTGGCGGCCCACCTGCTGCCCCTCCTGCGCGCCGGCCGCGCCCGGGTGACCTCGCAGGTCAGCGTCGCCGCGAACCGCCACTCCGTCAACTGGGACGACCTCAACTGGGAGCGGTCCTACGACGGCATGCGCGCCTACAGCCAGTCGAAGATCGCGTTCGGCCTCTTCGGTCTCGAACTCGACCGGCGCAGCGCGGCCGGCGGCTGGGGCGTCACGAGCAACCTGGCCCACCCCGGTGTCGCCCCGACCAGCCTGCTCGCGGCCCGTCCCGAGGTCGGGCGCGCCAAGGACACCCTGGGCGTCCGCCTGATCCGCGCCCTGTCGGCCCGCGGCATCCTCGTCGGGACCGTGGCGACCGCGCAGCTTCCCGCGCTCTACGCCGCGACCTCGCCCGACGCCGAGCGCGGCGGCTTCTACGGCCCTGATGGTCCGGGCCAGCTCGGCGGCCGTCCCGCGGCGCACCGGCCGTACAGCCGGCTGCGCTCCACGGAGGAGGCAGAGCGCGTCTGGCGGGTCTCCGAGGAACTCACCGGCGTCCGCTTCCCGGACCCCTCCGACGCCGTCCCGGAGTAGCCGGGCACGGCGGGTGCGGCGGGCACGACAGGTGCAGCGGGCACGGCGGGTAGAGCGGGCACGGCGGGTGCGGCGGCACCGACCGATGCGCGGCCGGCCGGCACCGGGAGCGCCGCACCGCCGTCCGCACCGCCGTCCGCCCTGCCATACGCACCGCCGTGCGGGCCGGCCGCGGTGGCCGGCCGGCCCGCACGCGGGTGGGAGCGGAGGCTCAGCCCGCGTGGCCGAACCCCAGGGCGAACACGTTCAGCCGTCCCGTGTAGCCGGACGGCAGGGTGACCGACGCGACCGTCTTGGAACTGGTGACCGGCACCGTGACGCCGAAGACGTACGTGCTGGTCTGCTGCGGCCCCGTCGCCAGGTTCCGGTAGGACATCTTGGCCGCGACCGTCTCGCCGGAGAGCAAGGAGTCCTGGTCGTGGTGCATCGTCCAGTCGCTCACCTTGAGCGTGTACGGCTGGACGGTCCCGTCGGTGTAGAGGATCTGCCCGGTCGCGGTGATCGGGCCGCCGGACCCGGCGGTCGCCAGGAGCGCGAGCGTGTCGGCGCTCCCCGGCGCCGTGGGCCTGATCGTCTGTCCCGCGGCCACGGCGTCGTCGGCCTGCCCCGCGGGGCTCGCCGGCCAGGTGAGGGTGGCGTCGCCGACGGGGACGGAGGCGCCGGGCGTCAGCCCCGCCGCGGCGAGGGCGTCCCGGGACAGGCTGTTGTGGCTGCCGTCGAGGTTGCCGACGCTCCGGTCGCTGTCCGGGCTGGTGCCCACCGTGTCGAGGAGCTGGTCCAAGGAGGTCGCGGCCACCTGATACTTCGTGTCCGTGAACGTGGTGAGGGCGCCGCCGCTGCCGCCGGTGCTCGCCCAGTCGGAGGTCACGGTGACCGGGTAGCTGCCGGGCGCGGTGCCCTCGGCCGGCGAGACCGCCAGGGTGGCCGTCGCCGAGTGGCCGGGGGCGATCGCGGGAAGCGTGGCCGCGCGCACCGCCCAGGGCGCCTCGGCGCCGACCGTCACATGGGTGGCGGCGGTGGTGCCGGCGTTGGTGAGGTGCACCGTCATCGTGCCCGCGGCGCCCGCGGCGCCGGGCGCGGACGTCACCCCGGTGATCCGCACGTCGGCGGTGCGGGCGGTCGCCGAGCACGCGGAGACCGGCGTGCCGGAGCCCGTGGCCCAGGTGCTCGGCCGGCTCCCGAGGTCGAAGCGCAGGGTGGCGCCCTTCTGGATCTCGCTGTGGCTGATGACGCTGGTCCGCACCGCCTTGCCGTCGACCGTCAGGCCCTGGACGTAGCGGTTGGCCGCCGACGCTCCGGGCGCGTCGATCACCAGCCGGGACGCGTGGTAGTACGGCTGTTGCAGGTGCACCACGGCGTGGGTGAACAGCGGGCTCGTCAGCGTGTACTGGTCGCCGCCGGCGAACGCCGGGTACAGCCCGAGCGACGAGAGCACGTACCAGCTCGACATGGTGCCGAGGTCGTCGTTGCCGGTGACGCCGGTCGGGCCGGTGTTGTAGAGGGTCTCGGCCGCGCGCACCACGTCCTGCGTCTTCCACGGCTGGCCGAGGTAGTTGTACAGGTACGGGGCCTGGAGGTCCGTCTCGTTGTACGGGTTGTACCGGTCCTCGGCGCCCCAGGTGCCGGCGGCGACGCCGGCGGGGTCCGCGGTCAACTGGTCGTAGGCGAAGAACTGGTCGAGCTTCGTGACGGTCGGGCCGACCCCGCCGAGCGCGCTCGCCAGCCCGGACACGTCCTGCGGCGCCAGCCAGGTGTACTGCCAGGCGGAGCCCTCCTTGAACCCGCTCTCGCCCGCCGGGTCGAAGGGAGTGAGCCACGAGCCGTCGGCCTGGCGCGGCCGCACGAACCCGGTCTGCGGGTCGATCAGGTCGACGAACCGCTGGGACCGGTCCAGGAACCGGGCGGCGTCGGCCTTCTCGCCGAGCTTGCTCGCGTAGAGCGCGAGCGAGCAGTCGTTGACGCCGTACTCGAGCTGGTCGGACGCCGCCGTGGTGTAGTCGCCGGTGCCGCCCAGCGGGACGTACCCCTGGTTGAGGTACTCGGCGAGTCCGGTGCGGCCCTCCAGCGGTGTCTGCGCGGGATCGGGCAGTTGCGTGGCGTTCTTCAGCAGCGCCTCGTAGATCGGCCGCGCGTCACCGGGGCGCAGCAGGCCCTTCAGGTAGGCGTCGGTGAGGAGGTTCGCCGCCGGGTCGCCGACCATCTCGTTCGTGTCGTACTGGGCGTAGGGCCACTTGGGCATCCAGCCGCTCTGCTGCGCGTCCTTCAGCAGGCTGTGCGCCATGGCGGCGACGCGTTCCGGGGCGACCAGGTCGAGGACCTGCTGCTGCGTGCGGTAGGTGTCCCACATGGAGAACGCCGTGTAGTGCGCCTGGCCGCGCGGCTCGTGGTGCACCGCCCCGTCGAAGCCGGTGTAGTCGCCGTCGGCGTCGGAGTACACGTTCGGGTCGAGCAGCGAGTGGTACAGCGACGTGTAGAACGTCGACTGCTGGGCGGCGCTCCCGCCCTGGACCTGGACCCGGGACAGCAGCGCGTTCCACTGCGAGGCGGCCGCCGAGCGGACGTGGTCGAAGCCGAACCCCTTGGTGCCCTCGGCCGCCAGGTTGCCGCGCGCACCGGCGAGCGAGACGTAGGAGATGCCGACCTTCGAGGTGACGTCGCGGCTGTCGAACGACACGTACGCGCCGCTGCCGGTGCCGGTGGCCGACGCCTGCCCGGCCTTGACCGCGGTGCCGCTGCCGGTGGCGAACGAGCTGAACGGGTGGTCGAACTGCATCGAGAAGTAGACGGTGTACTGGTTGTAGCTCTTGGACGGGCAGGTGTTGAAGTACCCGTAGGTGCTGACGGAGCCCTCGATCGTGTGGTCCCCGACCACGTCGACGGTCGCCGCGGACGCCCCGCGGAAGCCGCCGCCCGGGCTCACCAGCACGCCGGGCGCGGACCCGCTCGGGAACGTGTAACGCGCCCACCCGGTGCGGGTGGTCGCGGTGAGCTCCGCCCGTACGCCGGCGAGGTCGACGGCGTACGCCCCGGGGTGCGCGTCCTCCGTGGCGTGGTCGAACGCGACCTCGTTGGCGTGCGGGTCCAGCGAGGTGACGCCGCCGGTCAGCGGGAGCGAGGTCACGTCGCCCATGGCCGCGCAGCCGGGCCCGGACAGGTGGTTGAGCCCGAGCCCCCACGTCTTCGGGTCGGTGTACTCGTAGCCACCGCCCTCGGCCGAGTCGGTGTTGGGACTGAACTGCACCATCCCGAACGGCACGGTCGCGCCGGGATAGGTCCCGCCGCCGGCCGCGGTGCCGGCCAGCGGCGCCACCAGCGCGGCCGGGGCCGAGGGCGCGGACGCCGCGTCCGCGGCGGCGGGTACGGCCGCCAGACCGGTGACCACGAGGGCTGCCGCGACGACGACCCGGGTGAGATGGACCTTCAGAACTCGTCGCCGCATGGCGTTCCTTTCGGCGGACGGCGGTACCCACGTGCATGACATCGTTGTCACGTGGCGTGGGGAACCTACTGCGGGCGTCGTCCCCGCACAAGGGTCCGGGACCGGGACGGCGTCAACCCGCAGGTGGGAGCGGTCGCCGCGGCGCCCGCTGGCGGGGCGGGCGGGGGCGGAGGGGCGCGGGGTGTGAACGGTGGCTCCTGGCGCGTCCGTTCCGGGGACCGGCCCGCCGGCCCGCCGGCCCGTCGGCCCGCCGGCCCGCCGGCCCGGGGGGCACCCGGGCCGACGGGCCGATGACGAGGCCGCCGCGGACGGTCGGGCGGCCGCGGTCCGGTCGGGCGGCCGTCCGGCCTCCGCTTCCGGCGCCGCGGCCCGACCTCCGCTTCGACGGGAACGCTGCCCGTCCTCCGCTTCCGGCGGGACCGCCGCCCGCCGCTACACGGTGGCGTCGAGCCGCTTGCCGGACGGGTCCCACGCGCGGCGCAGCGGGTCGGCGATCTCGACGGTCAGGTCGCCGATCCGCTCGATGCCCAGCGTCACGCTGTCCCCGTCCTGCACCGGCCCCATGCCGATGTGGTGCGTCCCGGTGGCGATGACGTCTCCGGGGGCGACACCGGAGACCGACGACGCCACCTCGATCAGCCGGTCGATCCGGTTGGCCATCTGCCCGGTCGAGTAGCGCTGCCGCACCTCGCCGTTCACCGACAGCTCGACCACCAGGTCGTGGGGGTCGGGGATCTCGTCGGCGGTCACCAGGAACGGGCCCATCGGCCCGAAGCCGGCCGGCGACTTCTTGAAGTAGTAGGTCTGCCCGACGTCGCGCGCCGACAGGTCGAGGAAGCCGGTGTAGCCGAAGACGTGGCCCATCGCCTCCTGCGCGCCGATGTCGCGGCCGCCCCGCCCGATGACGACCGCGAGTTCCGGTTCGTGGTGGAACACCCGTGCCGGGGCCGGCGGGAGCGTGACCGTCGAGCCGGTCGCGACGATCGACAGCGGTGACTTCAGGAAGAAGTCGGCCTCCACGCCCTGCCGGTCGTCGGAGTAGTTCTTCACCGCGCACAGCAGTTGCTGCGGCGACGGCACCGGCGCCTCCAGAGCGACCTCGGCCACGGCGGGCGACGCCTCCCCCGGCAGGCCGGCCAACCGGTCCCGTATCTCCGGGTAGCGGTCGATCAGCGCCACCAGGCGGTCCTGCGGCCGGGTCGTCGCCGGCACCAGCGACTCCGGCACCTCGGCCACCCGGCCGCCGCCGACGACGCCGAGCCGGCCTCCGTTGAAGAAGCAGAGAATCAATGGAACTCCTCAGTGGTGTACGTGCCCGGCCCCACCGGCCGGGCGGCGCCGGTGGCGCCTCGGGTGTCCTCGTCGTCCGGTACCGAGGAGGTCAGCCGGGTCCGGAGGTGGTGCCCGGTCAGCCGCTCCCTGTCGTAGTGGTCGAGGAGCAGTTCGTGCCCGAAGTCGTTGCGGTAGTCGCGCCACATCGAGTGGATGTGGTTGCCGCTGTCGATGGCGTTGTCGAACTCGAACAGCAGCCGCCCGCTCTGGATCCGGTAGTAGTGCGAGGTCCCCTTGCGCTCCCCTCCGGCCCAGCAGAAGAAGATGTTGTCCGCGCCCTCGTCCCGCAGCCGCTCCATGTGCTTGTCCGCGACGACCGCCGGCATGCGGTCCAGGTGGTTGGAGACCAGCGACCAGAACGCCTCCGCCTGGTCCGGCGCCAGGTCCGAGACGGCTATCCCGCGGGGGTTGTCCTTCTCGAACTTCAGCGCCTCCCGGTCCTCCTCGGTGATCACGTACGAGGGGATGCCGAGGTCCCAGTGGTCCGGGTACTCCACCTTGCCGATGAGCGGCACCTGCCGGGTGACGAAGTCCGCCGGCGCGACGGGGTGGATGACCGCCGTGGAGCGCTGCCGGGGTGAGAGGGCGTGCAGCAGGTCGAACCCGTGCTGGTCGTCGTCGTGGAGCGGCGCGATGACCCCGGCGGACGCCGGCTGGCTGCCCATGTTGCACGGCGTCACCGACAGGAACCGCTCGTCGATGATGGTGTAGTTGAGCGAGAGGTGGTGGCCGATCACCCGCCACCCCCACGTGTCCTCGTGGCTGGGCCGGCCGTAGAACGAGAAGAAGTAGAGGTCCGGGTTGCGCATGTCCGCGGCCGCGATGCCGAACCGGGGCACGCCCGACTCGCGCAGCACGTTCTCCATGGCCATGATGGACAGCGCCATCGTGTAGCCGCGCGTGCTGAGCCCGGCGCTCATCAGGGAGTGCGCGAGGGCGCGTTGGTGGCGGTCCATCACCGCCAGGGGCAGCCCGGTCCGGTCCGGCTTGGGGACGAAGTCCCAGTCCCTCCGGTGCGGGGCGTCCAACGGGAACCACGCCCGTGAACGCTGCTCCGCGCTCAGGCAGTTCAGCAGGGCGCTGGTGTTCACCAGCATCCTGCGGATCACCTCGGGCGCCTCGTAGACCTCAGACATACACGCTCCCAAAACCCGCTGCCCGTGCGCCGCGCGCAGGGTCAGATTCAGATGAGGCCGAGATAGCTGCCACCGTCGACATGGAGGTTGTTCCCCGAGATGTATCCGGCCGGGACGGAACAGAGGAAGGCGCACGCCGCGGCGATCTCGGCGGGAGCGCCGAGCCGCCCGGCGGCGACCGACGACGCCTGCCGCCGCCGGGCCTCCTCGAAGCTGATGCCCTCGCGCTCCGCCGTGCGGTTCGCGAGCTGCAACTGCCGCCCGGAGTCGATGCGTTCCGGAAGGATGTTGTTGATGGTCACGTTGTGCCGGGCCACCTCCTTCGACACGGCCTTCATCACCGCCGTCAGGCCGGCCCGCGCTCCGCTGGAGGCCACCATCGTCGGGCTGGGCCGGGTCACCACCGCCGACGTGACGTTGACGATCCGGCCGAAGCGCCGCGCGGCCATGCCGTCGACCACCGCGCGCAGCAGGTGGATCGGCGCCGAGAAGTGCAGGTCGAGGGCTTCCGCGAGGTCCGCCTCCGCCAGCTCGCCGAGCCGTCCGGGGCGCGGTCCGCGGTTGTTCGTGACGAGGATGTCGGGTTCGGGACACGCCTCCAGGAGCGCGCCCCTGCCCCCGGTGGTCGTCAGGTCGCCCACCACGCCGTGCACCGGGGAGGTGGCGTGGGCGCGGACCTCGTCCACGGCTTTCGCGAGCGTGTCCTCATGGCGCCCGTTCAGCCACACCTCCACCCCCTCGGCCGCGAGCGCCGTCGCGCAGGCCAGGCCGATGCCCTGGCTCGACGCGCAGACCAGGGCCTTGCGCCCCTCGATTCCCAGATCCATGGTCACTCTCCCGGCGTGGGGTGTATGAACGCGGACAGCCGCGCGTCGATGGCCTGGAGTCCGTCCAGGTACGGGGCGACGGTCCGCCCGGCGTCCACCAGCCGTCCGGTGTCGTCGACGTCGTCGGCGGAGATCACGATCCGCACGTCGTCGGCGACGACGTCCATGTGCAGGCCGGTGAGGACGGTCCGCATCTGCTCCGCGGCCCGCCCGCCCCCGCGGCTGCCGTAGGTGACGAGCGCGGCGGGCTTGCCCCGCCATTCCGTGTAGAGGAAGTCCAGCGCGTTCTTGAGCACCGCCGGATATCCCCAGTTGTACTGGGGGAAGACGAGGACGAAGCCGTCGAACGCGCTGACGACGCCGCTCCACGCGCGGGTGTGCGCGTGCGCGTATCCGCCGAGCGCGGGTTTGCGCGGTTCGTCGAGGAAGGGCAGGGCGATCTCCGCGAGGTCGATCAACCCGTAGGACAGGGCGCTCTCGGCGCCGAGGTGTTTCGCCGCCAGCCCGGCGATGTCCGCGCAGATCCTCGTCGGGCGGGTGCTGCCGACGATCACGCCCACGTGGCCTCGTGACCGGGGCGGCTGCGGCGGTTCCGCCGCCTGTCGCGGCTCCGTCGGGTGCGGCGGTTCCGGGGGGTGCGGCGGCGGGAGGGGGGCGGAGCCGTCCGCCGCACCCGGACGAGCGTCGTCCACCGTGGTGTCCTTTCTCCTGGGGAGGCTCCGGGGCTCCTGCACCGGAACCCGGGTCCTTACGGGCAACGGGACCGTGCGCACAGGCCCTAGCCGAGGTAGGCGTTGGTCCAGTCGGTTCCCTCGGTCACCTTCATGTCCGGCTTGATGACGTCGATCTGCGAGGTGAACTTCACGGCGGTGGCCCACTGCGCCGGCGTCATCCGGCCGTTCGCCGGCCAGTCGATCTCGGAGATGGACTCCTTGAGGACGTCGAGCGGAATGCCCGGACTCTCCGCCGCCGCGATGTCGGTCAGCGCGGTGGACCCCTCGTTGTCGTGGATGTACTGCACCGCCTCCTGCATCGCCTGCGCGAACCGCTTGACGGCGTCGGGGTGCTTCTTCGCGTAGCTGTTGGTGGTGACGGTGATGTTGCCCGGGCCCATGTTCTGCGGCTCCCAGGCGGGCACGTTGGCCGAGTTCGCGACGACGATCCCGGTGCCCGCCGCCTGTGCCTGGAGCGGCGTCGGCTCGGACGTGCAGAACCAGTCGATCCGGTTCGTCTTCAGCGCGCTCTCGTAGATCGTCGGGCTCGACAGCGACGCGACCTTCATCTGCTTGGTGTCGACGCCGTGTTCGTGGAGGAAGAGGTTCACCTCGGCGGTGGTCGACTCCGACGAGGACCCCCCGGTCGAGCCGACCATGGCCTTGGCGACGTCGCTCAGCGGGGAGTCCTTGGTCAGGTGGTGCTCCTTCGCGAAGTGCGTACTGATGACCAGCCCCAGCGGCACCCCGACCGAGGTCTGGGCCACGGTCAGCTCGCCGGTGCCCTTGTCGACGGCGTCCAGGAAGTTCTTCGCGCTGCCGGCGAGGAACTGCACCGACCCCGAGGTGAGCGCGCTGCTCGTGACGGTCGGTGTCAGCACGTCGAGCTTGACCTTGATGTCGTGCTCGGCGAAGAAGTTCTTCTTCTGCGCCACCCACACCGGCAGGATGTTGACGTTGGCCCCCGAGACGCCGATGGTCACCGAACTGCCGCCGGAACCCGACGCCGACGAGGAGCCTCCGCAGCCGGCGAGGACCAGGCCGGCGGCCAGCACGCCGGCCAGCGCGGCGGTCGGTGCGGCGGTCCGGCGACCCGGACGGTGACGCAGAGCTGTTCTTCGCATCGGCAATGCCCTCTCCTGTGTCATGCGGACGAACCCCCGCCCGGGCCGGCGGAACCGCGGGGCCCGGTGGAAGGTGCCCGGCGCCGGTGGGCGGCGGGCGGTGACGTACGACGGGAGCGGCCACGTCGACGGGATCTGCCGGGACATCGCGGGCTCCTCAAGGCGCCGGGCGTCTCTTCGCCCTTGCGCTCCCTACCCAACGCCCGGGCACCGCGTGATGCCTAGCCATGTGACAGAAGGGCTGGTGAGAGCGGCTATAAGCTCGGGGAATGGCCGGTGGGCGCCCTGCCTTGCCATCCCCGCGGCGCCCGGCGCATACTCGTCCGGCCGTACCCGCCCCGGGGCGCCGGCCGGGTCGGGCCGCCCCCGTCCCCGCCCCCGCCCGTGGACGCGGATGGCCCGCGCCGGGCAACCGTGATGCCATAGGCGCATGGAGATGCGGGCAATGCGTGCGTTCGTGGCGGTGGTCGAGGAGCAGGGACTGTCCGCGGCCGCGCGGAGGCTGCACATCAGCCAGCCCGCCGTGTCCCAGACGATAGGCGCCCTGGAACGCGAGTTCGGGGTGCAACTGCTGATCCGCAGTTCCACCGGCGTGCAGGCGACGGAGTCCGGCCTCGTCCTGCTCGCCGAGGCCCGCGCCATCCTGGCCCGTTACGACCAGGCGCTCGCGACGATGGACGCGCGCACCGCGGCCGCGGCGGCCACGTTGCGCATCGGCATCCCGGTGGAGCTGCCGCCCGACCTGCTCTCGAAGGCGCTGCTCGACCTCGCGGTCGCGTATCCCGGCACGCGGGTCCTGGCCCGGCACCTGTCCACCGCCGACCAGTTGACGGCGCTGCACGAGAACGACCTCGACCTCGGCATCCTCCGGGTGCGCCCGGCGGGCCAGGAGTTCGACGCGATGCTCGTCGTGGAGGAGCCCCTGGGCGTGCTGCTCGTGGCGGAGCGCGCCACGGGACTGGCCGGTCCCGACGGCATCCGCCTGGACGCGCTGATCGGACTGGACTGGCTCGGCTTCCCCCGGTCCGGCAGTCCGGCCTGGTACGACGAACTCACCGCCATCCTGCGCAGCCACGGCATCGACCCCGGCCCGGTGCCGCCGCCGGACGGGCCGCCCCTGATCGCGGAGGTGAAACTCGCGTCGCTCAGCGTCGGCCGGTCCTTCACCCTCGCCCCGGAGGGCTGGTCCCAGCCGCTGCCCGACACGGTGACCTGGTTCCCGCTGGTCGGCAACCCGATCGTCCGCCGCACCTGGGCCGTGTGGAACGCGGGTTCCCACCGCCGCGACCTCGGCCACCTGATAGCGACCCTGGACCAGCCCCGCACCCCCGCCCCCGGCTGACCCGGCCGGACGCCGCCGACGGGTCGGGTGACGTCGGCTCCGGCTGCGTACGGGGGTCCGGGAGGCTGCGGCCGGGGTCGCGGGGCCAGTGGGGTCGGCGGGTCGGCGGGGTCAGTGGGTCACCAGGTCACCGGGAGTTCGTGGGCGCCGTAGATGACCATGTCGCTGCGCAGCGGGACGGCGTCGGCCGGGACGGCCAGCCGCAGGGCCGGGAAGCGGCGGAGCAACCCCCGGTAGCCGGCGGCGAGTTCGATGCGGGCCAGGTGCTGGCCGAGGCACTGGTGGATCCCGTAGCCGAAGGCCAGATGGCTGCTGCGGCGGCGGCCCACGTCGAGCCGGTCGGGGTCCTCCACGAGGGCGGGGTCGCGGTTGGCGGCCGGTACCGACACCGCGACCGAGGTGCCCGCCGGGACGGGGACGCCGGCGATCTCGGTGTCCTCCAGGGCGGTGCGCACCGGGAAGGCGTTGACGATGGCGAGATAGCGCAGCAGTTCCTCGACGGCGAAGGGGACCAGGTCGTCGTCGGCGCGCAGCCGGGCGAGCTGCTCGGGATCGTTGAGCAGGGCGAAGGTGCCCAGGCTGAGCATGTTCATGGTGGTCTCGTGGCCGGCGACGAGCAGCAGCCGGCACATGCCGCAGATCTCCTCGTCGGTGACCTGGCCGGAGGCGATCAGCAGGGAGACCAGGTCGTCGTCGGGACTGCGCCGCTTGGCCGCGATCATCTCGCCCAGGAAGGCGTCGATCGCGTCGACGGCGGCGTCGAAGCTCTCGGCGCTGAGGTCCTGGCGCAGCAGCGTGCCGGAGGCGCGCTGGAAGCGGTCGCGCTCGGTGTAGGGGACGCCGAGGAGTTCGCAGATGATGAGGGAGGGGACCGGCAGGGCGAAGTGCGCCACCAGGTCGGCGGGCCGCCCGGCGGCTTCGAGACCGTCCAGGCAGTGCTCCACGACCTGCTCGACCCTCGGTTGCAGGGCGCGCATGCGGCGGACGGTGAACTGGCCGGTGAGCAGCGTGCGGTAGCGCGCGTGCTCGGGGTCGTCGGTGGCGAGGAACGCGCCGGGCCCCAGCCCCCGGCGCTCCCGGACGCGGCGGGGGACCGGCCGGACGGGGTCGTCGCCGCGCCAGCGCTCCGCGCTCAGCAGCGGGTTGCTCAGTACGGCCCTGGCCGCCTCGAAGCCGGTGACGAGCAGCCCCTCGGCGCCGCCGGCGAAGCGCAGCGGACTGACCGGCGGGAGGCCGAGCAGGGAGGGGGCGGGGTGGAGGTGGCCGGCGCGTTCGAGGGGGTAGCGCGGCAGCGTGGGGGTGGGGATGGAGGGGGCGGCACTCGGGGATGTGTTCACGTCATGGGCTCCTGACGGTGGCAGTCCTCCGGAAGGCGCGGCGGCGGGCGGGCGGCGGTGCCCCGGTCCGGGACACCGGGGGAAGGAGCACGCGCCGCGCCACCACGTCTGTAGGGAAACCTACCGATAGGCATCCCTATCGGAAAGGGGCCCCGATCGATTCCGGCCAGTGCTGCCGTAAGCTGACCGATCACCCCCGGGGGGTGTCCCGACGGCGACCGAGAGGACGCGACATGCCGCCGCAGCGGTCCAAGACAGTGGAGTCGCTGCTCGCCGGGGCGGAGCGCGCCTTCGCCGAGCGGGGGTTCCACGGCGCGTCGATCGGCTACATCTGCCAGTGCGCGGGCCGCACGACCGGCGCCTTCTACTCGAACTACGACAGCAAGGTGAAGCTGTTCCTCGACGTCTTCCGCCGGCACAGCGACCGCACCGCGGAGGGCGTGGAACAGGCCCTGGCGGCCGTGGACACCTCCCGGGACCCGGCCGCGGCCCTCGCGGCGGTCTTCGCGGGGGTGGCCGACCGGGTGCTGGACGAGCGGTGGCTGTCCCTGACCATGGAGTTCCGGTTGATGGCGATCCGCGACGCGGAGGCGGCCGGGGCGCTGGCGGAGCACGAGGAGCAGTTCAACGGGCGGGTGGGCGCGGCACTGGACGCGGTGTACGCCCGGATCGGCCGTCGGCCGGTGCTGCCCGGTCCGCTGATGGCGGCGCTGCTGGGGGCCATGATCCGCGGCGTCCGGCTGGACCGGGGCTTCCATCAGGCGAGCGGTGGTGCGGTCCCGCTGGACCGCGCGGCCCTGGAGCGGGCCCTGCACGGATTGCTGGCGCCGTCCCCCTGAGCGCGGCCGCGGGCGGCGCCGCCCGCGGGTCCGGCCGTCCCGCGGCGCGGGGCGCCGTGGCCGCCGTCGACGAAGGTCGGGTCGTCCAGGAGCGGGCGCAGCGCGGTGGGCACCTCGTCGATGACACCGGGCCAGACCCGGTCGTCGTCCGTGGCGTACGGGCTCATCTCCGACTCGTGGTCGAAGCCGCGGACGAGCACACCGGCCGGGTGAAGAGGACGGAGAAGTCGTCACCCGAGCTGTTGTCCATCAGGGCCGCCTCCGCCCAGGCCCCCAGGTGGTGGAGAAGGAGTAGCGGGAGACCTGCGGGTCGCGGCGACGTCCACCGGCATCCTCCCCTCCCGAAGCGCTCCGGACGCGCCATCGGACGAACATACTCACGCGGCAGGTCCAGGCGGCCGCTGCCGGGGTCGAAGGCAGCCGCGCGCACGTGCGGGCCGACGTCCGGCACCACGGCCGTCGCTCTGGATCACGCGTCCGTTGCGTGCCCCGATTCACCGGCGCGGGGAGCGGTGATGCGGTGGACCGCCTCCAGGAGGGCGGCGCGGTGTTCGCCGAGTCGGTGGGGGGCACGGGGGTCCGTCCCGGTGGCGGCGGCCAGGGCCGGGGGTACGTCGAGCCAGCTTTCGGTGAGACGCAGGACCATTGCGAACAAGTCCGTGGCGGAGATGCCGTCGTTGATGCGGCCCTCGTGCTGTGCGGTGGCGATGGCGTCGACCTTGGCGCGGTAGCTGTCGATCTCGGTCTGGCTGGAGTCGCCGTGGCGTTCGAAGCGGAGCCAGGCCGCCAGGCGCGCGGTCTCCGGGTGGGCGAGCATGAAGTCGAACCGTGCCGCGGCGTAGGCGATCAGGTCGCCGTCTGCCAACGGTGTCTCCTGGGCCAGTTTGCCGATCTGCCGATGCAAGGCGGCCTCGAACAACTGGTCTTTGTCTCCGAAGTAGACGTAGAGCAGGCGCTTGTTGGCCCCGGCCCGTTCCGCGATCCGGTCGATCCGGGCCCCGGCCAGGCCGAATTCCGCGAACTCGCTGGTGGCTGCGGTCAGCAGCCGTTCCTTGGTCGCGGCGGAGTTCCTCGGCCTCGGGGAACTCGCAGTCCTTTCGTCGGTGTCCATGCGGCCATCCTAGGCGATGTAACTAACTTTTGACTTACTTCGCCGGCGGAGCTACGTTGTATCTATCCAGTTAGATACATGCTGCCGAACGGCATCTCCCGGAAGGACACCCTCGTGACCACCCCCGCCACCCTCCAAACCCTCACCCCGGCCGAGGACCTCACCATCACCCGCATGGGATACGGCGCAATGCAACTCGCCGGCCCCGGCGTCTTCGGCCCGCCCAAGGACAAGAGCCAGGCCGTCGCCGTACTGCGCGCAGCGGTCGACGAGGGCATCACCCACATCGACACCAGCGACTTCTACGGCCCCGCAGTCGTCAACGAACTCATCAGGCAAGCCCTGCACCCCTACCCCGCCGGCCTGCACATCGTCACCAAGGTCGGAGCCCGCCGCGACGACAAGGGAGCCTGGATCCCCTCCCTCGCACCCGCCGACCTCAAGGCACAGGTTTACGACAACCTCCGGCACCTCGGCCTGGAGACCCTGGACGTGGTCAACCTGCGCACCGCCGCACTCGAAGCCGGCTCCACCGACTCGCTCTCCGAGCAGTTCGGCGCCCTCGCCGAACTACGGGAGCAAGGCCTGATCCGCCACCTCGGCCTGAGCGGCGTGTCCGACGCACAGCTCACCGAGGCACAGGCCATCGCCCCCGTCGTCACCGTGCAGAACCTCTACAACCTGGCCGACCGCGCCGACGACTCCCTGGTCGACCGCTGCGCCGCCGAGAACATCGCCTACGCCGCGTTCTTCCCCCTCGGCGGCTTCAGCCCCCTGCAATCCCAGGAACTCGCCACCGTCGCGGCGCAACTGGGCGCTTCCCAGCAGCAGGTCGCCCTGGCTTGGCTGCTGCAGCGCTCCCCGTCCATGGTCCTGATCCCGGGCACCTCCTCGGTGGCGCACCTGCGGGACAACATCGCCGCCGCCGGTCTGGCCCTGCCCGCCGACGCGGTCACCGCACTCGACACCATCGCCAGGTAACCCGCCCTCCGCCCCACACCGGGGGTGTGTCCCACCGACGCGCCCCCGCACCGACCGAAAGACAGAAACCCTGAAGCCCGTCGTCGTACTCCGAGCATCGGGCGGCGAAGGAGCCGTCTGCGGATGGTGGTGCCGCATGAGCCGGGGTCGGCTCCATGCGTCAGGAACGCGCCCGCCTCTTGTGGACCGTCGCAAGCTCCGGTCTGGCCACGGTGGAAGCCACCTTGGAACTCGCTTCCACCACGCCCTCACTGGCGACCCCACATGCCTGCAGGCAGCGAACGCCCGGCTGCGCCAGTTGACGTCCGGCGGCGACTACGCCAACCCCACCGGCATCACCCACTTCATCGCTGACCTACCGCTGCCCGAGCAGCACGCCTCCCCGGCCAGGTGGCTGGGGGCAGGCGGACCACAGACACGCTGGCGCGGCCTGGTCAGGCACGCGAGAGCCGAGCACCCGCAGCAGGCCGGCTGCCTCACCGTATGACGGCAGATGCCCCCTGAGCCCTACCGCAGGATGCGTGCCCGCTCAGGGGGTGAGGTCCAGGACACGGACGGGATGCGCCGTCCAGGCCCCGGGGACCGCGGTCGCCACCACTGCCCCGGCGGGGCGTTCCGGGGTGGGCTGCGCGGCGTGCAGGGTGTGGGCCACAGCCCAGGTGTCGTGGCGGGCGACGGACAGCGCCGCGATCAGGTCCAGGTCCAGCACCGTGATGCCGGGCAGGGACACGATGTGCTCGCCGGTTCCCGGGCGGGCACGGTCGGCTTCGACCAGCGCGCAGGCGGTGGCGTACAGGTACCAGCCCGGCTCCGCGTGCGCCCGGTGGATCAGCCGGGAAGCCAGGAGGTTGCCCCGGCCGGCCGCTGCCATCGCCGTGTCGTCCAGGATGACGTGCACCGCCTCGTGAGGATCGGTCACCGGGCGGCCGCCTGCCGCAGACGCGCATCCAGTTCCGCGTCTAGGTCCCTCTGCTCCGCCGCGCCCGGGGCGTACCCGCTCCAGTCCTTCAGCACCGCGCGGGCCTGTTCAGCCTGCTTTGCACGCTCTTCGGGCGTAAGCACGGCTTCTGCCAGCCGGGCCAGGTACGCCCGCAGCGACATTCCCTCCGCCGCCGCCACCGCAGCAAGACGGTCCCGGGCTTCTTCCGGGATGCGGACATTCGCATCGGCCATGATCGTGCTCCCTTCCTATCTGATGAAGGATACGGGTACGTACCCGTGGTGGTGCCGGTCGCGTTGGACTTGCGGCAGTCGACGCTCCCGCGGTCGCACCGGGCGGGCACTTCCAGTCGCGCTGGACCCTGCAGCCGGTGCAGTGCCTTCGGTTCTACGCAGAGGGTCCAGATCACCGGGCAGGGCGACCGGAAGGCGTCCTTCTTCGGTGAAGCCGTGGATCCCATGCGGGGTGCGTCGAACTCCTCCCAGTCGCAACGGGCAGAAGACCTTGTGAGAGGCAACTGCCGCGATGATCCGCCGGACGGGCCCTCAGGGCTGGTCCGGCACCGGCGCGGCGGCGATCAGCGCCCGGGTGTGCGGGTGGCGGGCGCTTCGGCGATCTGCCGTGCGGGGCCCTGTTCGACGATCCGGCCCACGGACAGGACCACGATGTGGTCGCTGAGATGAAACACCACGGACAGGTCGTGGGAGATGGACAGGTAGCTGAGCCCGCGCTCCCGCTTCAGACGGGTGAGCAGGTCGGGACCTGGGCCCGCACCGACAGGTCCAGGGCGCTGACCGCCTCGTCGCACGATGAACTCGGGGTCCGTGAAAGCGCGCGGGCGATGGCCAGGCGCTGCCGCTGGCCTCCGGAGAACGCCGCCGGGTGGCGGTCCACCGCGCCGGCGGGCAGCCCGACGGACTCCAGCGAGCGGCGGAGCCGGTCGTCGATTCCGACGGTCGACTTGCCGGAGCCCGACTCGCCGACCTGTCCGACGGTTGACGAGCGACCGGCCCCCCGGAAGAGGCGCCGATGTCCTCGGAGGCCGGGGGGAGCGGATGGCCTCTGCGGTGTTACCGGGTGTCAGGCGGCCCAGTTGCGCTTGATGAACGCGGCTGCGGAGTTCAGGGCCCGGTCGGCGTCGTCGAGCAGGGCGGCGAAGCCCTGGAAGACGTGCGGTACTTCCGGCCACACCTGGAGTTCGACCGGGACGTCGTGGTCGGCGGCCCGGGCGGCGAGCCGGATGGCGTCATCGAGCAGGATCTCGTGCGAGCCGACCTGGATGAGCAGCGGCGGCAGGTCGGTGAGGTCGGCGAAGATCGGGCTGGCCAGTGGTGTGGCGGCGTCGCGTTCCCCGAGGTAGTCGCGGGCCCGTGTGCGCAGGGCCGCGGGGGTGAGCGCGGGATCGAGGGCGGCCTTGCCGGTCGCGCTGGCGCCCGAGACGGTCAGATCGGCCCACGGCGAGAACACCGCGGCCGAGGAGGGCTGCGGCAGGTCGGCGTTCCTGAGTGCGGCGAGGGCCGCGACGACCAGGCCGCCGCCGGCGGACTCGCCCACGAACGCGATCCTCGTGCTGGGCACACCCTCGCCGAGCAGCGCGCGGTAGGCGGCCACGGCGTCGTCGAGGGCGGCGGGGAACGGGTGCTCTGGTGCGAGCCGGTAGTCGACCGAGATGGCCCGGGCCCCGACGCGCCGGGAGACGTCGGCGGCCAGACCGACCGAGTCGGCCGCCGACCCGAGGGCGTAGGCGCCGCCGTGGAAGTAGAGCACCACCACCGACGGGTCGAGCCCCGGGGTCTCGACGGTCTCGACGGGCACGCCGCCGAGTTCGCCCCGCTTGGCCGAGACGTCGTCGGGCAGGGGAACCGCGGAGATCATCTCCTGGAAGATCACACGTTGTTCGGCTATGTCGCCGCCGACATCGAGCGGGCCGTGGCGCAGGAGCTCCTCGAGGGCTTGGCGCTGTTGCTGGGTCATGATCGCCTTTCGGGCACTTCTCTCGGGCACTTCGGTAACGGGCCGGCGGGCCGGGGTCCGGCCGGTTCAGGCTTGGTTCGCGGCGGGGCCGGGCCCCGTGGTGGGCGTCAGCGCGATGACGGGGATGATCCGCTCGGTCCTGCGCTGGTAGTCGGCGAAGCCGGGGTAACGGCGCGCCTGTTCGGCGAAGGCGGCGTCGCGCTCCTGTCCCCGCAGCACTGCGGCGTGCACGTCACGGATCTCGGCGCCCACCTCGATCCGCGCCGATCGTGTGCAGCAGGAGCAGTGGCGCTCCGGCGAAACCTCCGCCGACCTGCCCGGAGTTGGCGCGGAATTCGGCGATGGTGCGTGCGTTGAACGAGGCCGCGTCGGTCATCACCGTCTCCGTTTCGGAGGTGTGGACGCCGTGGTCGAGGTCATCGCGGCGGGCCCAGCACGATGTTGCCGTATGTGTCGGCGATGTCGGGGTTGGGTGTCACCTGGAAGCCGGGCGGGCGCGGGGTGGCCTTGTCCCGGCCGGTCTCGCGGAACATCCCCTCGATACCGGCCGGTGTGTTGATCATCAGCAGGTCGGCCCTCTCGGAGGTGATGCGGTATCCGTGCGGGATCTGCTTGGGCAGGAACACCACGCCGCCTTCGGCGAGTTCGTACTCCTGGTCGTCGCACCACACGAGGGCGGTGCCCTTGATCAGCAGGAAGATCTCGTCCTCGTGGAGGTGCTTGTGGTAGGGCGGCGCTTCGCCCTTGCCGACGTCGAAGCGTCCGACCATGAGCTGGCCGTCGGTGGCCCGGCCGTCCAGCAGCATCGCCAGCGTGCCGCCGTCGAGCCACTCGAGCTGCTGCTGCTGTTCGGGTTGTGCGATGTAGGCCATGCTCACAGGGGTTCCCTTCATCCGCGGGGACGAGCGTGCCGTCGCGGCACCGAGGGGCGCCGGCGACCGTGGTGACGGGGGGCGGTGTCGGCCTTCGTCCCGCGGGTCGGGTTCGGTGAACGCGAAAACGGGGCGGGGCGCGGCCTGCGATGGCGGGTCGGTCCATGGTGCTGCGTCGACGTCGACGATCTCGCTCACCCCGGTTAAGCGGACGATATCGTCCGCATCAGTGGCTGTCAATTATTCAACTATTCACCAGGGGTCCCGGGCCGACCCTTCGTGTCATCATTGGCCCCGTGACCGAGCCACAGTCGAAGGCCGGCGTCCGGCACCGTGAGCTGCGGCGTGACGCAGCGGACAACAGGGATCGGGTGCTGGCGGCCGCCGCTGCGGCGGTCCGCAGAGAGGGCGCGGCTGTGCCGATGGCGACCGTCGCGGCGGACGCGGGGGTGGGCGTGGGCACCGTCTACCGCCATTTCCCGTCGCGCGAGGCCCTGCTCGGAGCACTGATCCGCCGTTCCTTCCAACTCGTGCTGGACGCTGTGGACAGGGCAGCCGAGACCGGTCAGCCGGGGATCGCGGCTGTGCGCACCTTTCTCGACCAGACCATCGAACAGGGGCCCGACCTCGTGCTCCCTCTGCACGGCGCTCCGAAGCCGATGGACGAGGAAACCGTCGCCATCCAGGCCGAGGTGCACCGCGCGCTCGGCTCGCTGCTGCACAGGGGTCGGCAGGACGGCACGATCCGGCGCGATGTGCGGACGGCGGACCTCGTGATCTTCGGCGCGCTGCTGGCACAGCAGCTCCCGCACGTCCCGGACTGGAAGCGGGCCGCGCGGCGTCTCGCGGACATCCACCTCGCCGGACTGGCGCCCACGACGCAGCCCCTGCGCGATTCCCCGGGCGCCACCGGCTGATCGACACGGCCGCCCGCACCGCGATCCTCGATGTCATCGAGGGCCGGAGAGGGGCGCCCGCGGGAGTCAGGAGGTGACAGCGTCGTAGGCGACGAGAAGTTCGGCCGGACCGCGCAGGGTGGTGTTGGGCCGGTAGGGCGGCGGGTCGTCGAGCAGCCGCGGGTTGGTCAACCGGGTGGCGACGGCGGTGAGCGCGGCATGCGCCTCCATCCTGGCCAGCGCGGCGCCGAAGCAGTAGTGCACGCCGCCGCCGAAGGCCAGGTGCGCGTTGGCCGGACGCCCGGGTCGGAACGCGTGAGGGTCGGCGAAACGGCGAGGGTCGCGGTTGCCGGCTGCCAGGAGAAGCGTGACGTGCTCGCCGGCACGGATGGTGTGGCCGTCCACTGTGATGTCGGCGGTGGCCTGACGACTGGTCATCTGTACCGGCGGGTCGTATCGCAGGACTTCCTCGACCACGGCCGGGACCGACTCCGGGTCGGCGCGCAGCCCGGTGAGCACCTCAGGATTGCGCAGAAGCGCCAACGTCCCGTTGGCGACGAGGTTGACGGTGGTCTCATGGCCGGCGATCAGCAGCAGGCCGAGCGTGATGCCGAGTTCCACCTGAGTCATCCGGGTCCGGGGGTCGCCTTCGGTGAGCAGCGCGGAGATCAGATCCGGCCCGGGGCGTTCGGTGCGCTGCGCGATCATCGGCATCAGGTAGGCGCGCCACTCGCGCCGGGTCACCGTCAGCTCGGCGATCTCCTGCCGGGTCAGGGCCTCCTCGGGGTCCAGGGCTTTGGTCAGGCGAGTGGCGAAGGAGTGGAAGACCGGCTCGTCCGCCGGCGGTACGCCGAGCAGCTCGCAGATCACGCGGATCGGCAGGGGGTACGCCAGCTCGGCGACCACGTCCAGTCGGCCCGGAGCGTCGCCGAGCCGCTTGTCGAGCAGTTCGGTCACCAACGTCTCAATGTGCGGGCGCATGGCCATGACGCGCGGCGCGAACCGGTACATGGTCTGCCGGCGCAGCGTGTCGTGGTGTGGTGGGTCGCGGAACAGGAACGGCCCGGTGACCGGCTTGCCGTCCGAGCCCAGGGGGACGTCGGCGGTGTCGATGCGCGGGTCCTCCGTGCTCATCCTCGGGTCGCGCAACAGCCGGCTGATCGCCTCATGGCTGCTGACCAGCCAGTTGTCAGCGTCGAGCCGCTGGATCGGCACCGTGCCCAGTTCGGCGAAGTACGGGTACGGATCATGCCGGTTGGCCTGGTCGAGGATCTCGCGGTAGGCGGTGGCGGCCGGGTAGGTCCTGGCGGTGGTCACGGTTGTCCTTCCCGGACGATGGCGGGCGCGGTGAGGGGGGAGGCGGCGGCCGGGCCGGCGGGTTCCGTTGCCGGGCGTGGGATTCCCGCTTCACCGGCGACTGGGCAGTCGGGGCCGTCCGCGGCGTTGACGGCAGGCGGGAACGGCGCCCGCTCGGTGATCATCGCGGCGTAGCCGTCCAGCACACGCGGGGAGTTCACCGCGACCGCGCCTATGGTCACTCCGGCGAGGCCGTAGGCGGCGACGAACGGGCCGTGCTCGAACGAGCCCTGGGTGAGCACCACTTGGTCGGCGATGCCGGGCATGCCCACGGCCTTGATGTTCATTCCGAACTGGTCGGACCAGAACGCCGGCAGGGCGTCGTTCTGGCGGACGTCGTCAGACATGATGTTGTGCGCGACGGTCTCGGCTTGGGCGAGGGCGTTCCCCCAGTGTTCGAAGGAAACCGGGTCGGCGTCGAAACCGGGGTGGCGCCACCGGGCCACGTCGCCGACCGCGTACACGCCGCCCACCACGATGCCATCGGCGCCCAGCGCGCGGCAGGCCGCGTCGCAGGACACCCCGCGCTCGTCCGCGACCAGGCCGCTGCCGCGCAGCCACCCTGTGGCGCGAACCGAGCCCATGGCCACCACCGCGACCCGTGCGTCCAGTAGTTCACCGTCGCACAGCCGGGCTCCGCGCAACCGGCCGGATCCGTCGTCCACCAGGCTGTGCACAGTCGTACGCAGCCGCAGGTCGACGCCGTGTGCCCGCTGCCGCTCGCCGATCACGGAGCCGACGAACCCTCCGAGTGCGCCGGCCAGCGGCGCGCTCCCGCGTTGGGTCACGGTGACGGACAAGCCCATGTCACGGCCGCTCGACGCGACTTCGGAACCGGTGAACCCGCCGCCGATCACCAGCAACCTGGCGCCGGTCCCGGCCAATTCAGCCAGGTGGGCGCGCAGCCGGTCCGCGTCGTCGCGCCCACGGAGCACGTGTACACCATGCAGCGCGCCCTGGAACGGCTCCGGCCAGGGGCGGGCGGACGCACCCGTGGCGAGCACCACTCGGTCGAACCCGACAGCGCGGCCGTCGGCCAGCCGCACGTGCTTCGCTTCCAGATCCAGTCCGGTCGCGGGTACGCCCAGAAGCCATCGGGCGTGGAGGTCGCGGGTCCTGGGCAACAGCAGCCGGTCGGTGCCCAGCCAGCCGGACAGCACGCTCTTGGACAGGGGCGGCCGGTCGTAGGGCTCGTACGGCTCATCGCCGATCAGAGTCAGCCGGCCGGCGAAGCCGGCCCGGCGCAACGCCTCCGCCGTACGCAGGCCCGCCAGCGACGCTCCCACGATGACGACGCGCTCGGCGCCGGACGCGCTCACCGGCACGTCACCTCCCGCAAGGGAGCCTCCTCCACGGGCGTGCCGAGAGTGATCGCCTGTACCGGGCAGGCCAGCGCGGCACGCCGCACGGCGGCGTCTGACGCGCCGTCCGGCACGTGGTCGTACTCGAGTGACTCCTCGCCCCGAAAACGAAACACGTCCGGCGCGGCGAACACGCACTGCCCGTAACTCTCGCAGCGATTCAGATCGACAAGTACATGCACGGCAACCTCGCATTCTTGACCTTCGCTCGGTGCGTAACCGAAGTGACGCCCGCACCAGTGGGAAACCCGTCGGCCTCGTCGCCGACGACTCTACGGCCGATGCCGAACTGCCGTCGTGGACCCGGGGGTTGATCCCGGGTGGAGAGATTTCTCCACCCGGGACGAGGAGGGGGGATCCCGGGTGGAGAGTCCCTCAACCCAGGGGTCCACGACATGTCTCCGCGGTCGACGTAACTTCATCTGCGGCAAGGGTTTTTCCCGAATTCGAATCTCGGCAGCGAATCACAAAGGCGAAAGGACATGGCAGCAGTGAGCTACCTGCGAGGATTTCTCCCGTGGATCGGATTCGCCGCGGTGTCGGGTTCCGGTTGGCAGTGGGCGGCGCTGCTGGCCCTGTCGATGGCCGTGGCCTCCCTGGTCAGGGACCGCAGAGCGGGGGTGACCGCGGACGCGCAGATCCTCGACTTCGGCACCATCGTCTTCTTCGGCCTGCTGGCTGCGGTGGCCTTCGCCGATCCGACATCGGAGTTGCAGACCTACGAGAGCGGGCTTTCCTCGGCATGGCTGGCGCTGATCGCGGCTTCGAGCCTGCTGGCGGGCCGCCCGTTCACCGTTGGCATCGCCAAACGCCGTACCGGGCCCGAAACCTGGCACACTCCCGTGTTCCGCCGTACCGGCAGGGTGCTCACCACCGTCTGGACGGTCAGCTTCGCACTCGGCGCGGTCGCCACGTTCGTCTGCGAGGCCACCGACGCCGTCGGGTGGCTCGGCACCATGGTCCAGATCCTGGGGTTCGCCGTCCCGGCGGCCTTCACGCACTTCTACGTCGCGTCGGTCCGCAGCCGCGCGGCCTCCACCGCCGGCTACGGTGCGAACGCCCAGGTCCGTACCTTCCCCACTGCCGGCCGGTGATGGTACTCCTCGCGCTTTGCCTGGCCCAGTTGACGGCAGCACTGGACTCCACCATCGTGGAGGTGGCTTTGCCGTCGATGCGCCAGGCACTGGAGCTCTCCCCGGCCGCCCTGCAGTGGGTGGTCAACGGCTACACGCTCAGTTTCGCCGGATTGCTGTTGCTGGGCGGCCGGCTTGCCGACGTGGTGGGCCACAAGAGGATCTTCCTGGCCGGTCTCGGGCTGTTCACGCTCGCCGGGCTGGCCGGCGGCCTGGCTCCCGATGCTTCGGCCCTGGTGCTCGCGAGGGTGGTGCAGGGCGCCGGAGCGGCACTCCTGTCCCCGGCCACCATGAGCCTGCTGACCAGCGCGTACCCCGAACCCCACCGGCGGCGCCGCGCGTTGGGCGCGTGGACCGCGGCGGCTTCCTCAGGCAGTGCGCTTGGCACGGTACTGGGCGGTGTCCTCACCCAGTGGCTGAGCTGGCACTGGGTGCTGTGGGTGAACGTGCCGATCGGCGTGATCTGCTTCGCCATCGCCGCGCGGGTATGCACCGCGCCCGAAAGCGC
This sequence comes from Streptomyces sp. SN-593, assembly GCF_016756395.1. Classification (NCBI taxonomy): domain Bacteria; kingdom Bacillati; phylum Actinomycetota; class Actinomycetes; order Kitasatosporales; family Streptomycetaceae; genus Actinacidiphila; species Actinacidiphila reveromycinica. The sequence continues at coordinate 6,157,707 of NZ_AP018365.1, forward strand.
CGGGCGCGGCCTGGAACGGTTGGACCTGTCCGGCTCATTGACGGTGAGCCTCGGCCTGGCCGCTGTGGTCTACGCGGTCGTCGGTACGGACACCACGCCGTGGAGATCCGCCCGCACTGTGGGTGTACTGGCGTCCGGAATCACGTTGCTGGTCGCGTTCGTGGTCATCGAGGCGCGCTCCGCACACCCGCTCCTGCCCTTGAGCCTGCTCCGTATCCGGGCCGTGGCCTGTGCGAACGGTCAGGCGCTCCTGCTCGGTGCCGGCATATCCACGATGTTCTACTTCTTGTCCCTGTACCTGCAGACCGTACGGGGGCTCTCACCGCTGTCGGCCGGGGCGGCGTTCCTGCCGGGCAGTCTCGGCATGGTCGCCGGCTCGACGCTGGGCACACGGCTGTTCCCCGTGGTGTCCGCGCGCAGACTGCTCGCCGGCGCCGGCGTGCTCGCGTTCACCGGTGTGCTGTGGCTGTCCCGGCTACCCGTGCACGGCTCTCTTCCGGTGGACGTGCTGATCCCGCTGGTACTGGCATGCACCGGGGTGGGGATGGGTTTCGTCCCCGTCACCACCGCATCCATGCACGGCGTCGCCCCGTCCGGACTCGGTGTGGCCACCGGCCTGCTGCGTACCTCGCAACAGGCCGGCTCGGCGATCGGCCTGGCCGCGCTGGCCACCGTCGCCACCGTCACGACCGCCCACCTCGCGGATGCCAGGCGCCAGTCCGCCCTGGTCGGCGGCTACCGCGCCACACTGCACTGGACCGCCGTGCTGGTGCTGGTGGAGATCGGTGTGGTGCTGGTCATGCCCAGGCTCGACAGCCCGGCCCCCCTGGAAGACGACTCATCGCAGACCGCCAACTCCAGTTCGGCGTGAAGCGGCTGTCGCGCGGCGACTTCCAGCCGTTCGGCGGCCTCGACCGCACCACGTGAGCGCGGGATAGGGTCATGCCGTGTTCGGCTTTGAAAGCGCCGCGGCCTTTGGGCCGGTCTCCGACGGGAAGTCAGGCATCCGGACCGTACCGCGCCAGGATCCCCGCGTGCGCGCGGCCGTGACCGCGGCGGTCATCGTCGTCTCCGCGCTCACGGTCCGGCCGGTGGGCTCAACCGGCCGCGGCCTGGCGGTGGCCGCTCTGCTCGTGCTCTGCTCCGTCACCCTGCTGATCCGCCACCTGTCCTTGACCGGACTCCTGCCCCGTATCGCCCTGCTCTGGCTGTCCGTCGGTCTCGTGGCGGCGGCCCTTCTGCTCGGGGTGGCCTCCAGCGGCTCCAGTTACCTGTTCGCGTACTTCCTCGTCGGCCACGCCGGCTACCGGCTCCCGCTCCGACAGGCGCTGCTTCTGGCGGCGCTGTCCGCCCTGCTGTGCACCGGTATCGTGTACCTGCGCATCGGGCCCGGGCATGCACTACTGCCTTCCATCGTGGAGCTGACGACCGGCCTGCCGGTCCTGGCCGGGATCCTCAGCCGCAGCAGACAGAGCGCCGTGGAGGCGATGGCCGCCTCCGCCGAAGCAGCCGGGCGGGCCGCCCGCGCCGAGGCACAGGCCCTCGTCCTCACCGAACGCAGTCGCATCGCACGGGACGTCCACGACGTACTGGCCCACTCACTGGCCGCAGTCAACATGCATCTGGAACTGGCCGACGCGCTGATCGACACCGGCGACCTGGCGAAGGTCCGCGAAGCCCACGACAAGGCGCACAGCATGGTCAAGGAGAGCTTGGAGCAGGCCCAGTGGGCCGTCCACGCGCTGCGCGAGGACTCGCTTCCGCTGCGCGAGAGCCTGACCGCGATGGTCGAGTCGTCCGGTCACCGCGATGCCCTGACCGTGACCGGAACCCTCCGTGAGCTGCCCGCCCAGATCACCCAGGGCCTGCTGCGGATCGCCCAGGAGGCCCTGACCAACGCGGCCCGGCACGCCCCGGGCGGCAGCGTCCATGTGGAACTGGTGGCCGCCGCCTCGACGACACTGAGGGTCCGCAACGGGCCTCCGCGCGACGCGGCGGGCGCGGGCGCGGGTGCCGGCAGCGGAATGGGACTGATCGGGATGCGTGAACGGGTGACTTTGCTGGGCGGCACACTCACGGCGGGCCCCATCACCGAGGGACGAGACCAAGGCGGCTGGCAGGTGGAGGCAGTGATCCCGAGATGAACGAAGCAACCGACCACCCGCTCCCGTTGAAGGTGATCGTCGCCGACGACCAGGCCGCTGTCCGCGAATCGCTGGCCGCGGTACTCGACCTGTCCGAGGACATCGAGGTCGTCACCGCTGCGGCCGATGGCACCCAGGTTCTGTCCGCCGCTGCCGCCACCTCGGTGGACGTCGTCCTGATGGATCTGCGCATGCCTGGAATGGACGGCATCGAGACGACCCGCCGTCTGAGCGAGGAGCACCCGCAGATCGCCGTCGTGGTACTGACCACCTTCGCCGACGACGACTCCATCCTGGCCGCACTCGGCGCCGGCGCCCGCGGCTACCTCACCAAGAACGCGGGACGCCAGGACATCATGCGCGCCATCCGAGCCGCCGCCGCGGGACAGTCCGTCCTCGACCGCGAAGTCCAGAACCGCCTCCTGGTCGCCGCCCGCACCCGCCAGCCCGCACCCGCGCCAACCCTTCCCCCGGACCTCACCCCCCGCGAACGCGAAGTCCTCACCCTCATCGGCCAGGGCCTGCCCAACCGTGCCATCGCCCAGCAGCTCTTGATCGGCGAGGCCACCGTCAAGACCCACATCAACAAGCTGTTCACCAAAGCCGGCCTCCAGGGCCGGGCCGAGGCCGTACGCCTCGCCATCGCAGCCGGCCTCACGTGACCCCCGACCACCAAAATCAGCCGTCACCCGGGCGAAGGCGTGCAGATGGGGCACATCGGCTGGGCGAACCTCGACGATCCGGCGCGAGAGCCCGTCGGCGCAGCCGGACCACCCCCGCTCGCGCGGGGATAGAGCTGAAAGACGGGAACCCGCAGGTCAGGCCCTACGCCGTCAGCACTCGATGACGTTGACGGCGAGGCCGCCGCGGGCGGTCTCCTTGTACTTGACCTTCATGTCCGCCCCGGTCTGCTTCATGGTCTTGATGACCTTGTCCAGGGAGACGTGGTGGCGGCCGTCGCCGCGCATCGCCATGCGGGCGGCGGTGACCGCCTTGACCGCCGCCATGCCGTTGCGCTCGATGCAGGGGATCTGGACCAGGCCGCCCACGGGGTCGCAGGTGAGGCCGAGGTTGTGCTCCATGCCGATCTCGGCCGCGTTCTCGACCTGCTCGGGGGTGAGCCCGAGGACCTCCGCGAGGCCGCCCGCGGCCATCGAGCAGGCGGAGCCGACCTCGCCCTGGCAGCCGACCTCGGCGCCGGAGATCGAGGCGTTCTCCTTGAAGAGCATCCCGATCGCCCCCGCGGCCAGCAGGAAGCGGACCACCGCGTCGTCCCGGTCGGCGGCGGACGTGGCCGGCGAGCAGACGAACGCCAGGTAGTAGTGCAGGACGGCCGGGATGATCCCGGCGGCGCCGTTCGTGGGGGCGGTGACCACGCGCCCGCCCGCCGCGTTCTCCTCGTTGACCGCCATCGCGTACAGGGTGATCCACTCCATCGCACGGGTGGACGGGTCGCCCTCGGCCCGTAGCTGGCGGGCGGACTGCGCGGCGCGGCGGCGCACCTTCAGGCCGCCGGGCAGGATGCCCTCCCGGCTCATGCCGCGCTCCACGCACGCCCGCATCACCTGCCAGATCTCCAGCAGGCCGGCCCGGATGTCCGCCTCGCTGCGCCACGCCTTCTCGTTCTCCATCATCAGCGCGGAGATCGACAGCCCGGTCTCCCGGGACAGCCGCAGCAGCTCGTCGCCGGTGCGGAAGGGGTGCCGCAGCACCGTGTCGTCCAGCTTGATCCGGTCCTCGCCGACGGCGTCCTCGTCCACCACGAAGCCGCCGCCCACCGAGTAGTACGTCTTCGCCAGCAGCACCTCGCCCGCCTCGTCGCGGGCGGACAGCGTCATCCCGTTGGCGTGGTAGGGCAGCGAGCGGCGCCGGTGCAGCACCAGGTCGGCGTCGGGGTCGAACGCGATCTCGTGGGTGCCCAGCAGGGCCAGCCGGCGTTCCGCGCGGATCCGGGCGACCTCGTCGTCGGCCGTCTCGACGTCCACGGTGCGCGGCGCGTGGCCGGACAGCCCGAGCAGCACCGCCTTCGGGGTGCCGTGGCCGTGGCCGGTGGCGCCGAGCGAGCCGAACAGCTCGGCCCGGACGGAGGCGGTGTGCGCGAGCAGCGCCTCGTTCTTCAGGCGGTGCACGAAGATGTTCGCCGCCCGCATCGGGCCGACGGTGTGCGAGCTGGAGGGCCCTATGCCGATGGAGAACAGGTCGAAGACGGAGATTGCCACGGGTTCCTAGCTCCTGGGTATCGCGGACGCCGTTGTCCGCGGGGTGGTGCTGCGGCCGCGCCCGGCGGGCAGGTGCGGCGGGTGCGCCCGGGTGGGGCGCGCCGCGTCGGGTGCGTCCGGATCGGGCGCCGCGTCGGGTGCGTCCGGATCGGTCGCGCCGCACGCCGGACACGTCCGGCACGGACGCCGGTCCGGGTCCGCCCCTCCCCCCGAGCTTCGCACGCGCGAGGCGTCCGCGACGACGCGGAGCGGGGTGAGGCGGCCCACGGACCGGCCGCCGGCTACAGCGCCGGGTACAGCGGGTGCTTGTCGGCCAGCGCGGTGACCCGCTTGCGCAGGGGCGCGCTCTCCGACGGCGGGAAGGCCGGCGACGCGGTGAGGGTCGCCGCGATGATGTCGGCGACCTCCCGGAAGTCGTCGGCGCCGAAGCCCCGCGTGGCCAGCGCGGGCGTGCCGATCCGCAGGCCCGAGGTGACCATCGGGGGCCGCGGGTCGTTCGGGACCGCGTTGCGGTTGACGGTGATGCCGACCGTGTGCAGCCGGTCCTCGGCCTGCTGGCCGTCGAGCGCGGAGTTGCGCAGGTCGACCAGGACCAGGTGCACGTCGGTGCCCCCGGAGAGCACGGAGACGCCGAGCTCCGCCACGTCGGGCCGGGCCAGCCGGTCGGCGAGGATCTTCGCGCCTTCCAGCGTGCGGGCCTGGCGGTCCTTGAACTCGTCGGTGGCCGCGGCCTTGAACGCCACCGCCTTCGCCGCGATCACGTGCTCCAGCGGGCCGCCCTGCTGCCCCGGGAAGACCGCCGAGTTGATCTTCTTGGCGAGGTCCGCCCTGGCCAGGATCACCCCGCCGCGCGGCCCGCCGAGCGTCTTGTGGGTCGTGGTGGTGACCACGTCGGCGTACGGCACGGGGGAGGGGTGCAGCCCGGCGGCGACCAGGCCGGCGAAGTGCGCCATGTCCACCATCAGGTACGCGCCGACCTCGTCGGCGATCCGGCGGAACTCCGCGAAGTCGAGCTGCCGCGGGTAGGCGGACCAGCCGGCCACGATGAGCTGCGGGCGGTGCTCCTTGGCCAGCCGCTCGACCTCGGCCATGTCGACCCGGCTGGTCTCGGCGTCCACGTGGTAGGCGGCCACCTTGTAGAGCTTGCCGGAGAAGTTGATCTTCATGCCGTGGGTCAGGTGCCCGCCGTGCGCCAGGTCCAGGCCGAGGATGGTGTCGCCCGGCTTGAGCAGGGCGAACATCGCGGCGGCGTTCGCCTGGGCGCCGGAGTGCGGCTGCACGTTCGCCGACTCGGCGCCGAACAGCGCCTTGACCCGGTCGATGGCGAGCTGCTCGATCACGTCGACGTGTTCGCAGCCGCCGTAGTAGCGGCGGCCCGGGTAGCCCTCCGCGTACTTGTTGGTCAGCACCGAGCCCTGGGCCTCCAGCACGGCGACCGGGGCGAAGTTCTCGGACGCGATCATCTCCAGCGTGGACTGCTGGCGGTTGAGCTCGGCGTCGACCGCGGCCGCCACGTCGGGGTCGAAGGCGTGCAGGGACTGGTTCAGCAGCGACATCGCGGGTCCCTCAGTTCTCGATGAAGGCGTCGTACTCGGCGGCGGACAGCAGGTCGGACGGCTCGTCGGCCACCTTCACCCGGAACAGCCAGCCGCCCTCGAAGGGGGCGGAGTTCACCAGTGACGGGTCGTCGACGACGTCCTGGTTCACCTCGGTGACCTCGCCGCCCACCGGCGAGTACAGGTCGCTGACCGACTTGGTGGACTCCAGCTCGCCGCAGGTCTCGCCCGCGGTCACCGTGGCGCCCACCTCGGGGAGCTGGACGAAGACCACGTCACCGAGCGCGTCGGCGGCGTGCGAGGTGATGCCCACGGTGGCCGCGCCGTCGGCGGGGGCGGAGAGCCACTCGTGCTCCTTGCTGTAACGAAGCTGCTCAGGGTTGATGCTCATGGCTGGATTCTCCCGGATCGACAGGGGTGCTCGCGTGCGCGGCACGGCAAACGGAAAGGTAGGGGAACGGGGCGGGGGCGGGCGTCCGCCCCGTTGTCACAGGGGGCGGGGCCAGGCGCAGGGGCCCTCAGGTGCCGGGCCAGGCACCGAGGCCATGCCCGGCCACACCCGCGGGCCATGCCCGGACGCTCCCAGCGGTCGCGCTCAGCGCTCGCGCCGGTAGAACGGCAGCGCCACGACGTCGTACGGCTCCTTCGACCCGCGGATGTCCACCGCGACCCCCGGGGTGCCGGGCGCCGCGTGCGCCGCGTCCACGTACGCCATCGCGATCGGCCTGCCCAGGGTCGGCGACGGGGCGCCCGAGGTGACCTCGCCGATCACCGCGCCCGACGCGTCGGTCACCGGGTAGCCGGCCCGCGGCACCCGGCGGCCCTGCGCGACCAGCCCGACGAGCTTGCGCGGCGGCAGGTCGGCGGCCCGCTCGGCGGCGGCGCCCAGCGCGGTGCGCCCGACGAAGTCCCCGGGCTTGTCGAACTTGACCACCCGGCCCAGCCCGGCGTCGAACGGCGTCACCGAGGCGGTCAGCTCGTGGCCGTACAGCGGCATGCCGGCCTCCAGGCGCAGCGTGTCCCGGCAGGACAGCCCGCACGGCACCAGCCCCGACGCCTCGCCGGCCGCGGTCAGCGCCTGCCACAGCCGCTCGGCGTCGGCCGGCGCCACGAACAACTCGAAGCCGTCCTCACCGGTGTAGCCGGTACGGGCGATCAGCGCCTGCACCCCGGCCACCGTGCCGGGCAGGCCGGCGTAGTACTTCAGCCCGTCCAGGTCGGCGTCGGTCACCGCCTTCATGATCGCCGGGGCCTGCGGGCCCTGGACCGCCAGCAGCGCGTACGCCTCGCGGTCGTCGCGGACCCGCGCGTCGTACCCGGCCGCCCGCAGCGCGACCGCGTCGAGCACCGTCTGCGCGTTGGAGGCGTTGGCGACGACCATGAACTCCTGCTCGCCGAGCCGGTACACGATCAGGTCGTCGAGGATGCCGCCGTCGGGCGCGCAGATCATCGTGTAGCGGGCCCGGCCCACCGCCAGCGCGGACAGGTGGCCGACCAGGGCGTGGTCGAGCGCCTCGCCCGCCTGCGGACCCGTCACGGTGATCTCGCCCATGTGCGACAGGTCGAACAGGCCGGCCCGGGTGCGCACGGCCTGGTGCTCCTCGCGCTCGCTGGCGTAGCGCAGCGGCATGTCCCAGCCCGCGAAGTCGGTCATGGTCGCGCCGAGGGCACGGTGCAGGGCGTCGAGCGCGGTACGACGGGGTTCGCTCATCGGTGACAGGCTCCCAGGCTCGGTCTCGGGAAGAGGAGGGGACGACAGATCGGACACTCCCCATCTGTCATCGGAACCTGAGAGGTTCACCGTGAACCCCCGCACGCGCGGGCCCCGGTTTGCACCTTGGGTGGGCGGGGCCGCACGCACCCGACAGGGGTGCGCCGACGGCTCCGCCGCTTTTCAGATCTGCCTCGCCCGCGCGGTATCTGTGCCTGAGAGATTCAAGGGAGGGCTTGCTCCTTCGGCGCCCGGTCCACCGCCCGCGAGCTGGTCGCGTGCGCCGGTCCGGGACTCTCCCGCGCGGCCTCGAACGGCCGGTATGCAAGTTGTGGCACTCATCATTGCATGCCCAGGGTGCTCGGCCCCCGGCAGCGGTTAGGGTTTCCCGGGCACGACGCAAAAGACGCGGTACTCGGGCGGACAAGGGTGGACATGGAGAATCCGGCGCCGTACATATGGCCGGCCAACGAGCTGGAAGAGGTGCTGGCCGCCAGCCTCGGCAACCCGTCGGCCACGCCCAGGCTGCTGGAGGTGCTCGGCCGGTCCCGGGTGTGGGTGCCGCTGCCGAACGGCGGCTCGCCCGACGCGGCCGACCTCGACCTGCCGACCGTCGTGCTCGGCGGCGCGCCCTACGTCCCGGTGTTCAGCTCCGAGCAGCAGTTCCGGCAGGCCGCGGACGGCATGTCCTGCACGGTCGCGCCGGTGCACGAGTTCGCCCGCGGGCTGCCGCCGCTGGTGGGGATCGCGGTCAACCCCGGCGGCGCGGTCGGGGTGCCGCTGCCCCCCGCCGCGGTGGCCGAGCTGTGCCGGCCGGCGCCGGGCGAGCGGGCCCCGGCGTTCGCCGGGGTACGCGGCGGCGACGCGCCGTCCGGTGCCCGGGTGCGGCTGTGGGAGCCGGACCACGACGCCGAGCCGGTGGACTTCCTGGCCGCCGCGGCCGGCGAGTTCGCGGTCACCCCGGTGGTGCTCACCGCACGGCGGGCCCTGGCCGTCGTCGAGGAGGAGCCGCCCGCCCTGTTCGTCGGCGTGGAACTCGACGGCTGGACCGAGGAGGACCGGGCCGCCGCGATGGACGCGCTCGGCCGGGCGCTGGGCGCGGCGCAGCCCCCCTGGCCGGTGCACCTGATCCTGCTGGACGTGGCGCAGGACCCGGTGGGGGACTGGATGCTGGAGACGGTGCAGCCGTTCTTCGCCCGCGACTGAAGCCGCCCGCCGCGTCCGTTCAACGGCCGTATAGCCGGTCTATAGCCGGTTCCGCTTGAGTCGGTCGCCATACCGCTGGGCACACTCGACCTGGTTTGATGTCGTGCGAAGAGCTGTACGAGGGGAAAGGGGCGGTCCCACGTGATCGCGGGCGCGCAAGGCGGTGCGGCGCAGGCCGGCCATGTGGAGCAGATGCTGCTCCAGGTGGCACCCGGCCGGTTCGACGCCTACGAGAACCTGCTCGCGTCGCTCGCCGAGGGCCAGGTGTGGATGCTGCTGTGGCACGGCAGCTCCGGCGCGCCCGACGCGCAGTACGGCACGATGGAGATCGACGGGTACGGCTACGCGCCGTGCTTCACCTCGCCGCGCGAGCTGGCCGCCAGCGGGTGGAACCGCGAGCACGAGGTGGTCTCCGGGCGGGACATCGCGCGGACCCTCTACCCGGACCGCTCGGGGCTGTGGCTCAACCCGCACGCGGCCGGCGGCGGGATCGGCGTCCCGTGGGCGGACCTGCGCCGGATCGCGGTCGGGCTGGACCTGCTGCCCGCCGGGCCGCTCCAGATCGGCGAGCCCTCGCTCCAGATGCCGCAGTTCTACGCGTTGCTCGCGCAGGCGGCGCACCGTACCTCCGCGGTGCGGGCGCTGCGCCAGGCGTGGGTGCAGCCGGTGCTCGGCGAGCCCTACCTCGCGATCGGGGTGGAGCTGTACGAGGGGGCCGGGCAGGCCGTGGAGTCGGTGCGGCTGATGATGCAGCAGGCCGTGGGCGGAGTGCCCGACGGGGTGGCCGTCTCCACGGTGGCGATGGCCGACCCGTACGACCCCGTGGCCCTGTGGATGCGGACGTTCGGCCGCCCCTTCTTCGACCGCTGAGCCGGGCGGGCGGCGGGCGCGTCCACCGGCGGGCGGTCCGTCCAGCGGGGGACACGGGCGCTCACCGGGTGGGCCCGGGCGGGGGGACCACGGCGTCGAGCAGTCCCAGGGGCGGGCTGCCCAACCGCATCAGGGCGCCGTGGAAGCGGGGGAGCGTGAAGTCCGCTCCCCACTCCCGCTCCGCGCGCCGCCGCACCCGCTGGATCTCCAGCTTGCCCCAGGTGTAGCGGCCGTACCCGGCGTCGAAGGTGCCGCGCCGCGCCTCCGCCGAGGCCGCCGCCGGCGACAGGTGGGCGTCGCGCACGAAGTACCGCGCGGCCTCGTCGAGCGACAGCGCACCCGTGTGCAATCCGATCGCGCAGGTGAGCCGGGTGACCCGGACCAGCGCTTCGAGGGCCACGCCGATCGCGAACCGGGGGTCGCGGGCGCGGAACCCCTCGTCGAGGCAGACCTCCTCCACGTAGTGGGCCCAGCCCTCGGAGAAGGAGAGGCTGTGCAGGAGCCGGCGCACCGGTGAGGGCGCCCGGCGCAGCGCGCGGCCGTGCGCGAAGTGCCCGGGCGCGACCTCGTGGAGGGTGATGGACGGCAGGCTGGTGCGGCTGAAGACGGTCAGCCACTCCTCGCGCTCGTTCTCCGGCCAGTCCGCGTCGGGCGGCGTCACGTGGTACCAGGACGGCGCGTCGGCCTCGGCGGGGGCCGACCAGGTCATCATGGCCATCGCCCACCGCCGCGAAGGGGGCGCCGGACCGACCAGGCACTCGCCGTCCACGTGGGGCGCCAGGCCCCGCTCCCGGGTGAACTCGATGACCTCGTCGGTCAGCCGCGCGGCCTCGGCGATGACGCCGTCGGCGTCCGGGTGGTCGGCGAGCAGGCCGGGCAGCAGATCGTCCACGCCGCTGCGCGGGTCCAGCAGCCGGCAGGCGTCGGTGAGCAGTTCGGTGAGCCGGACCCGCTCCCTGTCGGCCCGCCCGGCCAGCTCGGTGAGATCCACCCGCAGGCCCTCCTGAGCGCCCATCAGGGCGGCCAGCGCCCGGCCGCCGAGCCGCGGGTCCGGGTCGCCGTGCTCGGCGACGTCCCGGACGTGGTCGACCAGCCGCCCGTGCGCGCGCAGCGCGGCCCGCTCCACCCCGTCGGCGTCCGGGTCCAGGTCGGCGGCGAGTCCGAGCACCGGACCGAGCAGCGCCTCCGCGACCGGCGCCCGTACCCGGTCCAGCGCGGAGAGGGCGGCGTCCACGGCGTCCGGCCAGCGCGCCAGGTGCTCCCGGCGGGCCCTGGCCCGGTCCGCGCGTGGGGCGTACTCCCGGTCGTAGCAGGCGAGTTCGAGGTTGGACAGGTGCGGGTAGGGGTCGCGGCGGTGCAGTTCGAGCTCGCCGTACTGCACGCGCAGTGACTCCTCGAAGACCGCCAAGTGGGCTTCGTCGTGCGGATCTTCGAGCGGTCCGGAGCCCCGGGCGGCGCGGTCCATCGCGGCCAGGCCGGCGCGCACCCCCTCGGGGGAGAGGTCCTGCACGCGGCCGTCGTACTCGTGCAGGCCCGACATCTCGCGGGCCTGGGGCATCATCAGGTCGCAGACCGCGCGCAGCCGTTCGTCCATCTCGTGACCGTACCCCGTGGTACGCGTCGGTAACGAGGAAAGAACCGCCCACATCACAGTTGCGCATCCCTTCTCCGTCAGGTCTGGCGGGTGATCGCCAACCGGAAGAAGAATCCAGCGGCAAGACGCCTTGGCGTTGACATGTCCCAACCGCAACGCGCGTAGTGGATACGCACGTCGCACGCGTGATCACGAAGGGCGTTCACTGTGGGTGACCGCAGCGCCGCCCGCAACTGACGCACCACGAGCACCAAGTGACGAGGAAGCCGCTACAGCGGCGGGCGCGCGCCGGTCACCCACCGGCGAGAGGGGTCGGCAAAACGCCATGACCGCACCTATCGAGACCACCTCCGGACAGGCCGAGGCGCATCCGGAGGCCGTCCTCAGCGGGGCCGGGCGAGGCATGATCGAGGGCCGCTCGCTCGGACAGATCGCCTGGAGCCGGCTCAGACGCGACAAGGTCGCGATGGCCGGCGGCGTCGTGGTGGTCCTGCTGGTGCTGCTGGCGATCCTCGCCAAGCCGATCGAGATGGTCTTCAACCTCGATCCCAACGCCTTCCACCAGAACCTCGTCGACCCCGAACTGCTGTCGCCCAAGGGCGGCTGGGGCGGCATGAGCTGGTCCCACCCGCTGGGCGTGGACCCGAAGTTCGGCCGCGACATCCTCGCCCGGATCATCGAGGGCTCCTGGATCTCCATGCTGGTGGCCACCGGCGCCACCGTGCTGTCCAACGTGATCGGCACCGTGCTCGGCGTCATCGCCGGCTACTACGGCGGCTGGGTGGACAGCCTGATCAGCCGGCTGATGGACGTCTTCCTCGCCTTCCCGCTGCTGCTGTTCGCCATCTCCATCTCCGCCTCGCTCCAGGACGGCGCGTTCGGGCTGAGCGGGCTGCCGCTGCGGATCTGCGTGCTGATCTTCGTGATCGGGTTCTTCAACTGGCCCTACATGGGCCGGATCGTCCGCGGCCAGACCCTGAGCCTGCGCGAGCGCGAGTTCGTGGACGCCGCCCGCGGCATGGGCGCGCGCGGGCCGTTCATCCTCTTCCGCGAGCTGCTGCCGAACCTGGTGGCGCCGATCCTCGTCTACTCCACCCTGCTGATCCCCACCAACATCCTGTTCGAGGCCGCGCTGAGCTTCCTCGGGGTCGGCATCGCGCCGCCGCAGGCGTCCTGGGGCGGCATGTTGACCAGCGCGGTCGACGTCTACCAGTCCGACCCGCAGTACATGTTCGTGCCCGGCCTGGCGATCTTCATCACGGTGCTGGCCTTCAACCTGTTCGGCGACGGGTTGCGGGACGCCCTGGACCCGCGCAGCAAGTGATCCCGCAGGGATACCCATCGACCCCGGGTGGCACCGCGTGTGCCGTGCGGCGATCCACGGCCGACCCGGCGACTCAATAGGAAGTGAGGGGCGTAACCCGGTATGAACACCAGAAAGGTGACCTCCGCTCTCGCGCTCTGCTTGGCGATGGCACTCGGCGTGTCCGCCTGCGGCGGCTCGGGCGGTAGCAAGGCCTCGGGCAAGAAGGACCAGGCGCTGACGTCGATCGTCAACGCGTCGACCAAGAAGGGCGGCACGGTCACGGCCGACCACTCCAGCGGCCCCGACTCGCTCGACCCGGGCAACACCTACTACGGCTGGGTACAGGACTTCTCCCGGCTCTACGCCCGCACGCTGCTGACCTTCAAGCCGGCCGCCGGCAAGGCGGGCCTGACGGTGGTCCCCGACCTGGCGACCGGGCTCGGCACCTCCAGCCCCGACGCGAAGACCTGGACGTACCACCTGCGCACCGGGGTGAAGTTCCAGGACGGCACCCCGGTGACCTCCAAGGACGTCAAGTACGCGATCGAGCGCAGCAACTTCGCGCCCGAGGTGATGTCCAACGGCCCGGTGTACTTCAAGAGCTACCTGGCCGACGACGCCAGTTACCAGGGTCCGTACAAGGACAAGAGCGCGAACGGGCTGGCGTCCATAGAGACGCCTGACAACCAGACGATCGTCTTCCACCTGTCGAAGCCGTTCGCCGACTTCGACTACCTGGCGACCTTCTCGCAGACCGCCCCGGTCGAGCAGTCCAAGGACACCGGCGCCACCTACGTGCAGCACATCCAGTCGACCGGCCCGTACAAGTTCGCGTCCTACTCCGAGGGCAAGGGCGCCACGCTGGTGCGCAACCCGGAGTGGAGCAAGGCCACCGACCCGATCCGCACCGCGCTGCCCGACAAGTACGTGCTGAAGTTCAACATCAACCAGCGCACCATCGACAACGACCTGATGGCGAACAACCTCACCGTCGACCTCCAGGGCACCGGGGTCGAGGCCGAGACGCAGTCGAAGATCCTGGGCAACAAGAACCAGCTCTCGCACACCGACGACGCGATCGCCGGCGCCACCTCGTACATGGCGCTCAACCTGCACGTGGCGCCGTTCGACAACATCGAGTGCCGCAAGGCGGTGCAGTACGCGGTCGACAAGACCTCGGTGGTCAACGCCGAGGGCGGCGCGGTCAAGGGCGACGTCGCCAGCACCCTGCTGCCGCCGTCGGTGAACGGCTACACCAAGTTCGACGAGTACCCGACGGCCGGCAACAACGGCGACGTGGCCAAGGCCAAGGCGGCGCTGGCGGCGTGCGGCAAGCCGAACGGCTTCACCACCACGCTCACCGCGCGCAGTGACCGGCAGCCCGAGGTCGACGGCGCCACCGCCATCCAGGCGGCGCTGAAGAAGGTCGGCATCACCGTCAACATCAAGACCTTCCCGTCGGACAAGTACTTCTCCAACTACGCGGGCGTCCCGGACTACGTGCACTCGCACGACGTCGGCATGATGATGATGGCGTGGGGCGCCGACTGGCCGACCGGCTACGGCTTCCTGGACCAGATCGTCGACGGCGGCGCGATCAAGCCGTCCGGCGGCAACAACCTCATGGAGCTCAACGACCCGAAGATCAACCAGGCGCTGGCCTCGGCGATCTCCAACACCGACGCCGCCGCCCGCACCAAGGCGTGGGGCGACATCGACAAGATGGTCATGCAGAACGCCTCCGTGGTGCCGCTGATCTACCGCAAGAACCTGCTCTACCGCCCGAGTTCCGCCACCAACGTGACGGTCACCCAGGCGTACCTGGGCATGTACGACTTCCTGCTGATGGGTTCCTCGAAGTAGCCGCAAGGCCCCTACGCACCGAAAGGCAGGTGAAGGCTCCGGCGTCCGCCCGGCCCGGCCCGCGATCCGGGCCGGGCGGACGCCAGCCGGAACGGCCGTGACCGCTTACTTCATCCGTCGCGTGTTCGCCGCGATCGTGCTCCTCCTGGTGGTCAGCATGATCACCTTCGCGATCTTCTTCCTCGTCCCCCGCATCGGCGGCCAGACCACCACCCAGCTCGCCACGCAGTATGTGGGCAAGGACGCCAACCCGGCGGCCGTCGCGGCGATCAAGAGGAACCTCGGTTTCGACCTGCCGCTGTACGAGCAGTACTGGCACTTCCTCAAGGGGCTGGTGGCCGGCGCCGACTACCACTACGGCCCCGACCCGGTGCACTGCAACGCCCCCTGCTTCGGGTACTCGTTCAAGAGCCACGTCGAGGTGTGGCCGCAGCTCAAGTCCCGCATCCCGGTGACCTTCTCGCTGGCGATCGGCGCCGCGGTGATCTGGGTGGTCACCGGCGTGGCGGTCGGCGTGGTCTCCGCCCTCAAGCGCGGCAGCATCATCGACCGGCTGTCGATGGGCGTGGCCCTGATGGGCGTCTCGCTGCCGATCTTCTTCACCGGCATCCTCGCGCTGAGCGTCTTCACCGTGCAGTGGCCGCTGTGGAGCAACGGCATGAGCTACGTGTCGTTCACCGACAACCCCGCCGACTGGGCGTGGAACCTGCTGGTGCCCTGGTGCAGCCTGGCCTTCCTGTACTCCGCCCTGTACGCCCGGCTGACCCGGGCGGGCATGCTGGAGACGATGGGCGAGGACTACATCCGCACCGCGCGCGCCAAGGGCCTGCGCGAGCGCGACGTGGTGGTCAAGCACGCGCTGCGCTCCACCCTCACCCCGATCGTGACCATCTTCGGCATGGACTTCGGGCTGCTGGTCGGCGGCGCGGTCATCACCGAGCAGGTCTTCTCGCTGCCGGGCATGGGCGCCTACGCCATCCAGGGCGTGACCGCCAACGACCTGCCCATCGTGATGGCCGTGACCTTGGTGGTCGCCTTCTTCGTCGTGGTCTGCAACCTGCTGGTGGACCTCGCCTACGCCGTCCTCGACCCCCGCGTGAGGTACTCGTGAGTTCCGCCGACAGGCTGCTGAAAGCCCCCGGAGAACCGGCCGCCGCCCAGGACGCGTACCTGTCGGTGCGCGACCTGCGCATCCACTTCGACACCGACGACGGCCTGGTGAAGTCGGTCGACGGCCTCAGCTTCGACCTGCCGCGCGGCCGCACCCTCGGCATCGTCGGCGAGTCCGGGTCGGGCAAGTCCGTCACGTCGCTGGGCATCATGGGCCTGCACCGCACCGCGCGGGCCCGGATCTCCGGCGAGGTATGGCTCGACGGCGAGGAACTGGTCGGGGCCCCGCCGGACGCGGTCCGGCGGCTGCGCGGCCGCAAGATGGCGATGATCTTCCAGGACCCGCTGTCGGCGATGCACCCGTACTACTCGATCGGCAACCAGATCGTCGAGGCGTACCGGGTGCACCACACGGTGACCAGGAAGGTCGCCGCCGAGCGGGCCGTGGAGATGCTGGACCGGGTCGGCATCCCCGAGCCGCGCAAGCGCTTCCGGGACTACCCGCACCAGTTCTCCGGCGGCATGCGGCAGCGCGCGATGATCGCGATGGCGCTGGTGAACAACCCCGAACTGCTCATCGCCGACGAGCCGACCACCGCGCTCGACGTCACCGTGCAGGCGCAGATCCTCGACCTGATCCGCGACCTCCAGCAGGAGTTCGGCTCCGCGGTCATCATGATCACCCACGACCTGGGCGTGGTCGCCGAGGTCGCCGACGACCTGCTGGTGATGTACGCCGGCCGGGTGATCGAGCGCGGCACCGCGGAGAAGCTCTTCAGCCAGCCCCGACATCCCTACACCTGGGGCCTGCTGGGCTCCATGCCGCGGCTGGACCGGGAGCGCACCGACCGGCTCAACCCGGTCAAGGGCTCGCCGCCCAGCCTGATCAACGTGCCGACCGGCTGCGCCTTCCACCCGCGCTGCCCGTACGCCGGCCTGACCGGCGGCGCCTCCGAGACCGAGGTGCCCGAACTGCGCGAGGTCGCGGACGGCCACGTGGCGGCCTGCCACCTCGGCGACGAGGAGCGGGTCAGGATCTGGACCGAGGAGATCGAGCCGAAGCTGTGAAGAGCCAGGAGCAGGAGCAGGGACAGGGCCGGGAAGCGGCGGCCGGGAAGGGCCGGGACGGGACCGTGGCGGAGCAGACCTCGCTGGACAAGGGCGGACCGGCCGCCGGCACCGAGCCGCAGCCGCGTACCCCCGCGCCCCGCAAACCGACCGGGGAACCGCTGCTGACGGTCACCGGGCTGACCAAGCACTTCCCGATCACCAAGGGCCTGCTGCGCCGCCAGGTCGGCGCGGTGCAGGCGGTGGACGGCATCGACTTCCAGGTCAACGCGGGCGAGACGCTGGGCGTGGTCGGCGAGTCCGGCTGCGGCAAGTCCACCATGGGCCGGCTGATCACCCGGCTGCTCGAACCGACCGGCGGGTCCATCGAGTTCGACGGCCGGGACATCACGCACCTGAGCACCGGCGAGATGCGCCCGCTGCGCCGCGACGTGCAGATGATCTTCCAGGACCCGTACTCGTCGCTCAACCCGCGGCACACCGTCGGCACCATCGTCGGCACGCCTTTCCGGCTCCAGAAGGTCGCCACCGACAACGGCGTGAAGAAGGAGGTGCAGGGGCTGCTGGAGCTGGTCGGCCTCAGCCCCGAGCACTACAACCGCTACCCGCACGAGTTCTCCGGCGGGCAGCGGCAGCGGATCGGCATCGCCCGGGCGCTGGCGCTGCGCCCGAAGCTGGTGGTCGCCGACGAGCCGGTCTCCGCGCTGGACGTGTCGATCCAGGCGCAGGTGGTCAACCTGCTGGACGACCTCCAGTCCGAACTGGGCCTGACCTACGTGATCATCGCGCACGACCTGTCGGTGATCCGGCACGTCT
The DNA here is from genome assembly GCF_016756395.1 of Streptomyces sp. SN-593. Lineage (NCBI taxonomy): Bacteria > Bacillati > Actinomycetota > Actinomycetes > Kitasatosporales > Streptomycetaceae > Actinacidiphila > Actinacidiphila reveromycinica. The sequence continues at coordinate 6,175,170 of NZ_AP018365.1, forward strand.
CGGACCGGATCGCGGTGATGTACCTCGGCAAGGTGGTGGAACTGGCCGACCGGGAGACGCTGTACAGCACCCCGTTCCACCCGTACACCACCGCGCTGCTGTCCGCGGTGCCGGTGCCGGACCCGAAGCGGCGCAACCGGCGCACGCTGACGCCGGCGGCCCCCGCCGCGGACGGCGCGGACGCCCCCACGGACGGCGGCGACGGCGCGGAGGCGGCGCGGACGGCGGCCGCCCCGGTCAGCAGCAACGGCCGCATCCTGCTCACCGGCGACGTGCCCTCGCCGATCTCGCCGCCGGCCGGCTGCCGCTTCCACACCCGCTGCTGGAAGGCGACACAGGTGTGCACGACCGAGCAGCCGCCGCTGGTCGAGCTCGCCCCCGGCCACCAAGTCGCCTGCCACCACCCGGAGAACGCCGACGACCGGCGTCCGGAGCCCGCCGTGCGATGACGCGGCGGCGGCTACTGTTCCGCCACGCCGCCCCCTATCGTCAAGGGCATGGTCGAAGACGCGCAAGGGACTCCGGACGGCGGACCGGCCGGCGGCAGCGGTGGGACCGGGAGGGTGCTGCTGAGCATCGAGGCGGTGAGCAAGCGGTTCGGCGACTTCGTCGCGCTGCGCGACGTGGACCTGGACGTGCACGAGGGCGAGGTCGTCGTCGTGCTCGGCGCGTCCGGCTCCGGCAAGTCCACGCTGTGCCGCTGCGTCAACCGGCTGGAGACGGTCGACTCCGGCCGGATCGTCTTCGACGGCCGCGAACTGCCGCAGGAGGGCGCCGCGTTGGCGGCGCTGCGGGCCGACGTCGGGATGGTCTTCCAGTCGTTCAACCTGTTCGCGCACAAGACCGTGCTGGAGAACGTGGTGCTCGGCCCGACCCGGGTGCGCAAGGTGCCCCGGAGCAGGGCGGTCGAGGAGGCGCGGGCACTGCTGGAGCGGGTGGGCGTGGCCGACAAGGAGTCCCGGCACCCCGCGGAGCTGTCCGGCGGTCAGCAGCAACGCGTCGCCATCGCCCGCGCGTTGGCCATGCACCCCAAGCTGATGCTCTTCGACGAGCCGACCTCGGCACTCGACCCGGAGATGATCCGGGAGGTGCTCGACGTGATGGTCGGCCTCGCCCGCGACGGCATGACGATGGTCGCCGTCACCCACGAGATGGGGTTCGCCCGCCGGGCCGCCGACCGGGTGGTGTTCATGGACGCCGGCCAGGTCGTCGAGACCGGCACACCCGAGGCGTTCTTCACCGATCCGCGCACCGAGCGCGCCCGCGACTTCCTCTCCACCATCCTCCGGCACTGACGCCTGACGCCCGAGGCGAGACGCCGGCCAGCCCACCCGTACCGAAGGAGATCCATGGTCCCCCAGAAGAACGGCAACCGGTCGGAGCACGGAGACGGAGAAGGCGCCGGACGGGGCCGCAGGCGCCGGGGGGCCGCGGCCGGCGCGGTGCTCGCCCTGGCCGGCGTGCTGACCGCCTGCGGTGGTGGCGGCGGCTCCTCGCTGCCGCCGGCCGGCGGCGCCCCGGGCGCGGGGAAGCCGTCGGCGCTCACCCAGGCGCAGGTGGTCGCCGCCGCCCCGGTCGCCCCGGCCTCCGCGATCACCGCCGGCTCCTGGATGGCGAAGGTCAGGAAGCGCGGCACCCTGCTGGTCGGCGGCACCGACTCCTCCGCGATGTTCTCCCAGCGCAACCCGGTCAGCGGCCAGTTGGAGGGCTTCGACGCCGGACTGTCGCAGATGCTGGCGAAGTACGTCACCGGAAAGCCGTCCACGAAGCTCTCCCTGGTCACCGTGGACACCCGCGAGACCATGCTGCAGAACGGCACCGTGGACGCGGTGTTCGCCACGTACACCATCACCCCGCAGCGCGCCCGGAAGATCGCCTTCGCCGGGCCGTACTACGAGTCGGGCGACGCGATCCTGGTCAAGGCGGGCAACAGCACGATCACCGAGCCGGCCGACCTGAACGGCAGGACGGTCGCCACCGAGGGCAACTCCACGGCCGCGCTGGACCTGCGGAAGTTCGCGCCGAAGGCCAAGACGTTGCTCTTCCAGGAGGACGGCGAGTGCGTGGCCGCGGTCAAGCAGGGACGGGCCGACGCCTACGTGCTGGACCAGGGCATCCTGCTGGGCGACGTGGCCAACGACCCGGCGCTGAAGGTCGTCGGGCAGCCGTTCACCCAGGAGCCGTACGGCATCGGGCTGCCCAAGGGCGACCCGGAGGCGAAGGCGTTCGTCAACGCCTGGCTGAAGACGATCTACGCCGACGGCGAGTGGGCCAGGCTGTGGAAGGCCACGATCGGCACCAAGGTGGCCGGCTCGCCGCCCGCGCCGCCCACCATCGGCTCCGCCGACGGCTCCTGACGGCCTGCCATGCGTGAGGTCGTCGCACACATCGGTTATCTCGCGGGCGGGCTCGGCACCACCCTGGAGCTGTCCCTGCTCGGCTTCGCCGGCGCGGTGGTCCTCGGCACCCTCCTGACGGTGATGCGGGTCGGCCCGGTGCTCCCGCTGCGGGTGGTCGGCACTCTGTACGTCGAGGTGTTCCGCAACGTGCCGCTGCTGGCGTTCCTGGTGCTGTTCGTCTTCGGCCTGCCCGACGCCGGCATCACCTACTCGCTGTTCACCTCCGAGGCGGTCTGCCTGGCGCTGTACTTCGCCGCCTACGTCTGCGAGGCGGTGCGGGCCGGGATCAACGCGGTCCCGGTCGGGCAGGCGGAGGCGGCCCGCGCGATCGGGATGACCTTCGGGCAGTCGCTGGCCCTGGTGATCCTCCCGCAGGCGTTCCGCACCATGGTCCAGCCGCTGGCGAACATCTTCATCGGCGTGGTGCTCTCCTCCTCCCTGGGCGCGGCGGTCGGCGTCAGCGAACTCATCGGCCGCACGCAGTGGCTGGACCTGCAGTACGACGAGCCGGTGCCGACGTTCCTGCTCGCCACGGCCGGCTACGTGCTGGTCACCCTGACGGTCGCGCTGCTCGCCGGGCGGCTCCAGAAGCGGATGGCGGTGCGCCGGTGACCGCACCGAACCGCGTGCTCTTCGACGCGCCCGGCCCGCGGGCCCGGCGCCGGATCCGCGCCGCCACCGCCCTGTCGGTCCTGGTCATCGCCGGGCTGATCGCGCTCGGCCTGCACCAGTTCGCGCGCCACGGCCAGCTCGACCGCACCCGGTGGCAGCCGTTCGGGCAGTGGCCCTACCAGCGGTTCCTGCTCCAGGGGCTGGTGCGGACGCTGAAGGCCGCGGGGACGGCCGCGCTCATCGCGCTGCCGGCCGGGGCGCTGCTGGCGCTCGGCCGGCTCTCGCCGCACCGGGTGCTGCGGCTGGCGGCCGGCGGCTTCGTCGAGCTCTTCCGCTCGGTGCCGCTGCTGCTGGTGCTCTACGTCTTCCTGATGGGCATCCCGCGGGCCGGCTACACCTTCCCGGTCTTCTGGGAGCTGGTCATCCCGGTGGTGCTGTGCACCTCGGCGCTGCTCGCGGAGGTCTTCCGGGCCGGCGTCCTCGCGCTGGACCCCGGGCAGGCCGAGGCCGGTCACGCGCTCGGGCTGGGCCGCCGCCAGGTGATGTGGCTGGTGGTGCTGCCCCAGGCGGTCCGCCTGGTGGTGCCCACGCTGGTCTCCCAACTGGTCAGCCTGCTCAAGGACACCACCCTCGGATACGTCGTCAGCTATCCCGAACTCCTCAACCAGGGCAAGGTGCTGGGCTCCTACACGCACGACTTCCTGCAGAGCTACCTCACGGTCACGGTGGTCTACGTCGTGGTCAACGCGGCCCTCTCCCAGCTCGCGGAGGCGCTGGAACGCCGCGGCAGGCGCCGCCCGAGGGCGGACAGCGCGGCGGGGGCCGGCCCGGGCGTGCCCGGGCCGCGGGCGCCGAAGGCCGCCGGCAGTGAGGCGCTGGGCGCGTCCTGAGCGGTGGTCCAAGGCGGGCGGGGCAGGGGCGCCCGGCGTGCGGCGTGGGGCGGAGGCATGGGGCGGGGAGGGCCCCTGGTGCGGCCGGCTGCCCGGTGGGGGCGCCCGGTGCGACCGGGTGCCCGCTGCGGCCGGGCGCCGGGTGCGTCAGGTGCGGCCGGCGGCGCGGGCGCGTTCCACCGCGGGGCCGATCGCCCCGGTCAGGGCCGCCACCTCCTCGGCGGTGGAGGTGTGCCCGAGGGAGAACCGCAGGGTGCCCCGGGCGTCCGCCGCGGACCTGCCCATCGCGAGCAGCACGTGGCTGGGCTGGGCGATGCCCGCGGTGCACGCGGAACCGGTGGAGCAGGCGATGCCCTGCGCGTCGAGCAGGAGCAGCAGCACGTCGCCCTCACAGCCCGGAAACGTGAAGTGGGCGTTGCCGGCGAGCCGCCCGGCGGGGGAGGGGTCGCCGTTGAGCACCGCGTCGGGGACGGCCGCCAGCACCCCGCGCACCAACTCGTCCCGCAGCGCGCCGACATGGCGGACGAACTCCGCGCGCCGCTCCGCCGCCAGGGTGCCCGCGGTGGCGAACGCGGCGATCGCGGGCACGTCGAGGGTGCCGGACCGGCTGCGCTCCTGGCTGCCGCCGTGCAGCAGCGGCACGGGCGTGTCCTCGCGGCGCAGCAGCAGCGCGCCGACGCCGTACGGGCCGCCCACCTTGTGCCCGGTGACCGTCATCGCGTCCAGGCCGCTGCCGGCGAAGTCGAGTGCGACCTGGCCGAACGCCTGCACCGCGTCGGAGTGCATCGGCACGCCGAACTCCCGGGCGACCGCGGCGAGCTCGGGGACCGGCAACACGGTGCCGACCTCGTTGTTCGCCCACATCACGGTGATCAGGGCCACGTCGTCGGGGCCCGCGCCCCGCTCCAGCGCGGCGCGCAGCGCGTCCGGCCGCACCCGGCCGAGGGCGTCGACCTCCAGCCACTCCACGACGGCGCCCTCGTGGTCGGCGAGCCAGTACACCGCGTCGAGCACCGCGTGGTGCTCCACGGGGCTGGCCAGCACCCGCACCCGGCGCGGGTCCTCCGCGCGGCGGGACCAGAACAGGCCCTTCACGGCGAGGTTGTCCGACTCGGTGCCCCCGGCGGTGAACACCACCTCGCTCGGCCGCGCCCCCAGCGCCGCGGCCAGCGCCTCCCGGGACTCCTCGACGGTACGGCGCGCCTGCCGGCCGGCTGCGTGGAGTGCGGACGCGTTCCCGGTCACCGTCAGGTGCGCGGTCATCGCCCGGACCGCCTCCGGGAGCATCGGCGTCGTGGCGGCGTGATCGAGGTAGGCCATGATCCCCAGATTCTAGAGGGTGCCCCTGACCCGCCGGGGTGGTCGGTCCCGTCGGTCCCGGGACCACCTGCCCGTGGCCGGTCGAGCGCGCCGTTTTCCGCGCACCTCGGGCCTGCGTCGTGGGGGTTCCCGTGGCGTCTCCGGCCGCGGGCCGGTGGCTGGCTGAGGGCGCCGCCCCGCCCCCAGGGCTTCGCCTGGGGGTGCCCCCAGCGCCGGCGCGGGGCGCACCCCTTGCCCGCGGGAGGCGCCGCGCCCGCCGAGGGGGCGCTGGGGCCCTCCGGGCGGCCCGGGGGCCCTCCCACCGGGAGGCGGACCCGGGGACGGCAGTACGGGGCGGCTCGGGGGGCCGTTACCCGCGGGGCGCCCTCGCCAGTTGGCGCGACTGCGCCACCAGGCGGTCGGCGCTGTCCCAGACCTCGGCGTCCTCCTCCAGCAGCCCGCCCGCGAGGTTCCGCGTGGTGAGCGAGACCCGCACCGGCCCGGGCGCGGGCCGGCACCGCAGGTGCACCGTGAGTTCGAGCGTCGGGGTCCACCCCTGGAGCCCGAGGTCGAACGCGGTCGGCGGCAGCGCGTCGACCGCCAGCAGGAGCGACAGCGGGTCGTGGTCGCGGCCGTCCGCCAGCCCGAGCCACCCGCGGATGACGCCGGCCCCGGACGGCGCCCCGACCGCCCACCCGGCGGTCGCGGGGTCGAGCCGCAGGTCCAGCCGGTCCATGATCGCGGTGGACCCGACGAACGGCGCGCCCTCCGGCGCGCTCTCGCGGCCCACGCACGCGTCGTACGCCGGCATCAGGGGAGGCCGGGCCGAGGTGCGCACGTCGTCGGGGAGCGCGTCGAGCGCGCTGTGGCCGGCCAGCACCCGCAGCCGTTCGACCTCGGTGCCGTCCTCCGCGCGCTGGAGGAGGAACGCCTGTCCCGTCGACATGGTCCGCCCGACCCGCACGGTCTGCGTCCGGATCACGGCGGGCCCGGCCGTCGCCGGGGTCAGGTAGTGCGCGGTGATCGTCAGCGGGTCCGGGTGCGGCAGCCACGCGCGCAGGGCACGGGCGGCCACCGCGAGCAGGTACCCGCCGTTGACCGCCGAGCCGATCGTCCACCCCTCGGACAGCTCCGCGTCGTACACCCCGGGCTCGTCGGCCCTGGCCGCCACCGAGGTGTCCCGGTCGAACTCGCTGTCGTCGATGGCCGCGCGGGCCGTGCTCAGTGCCATACCACATGTTACCCAGCGGTAAGACGGGCTTGTCCAGCCTTTCCCGGGCAAAGACCGAGCGAGCGCTCAGTGTCCGGCGGCCGTCCTTCCCGCCTCGGCGCCCGCCCCGCGAGTCCGCACCTCCGCCCGTCCCCGCCCCGGCGCCCCGTCCGCCCCTGCCCCCGCCCCTGCCCCCGTCCAGGGCGCGCGGACCGGGCCGGGGGGCCCGTTACCCTGGTCGGGTGACCGATTTCCCGACCGAGCCGCCGCGGCAGCGGCTCCGCGTGCTGGCCGCCATGAGCGGCGGCGTCGACTCCGCGGTCGCGGCCGCCCGGGCCGCGGAGGCGGGCCACGACGTGACCGGGGTGCACCTGGCCCTGTCCGCCAACCCGCAGAGCTTCCGTACCGGCGCCCGCGGCTGCTGCACCCTGGAGGACTCCCGGGACGCCCGGCGGGCCGCCGACGTGATCGGCATCCCCTTCTACGTGTGGGACCTCGCCGACCGCTTCCGCGAGGACGTGGTGGACGACTTCGTCGCCGAGTACGCCGCCGGCCGCACCCCGAACCCCTGCCTGCGCTGCAACGAGAAGATCAAGTTCGCCGCGCTCCTCGACAAGGCCCTCGCCCTCGGCTTCGACGCGGTCTGCACCGGCCACTACGCCGCCGTGCGCACCGCCCCCGACGGCAGCCGCGAACTGCACCGCTCCGGCGACGCCGCCAAGGACCAGAGCTACGTCCTCGGCGTGCTGGACCAGCAGCAGCTCGCACACGCGATGTTCCCGCTCGGCGACACCGCGGCCACCAAGGACGAGATCCGCGCCGAGGCCGAGCGCCGCGGCCTGACCGTGGCCCGCAAGCCCGACAGCCATGACATCTGCTTCATCGCCGACGGCGACACCCAGGGCTTCCTCGCCCAGCGGCTCGGCACCCGCGAGGGCGACATCGTGGACGAGAGCGGCGCCGTGGTCGGCACCCACACCGGCGCGTACGGCTTCACCGTCGGCCAGCGCAAGGGCCTGCGGCTCGGTGTGCCCGCCGACGACGGCAAGCCGCGCTACGTCCTGGACATCTCGCCGGTGGACAACACCGTCACCGTCGGCCCCGCCGAGGCCCTCGACGTGACCGCGCTCACCGCGATCCGCCCGCGCTGGTGCGGCACCCCGCCCGCCGGCCCGGCCGCGTACACCGCCCAGTTGCGCGCCCACGGCGAGGAGGCGCCGGCCACCGCCGAACTCCTCGACGGCACCCTGCACGTCTCCCTCGGCCGGCCGATGCGCGGCATCGCCCCCGGCCAGGCGGTCGTGCTCTACGACGGCACCCGTGTGGTCGGCTCCGCGACCATCGCCGCCACCGACCGCGACCGCGAGCGCCGCCGCGACCGCCCCGCCCCGGCCGGCGCGGGACGCACCGCGTGACCGACCGGACGGCCGGCCCCGCGGCGGACCTCGCGAGCGACCCGGTGGCGGCGGCGCCCGCACCGGCCGCCGTGGACGTTCCCGCCGCCGGACCGGTCCCGCGCGCGGTGCCCGCCACCGGCGGGCCGCGCGCCACCCGCCCGCTGAACATCTGCGTCTTCCTGTCCGCCGCCGACCTGCCGGAGCGCTACACCGCGCCCGCCCGGGAGTTCGGCGGGCTGCTCGGCCGGGCCGGCCACACGCTGGTGTGGGGCGGCTCGGAGTCCGGGCTGATGAAGGTCGTGGCCGACGGTGCGCAGGAGGCGGGCGGGCGCCTGGTCGGCGTCTCCGTGGAATTCCTGCGGGCCAAGGCCCGCGCCGGCGCCGACGAGATGGTGATCGCACCCGACCTCGCCGCCCGCAAGGCCGAACTGCTGCGCCGCAGCGACGCGATCGTGGTGATGGTCGGCGGCACCGGCACTCTCGACGAGGCCACCGAGATCCTGGAGCTGAAGAAGCACGGGCTGCACGCCAAACCGGTGGTCGTGCTCAACAGCGCGGGTTTCTACGACGGGTTGGCCGCGCAGTTCCGCAGGATGGAGGCGGAGGGCTTCCTGCCCCTGCCGCTCTCCGAGCTGGTGCACTTCTCCGACGACGGCGCCGACGCGCTGGCCTACCTCCAGGAGCACGCGTGAGTTTCCTGAGTCAACCTCTATGCCGCCAGGGGGGCGTCGGCGGTCGTGTTGATCTTGTTGTTGGCTTGGTGGATGTCGGGGTCGTAGCAGGTGCCGGTGCGCCAGCAGGCCCACATCACCCGGAGCCAGGATCGGGCGAGGATTCGGACGGCGTGGGGGTGCCGCTTTTTGCGGGCCCGGGCGTCGTCGTAGATCTTGGCGGCCCACTGGCTGCCGTGTCGGCTGTTGTCGGCGAAGGTCGTGAGCGCGACGCGGGCTCTGCGGTTGGTCGCGAAGCGGAAAGCGACTGTGCGGGACTTGCCCGAGGCGCGGGTCACGGGGACGACGCCGGCTTCGGCGATCAGCTGTTCGCAGGTCTGGGCGCGTTCCAGGAGCGGGCCGATCTCGCCGATGACCTGGCCGAGGCTGATCGTGCCGATGCGCGGCAGGGTGGCGAACAGCGGCGCGTAAGGGTGCGTGGCGGTGGCCTCGGTGATGGCCTTGTCCAGGGCGCGGATGGTCGCGCGTATGCCGTGCACGAGCTGGACCTGGACACGGATGAGGTGCTCGACGACCGTCTCGCTGAGGCGGGAGGCGGCTGTGGGGGCCGAGCGCAGGCGTTCGATGAGGACGCTGCCGGGCTTCTTGCCGCAGTAGCCACGGCGTTTGCACCAGGTTTCCAGGCGCCCCGCGGTGAGCTTGGCGGCGGAGGCCGGGGTCGGGTAGCGCTCCAGGAAGGCCTGGGCGATGTCGCTGTCGAGCTTGCCGAAGACTGCCTTGCCGCCGGGCCAGTGTTCGTCCAGGAGCGCGGCGAGTTGGTTGACGGCGGCGATGCGGGCCTCGATGTGGTCGGCGCGCTGGCGGGTGAGGGCCTGCAGGTCGAGAGTGGCCGGCTCGGTGGGCTCCAGCCGGGGCAGCAGGTGGCCGTCGGTGCGCAGGTAGTCGGCGAGTTTCATGCTGTCGCCGGCGTCGGTCTTGGCTTTGGAAGCGCCCCAGCGTGCCCGCATCGCGTGAAAGGCGTTCGGGTGCACCGGCACCACCGGGTGCCCGGCGGCCAGGAGCCGGTCGACGGCCAGGCCCCTGGTGGTCTCGATGGCGACCGGCAGGTCCGCGGGATCTGCGTGCTTGCGCAGCCGGGCCAGGGTCTTGGCGAACCCTTCCTCGGTGTGGGTCGGTTCCCACCGGTCGATGCGTTTGCCGGTGTCGTCCATGACCGTCACGTCGTGCGTTTCGGTCGCCCAGTCCCATCCGATGAACACGTGCGTCGTACTCCTGTACCGCTGGCGGAGCACCTGCCCGGTGGTGAGGTCGTCTGCCGGGAGCTCATTAATCGGCCCTCTGCGGGGCGTGTCCCTGAAGCCGATCAGACGGCCTCGGCCCGGCAGGGCTGGCAGAACTCACGCTGGCCGTCGAACGGCTCGCGACGATGGCCATGCACCCGCCGGGACCGAGAGGTCACAACCCTACCGAAGAGGGCTGCAGAAGGGATGGTCCTCTAATGAGCGTCCATCTCGTCACCGGCGCCGGATCGGGCATCGGCGCCGTCGTCGCCCGCACCCTGCTGGCCCGCGGCGACGACCTGTGGCTGCTCGCCCGGGACGCCGGCCGGGCCCGGCAGCTCGCCGACGCGTTCCCCGGGGCGCGCACCGTCGTCGGGGACCTCGCGGTCCCGGCCCGGCTGTCCTGGGCGCTGGAGAAGCAGGCGCTCCCGGACCGGCTGGACTCGCTGCTGCACGTCGCCGGCACCGTGGACCTCGGGCCGGTGGGCGACATCACCCCGAAGCTGTGGGAGCACACCCTCGCGGTCAACCTCGTCGGCCCCGCCGAACTGACCCGACTGGTGCTGCCCCAACTGCGGCTGTCCCGCGGCACCGTGGTCTTCGTCAACTCCGGCGCCGGGCTGCAGGCGCACGCCGAGTGGAGCGCGTACGCCGCGAGCAAGCACGGCCTGAGGGCCCTCGCGGACTCGCTGCGCGCCGAGGAGCAGGACGCCGGCGTCCGCGTCACCACGGTCTACCCCGGGCGGACCGCCACGCCGATGCAGCAGAAGGTCCACCAGCAGGAGGGCAGGCCGTACGACCCCTCGCGCTGGATCGCCCCGGAGTCCGTGGCGACCGCCCTGCTGACCGCGCTGGACCTGCCCGCCGACGCCACGATCCCGGACCTCACGGTCCGCCCCGGCCCCGGGCGTGCGACCTGACGCACCCGCGGCCGGCACCCGCGGCCCGGACCGGCGGTCCGGGCGGACCGGCCGAGCCTCTACGCTGCCAGCGTGAGCACCGAGACCAGTGAACGTTTCACCCTGCCCGAGGGCGCCGCGACGGGCGTGGGGTCGATGCCCGGGGGAGACGCGCGAGAAGCCGCCCGGGTGGCCACGCAGGCCGTCGACACGCTGCCCCACCTTCCCGAGCTGCCGGGCCGCGGTCCGGGCGCGGACATGATCGGCCGCACCCTCGGCCTGCTGGTGGACCTCTACGCGCGGGTGGAGCCCAGCGGCTGGCGGTTCGGCGACCGCCCCGGCCGCGACACCAAGCGGGCCAGGGCCTGGCTCGGCGAGGACCTGGACGCGCTGGAGGAGTTCACGCAGGGCCACGAGGGCCCGCTCAAGATCCAGGCGGTCGGCCCCTGGACGCTCGCCTCGGCCGTCGAACTGCACGGCGGCGAGGCCGCGCTGCGCGACCCGGGCGCCGTCCGCGACCTGACCGCCTCCCTCGCCGAGGGCCTGCGCGCTCACCTCGCGGACGTCCGCCGCCGGGTGCCCGGCGCCCGGCTGCTGCTGCAACTGGACGAGCCGGGCATCACCGCGGTGCTGCGCGGCCAGGTCCGGACCGCCAGCGGCTACCGCACCCACCGCGCGGTGGACCGCGCCGTCGTGGAGGGCGCGCTGCGCGACCTGGTCGGCGCGGCACAGACGGCCGGCGCGGCCGTCAGCGTCCACTCGTGCGCCCCCGACGTGCCGTTCGCGCTGCTGCGCCGCGCCGGGGTCGCCGGCATCTCCTTCGACTTCGGTCTGCTCACCGAGCGTGACTGGGACGCGTTCGGCGAGGCCGTCGAGGCCGGCACCGCGCTCTTCGCCGGTGTCGTGCCCGGCACGGACGCCCCGTTGTCGGACCCAGCCGGTAGCGTCAGTGGTGTTCGGGCGCTGTGGCGCAGGTTGGGACTGGCACCGGGGGCGTTGGGCTCCTCCGTCGCCGTCACCCCGTCCTGCGGTCTGGCGGGGGCCTCACCGGCCTATGCCCGTGCCGCGCTCGTGCACTGCGCGAGGGCGGCGCGCTCGCTCGTCGACAACCCGGAGTGACGAGGCAGTGCGGCCGCTTGCGGCCCGATTGGTAGGAGGGACACGGACGTGGCAGCCGAGCAGGAGGCCGGCCGGGCGGAGATCCCCGCCGAGGCCCGCGAGGAGCACGCGCGCCTGGCCGAGCAGGTCGAGGAGCACCGCTTCCGCTACTACGTGAACGACGCGCCGGTGGTCAGTGACGCCGAGTTCGACCGGCTGCTGCGCCGGCTGGAGGCGGTCGAGGAGCGGCACCCCTCGCTGCGCACCCCGGACTCGCCCACCCAGAAGGTCGCGGGGGCCTACGAGACGGAGTTCACCTCCGTCCAGCACCGCGAGCGCCTGCTCTCGCTGGACAACGCCTTCAGCGACGAGGAACTGGCGACCTGGGCCGACCGGGTCGCCGCCGAACTCGGCCCGCCCGACAACGCCCGCAGCCCGTACCACTTCCTGTGCGAACTGAAGGTCGACGGCCTCGCGGTCAACCTCACCTACGAAGGCGGCCGGCTGACCCGCGCCGCCACCCGCGGCGACGGCCGCACCGGCGAGGACATCACGCCGAACGTCCGCACCATCTCCGACATCCCCGACCGGCTGGCCGGCGACAGCGTGCCCGACCTGGTCGAGATCCGCGGCGAGGTCTACTTCCCCGGCGACAAGTTCGAGGAGCTGAACGCGCGGCTGGTCGAGGCCGGCGACAAGCCCTTCGCCAACCCGCGGAACGCCGCGGCCGGCTCGCTGCGCCAGAAGGACCCCCGGGTCACCGCCACCCGCCCGCTGCGCATGGTGGTGCACGGTATCGGCGCCCGCGAGGGCTTCGACGTCGACTGCCAGTCGCACGCCTACGAACTGCTGCGCGCGTGGGGCCTGCCCACCGCCCGCCACAACAAGGTGGCCGGCTCGCTCGCCGCCGTCCGCGAGTTCATCGCCTACTACGGCGAGCACCGCCACGACGTCGAGCACGAGATCGACGGCGTCGTGGTCAAGGTCGACGAGGTCCCGCTCCAGGGCCGGCTCGGTTCCACCTCGCGCGCCCCGCGCTGGGCGATCGCCTGGAAGTACGCCCCGGAGGAGGTCAACACCAAGCTGCTGGACATCCGGGTCGGCGTCGGCCGCACCGGCCGGGTCACGCCGTACGCGGTGGTCGAACCGGTCACCGTGGCCGGCTCCGAGGTCGAGTTCGCCACCCTGCACAACCAGGAGGTGGTGAAGAAGAAGGGCGTGCTGATCGGCGACACCGTGGTGCTGCGCAAGGCCGGGGACGTCATCCCGGAGATCCTGGGCCCGGTGGCCGACCTGCGGGACGGCGGCGAGCGGGAGTTCGTGATGCCCGCCGAGTGCCCCGAGTGCGGCACCGCCCTCCAGCCGATGAAGGAGGGCGACATCGATCTGCGCTGCCCCAACGCGCGGCGCTGCCCCGCCCAGTTGCGCGAGCGGATCTTCTACCTCGCCGGCCGCCGCTGCCTGGACATCGAAGCCCTCGGATACGTCGCGGCGACCGCGCTGACCCAGCCGCTCGCCCCCGACCAGCCGCCGATGGCCGACGAGGGCGACCTCTTCGCCCTCGACATCGAGCGGCTGCTGCCGATCCGGTCGTACGTCCTGGACCAGGACACCGGCCTGCCCAAGCGCGACCCGGAGACCGGCGAGGAGAAGGTGGTCACCTTCTTCGCCAACCAGAAGGGCGAGCCGAAGAAGAACGCGCTGGCCATGCTGGAGAACATCGCGGCGGCCAAGGAGCGCCCGCTGGCCCGGGTGATCACGGGGCTGTCCATCCGGCACGTCGGCCCGGTGGCCGCCGAGGCGCTCGCCCGCGAGTTCCGCGACCTGGACCGGATCAAGGACGCCGAGGAGGCCGAGCTGGCCGCGGTCGACGGGGTCGGGCCGACCATCGCCGCCTCGCTCAAGCAGTGGTTCGCGGTGGACTGGCACCTGGAGATCATCGAGAAGTGGCGCGCCGCCGGTGTGACCTTCACCGAGGAGGGCTCCGACGAGGGGCCGCGGCCCCTGGAGGGGCTGACCGTGGTGGTGACCGGCACGCTCGCCGGGCACACCCGCGACGGCGCGAAGGAGCAGCTGAGCGCCCTGGGCGCGAAGGTCACCGGTTCGGTCTCCAAGAAGACCCACTTCGTGGTGGTCGGCGACAACCCCGGCTCGAAGTACGACAAGGCGGTCCAGCTCAAGGTCCCGATCCTCGACGAGGCGGGCTTCGGAGTGCTCCTCGACCAGGGCGCGGACGCCGCCCGTGCGGTGACGGTGAACCCGCCGGAGCCGGAGCCGGCGGCAGAGCAGGCAGCGGAGACGGCGGGGGAGCCGGGGCAGGAGGCGGAGCCGGAAGCAGCCCCGGAGCAGGAGGCGGACCCGGCGGACCCGGCCGGCCCGGCGGCCGGACCCGACGGCACATCAGACTGACCTACCGCCACATGTCACCCGATCGGCCTATATCAGAACGGCGAGTTCGGGTGCGGACGTACCGGGGCGCACGGAAGCATTGACGGCCGATCGGTGCCCGCGACGGCGTGCCGCGGCCTACTGTTGAGGAGCGCTCCCGTCGGGCAGCAGGATCGCGGCGGCCCACCCGTCCGCCCCGTGTCCGTCCCGGCACTCGCGCACCTGCTTGCTTCACGGGCTGTGAGAGGGACATGGGTATGGAACCCACGGAGAGTGCCGGAGCGGCACGGCTGCCCCGGAGCAGCGCGGCCGCGCCGGTCCTCCCCACCTGCCCGGCGCCCGTCGTGCGCTGGTCCGTGCTGGTCGCGGCGACCGCCGTGCTCGCCGCCGGGGTCGGGCGGCTGCTGGACGACGGCGACGCGCTGTTCCCCGGCGGCCGGGTCGGCTGGGCGCTGGCGGTGCTCACCGGCATCATCGTCGGCCATCTCGTCGCGATGGGACGCGACCGGTGGTGGGGCGGCACCGGTTCCGGTGCCGCCCTCGTGCTGGCGGTGCTGCTGCTGTTCGGCTGGGTGCCCGCGGTGCTGGTCAGCCTCGCCGTGGTGGTGCTGGTCGGTGCCGCCCGCCGGCACCGGTGGTGGCAGGCCGGACTGCACGGCGCCATCGACGTGCTCGGCATCGGGGCGGGCGCGCTCAGCCTCGCCCTGTTCGGCATCCACCCGTCCGTGGCGCGGCCCTGGACCACGTCCGGCTGGGACTGGTCGGCGCTGCCGGCCGTCGTCGTCACCGCCCTGGCCTACCTAGCCGCGACCCGGGCCCTGATGTGGGCCGCGTTCGCGCCCCGCGGCGGCCTGCCCACGGTGGCGCGCACCGCCCTGGTCCGGCAGGGCCTGGTGGGCGCGGCCCTGCTGGGCATCTCCCCGCTGATCCTCGTGGTCGCCTGCGACGAGCCGGCACTGCTGCCGCTGTTCGCGGTGCCGCTGATCGCGCTCGACTCCACGCTGTGGATCGTGCACGCCCGGGCCGAGGAGCAGTTGCGCGACCCGCTGACCGGCCTGCCGAACCGGCAGTGGCTGCTGGAGCGCACGTGGTCGGCCATCGACACCGCGCGCAGCGCCGGCAGCGGCGGACCCGACACGAGCCCGCCCGGCAGTTGGGGCCGGGTCGGACTGATCCTCATCGACCTCGACAAGTTCCGGTCGGTCAACGACACCCTCGGACACCTGGCCGGCGACCGGCTGCTGCTCCAGGTCGCCGACCGGCTGCGGCTGGCCCTGCCGCGCGGCGCCGAGGCGGCCCGGCTCGGCGGCGACGAGTTCGCGGTGCTGCTGCCCGCCTGCGACTCCGCCACCCGCGCGCAGCGGATCGCCCGCTCCCTGGTCGCCGCGCTCGGCTCACCGCTGAACCTCGACGGGCTGACGCTGGTGCTGGAGGCCAGCGCCGGCGTCAGCGTCTTCCCCGAGCACGCCTCCGACGCGGAGGGGCTGCTGCGCCGCGCCGACGTGGCGATGTACCAGGCCAAACGGGACCGCAGCGGCGCGGAGGTCTACGAGGCCACCCGCGACGCCAACACCCCCGACCGGCTCGGCCTGCTCGGCGACCTGCGGCGGGCGCTGGACGCCGGCGACGTCGAACTCCACTACCAGCCGAAGGTGCGGTTCGACGGCCAGGTGGCCGGGTTGGAGGCGCTCGTCCGCTGGGAGCACCCCGAGCGGGGCCGGGTCAACCCGGAGGAGTTCATCGCGATGGCGGAGACCTCCGGGCTGATGCCGCGGCTGACCGAGTACGTCCTGGACACCGCGCTCGCCCAGATCGCCCGGTGGCGCGCCCTCGGACTCGACGTGCCCGTCGCCGTCAACGTCTCGCCCCGCGACGTCCACAGCCCGGGTTTCGCCGGCGCGGTCGCCGCCCGGCTGTCCCGCCACCAGGTGCCGCCCGGCTCGCTCCAACTGGAGATCACCGAGCACGTCCTGCTGGAGGACCCGCAGCGGGCCGCCGACACGCTCAACGGGCTCACCGGGCACGGCGTGAAGATGTCCCTGGACGACTTCGGCACCGGCTACTCCTCGCTGGTGCACCTGCGGCGGCTGCCGGTCAGCGAGCTGAAGATCGACCGCTCGTTCGTGGCCCGGCTCATCGCGGACGCCGAGGACGCGGAGATCGTGCGCTGCACCATCGACCTCGCGCACTCCCTCGGGCTCATGGTCGTCGCGGAGGGCGTCGAGGACGACGAGACCTGGGAGCGGCTGCGGGACCTGCGGTGCGACGCGGTCCAGGGCTGGCTGGTGGCCGCCGCCATGCCCGAGCAGGAGGCGACGCACTGGCTCCAGGCGCGGGGGGACCGCGGCTGGCAGCGGCCCGCCGCCGCCCTCCCCGCCGAGCACGCGTAGCGGGTCCGCCCGCGCGGGCGGAGGGCGGGCGCGGGGCGGGCATCCCCTTCGCCCGGGGGAAACGGGGTGCGGGTCCCCGCGCGCGGCACCGTAGGATTGGTCGCACCCATTGACATCTCACCCCGCAGAGGACCGCTGCATGCCTGGCATCACGCCCGAGGAGGTCGCCCACCTCGGCCGGCTGGCACGGATGGAGCTGTCACGCGAAGAGTTGGACCACTTCGCCGGACAGCTCGACGACATCATCGGCGCCGTAGCCCGCGTATCCGAGGTGGCCGGCGAGGACGTCCCGCCGACCTCCCACCCGCTGCCCCTGACCAACGTGATGCGCTCGGACACCGTCCGGCCGTCGTTGACCCCGCAGCAGGCGCTGTCGGGCGCGCCCGCGCAGGAGCAGCAGCGCTTCAAGGTCCCGCAGATCCTGGGGGAGGACTGACGCCGTGACGGACATCATCAGGCTCACCGCCGCCGAGACCGCGCAGAAGATCGCGTCCGGCGAGCTGACCGCGGTCGAGGTGACCGAGGCCCACCTGGCCCGGATCGAGGCCGTGGACGAGAAGGTCCACGCGTACCTGCACGTGGACCGGGAGGGCGCGCTCGCCCAGGCCCGCGCGGTGGACGCCAAGCGCGCCGCCGGGCAGGAGCTGGGACCGCTCGCCGGGGTGCCGCTCGCGCTGAAGGACATCTTCACCACCGAGGGCGTGCCGACCACCGTCGGTTCCAGGATCCTCGAAGGCTGGCTGCCGCCGTACGACGCGACGGTCACCCGGAAGCTGAAGGACGCCGACGTGGTGATCCTCGGCAAGACGAACATGGACGAGTTCGCGATGGGCTCCTCCACGGAGAACAGCGCCTACGGCCCGACCGGCAACCCGTGGGACCTCACCCGCATCCCGGGCGGCTCGGGCGGCGGCTCGGCCGCGGCGCTGGCGTCGTACCAGGCGCCGCTGGCGATCGGCACCGACACCGGCGGCTCGATCCGGCAGCCCGCCGCGGTCACCGCCACCGTCGGGGTCAAGCCGACCTACGGCGGGGTCTCCCGCTACGGCATGGTCGCCTTCTCCTCCTCGCTGGACCAGGGCGGCCCGTGCGCGCGCACCGTGCTGGACGCGGCGCTGCTGCACGAGGTGATCGCCGGCCACGACCCGCTGGACTCCACCTCCGTGGACGTGCCCGTCCCGCCGGTCGTCGAGGCGGCCCGCAACGGCGACGTCAGCGGCCTGCGGATCGGCGTGATCCAGGAGTTCGGCGGCGAGGGCTACCAGGCCGGCGTGGTCCAGCGGTTCGAGGAGTCGGTGGAGCTGCTGCGCGGGCTCGGCGCGGAGATCGTCGAGCTGTCCTGCCCGTCGTTCACCTACGCCCTGGCGGCGTACTACCTGATCGCGCCGTCGGAGTGCTCCAGCAACCTGGCCCGCTTCGACGCGATGCGCTACGGGATGCGGGTCGGCGACGACGGCACGAAGTCCGCGGAGGAGGTCACCGCGCTGACCCGCGAGGCCGGCTTCGGCCCCGAGGTCAAGCGCCGCGTCATCCTCGGCACCTATGCGCTCAGCTCCGGCTACTACGACGCCTACTACGGCTCCGCGCAGAAGGTCCGCACCCTGATCACCCGCGACTTCGAGCGCGCCTTCGAGCAGGTGGACGTCATCGTCTCGCCCACCACGCCCACCACTGCGTTCCCGATCGGCGAGCGGGCAGACGACCCCCTGGCGATGTACCTCGCGGACCTGTGCACCATCCCGGTCAACCTGGCCGGGAACGCGGCGATGTCGCTGCCCTGCGGCCTCGCGCCGGAGGATGGTCTCCCGGTGGGCCTGCAGATCATCGCGCCCGCGCTCAAGGACGACCGGCTCTACCGGGTCGGCGCCGCCGTGGAGGCCGCCTTCGTGTCGAAGTGGGGCCACCCGCTACTCGAGGAGGCACCGCAGCTGTGAGCACCCAGACGAAGTCCGCGGCGAAGAACACCGGCCCGGCCACCCCGTCGGACAAGGGCGGCAAGAGCAAGAAGGGCACGTACCTGTCCATCGGCACCTCGCTCTTCAGCGCCTTCAGCGCGGTGAAGAAGGTGCGCGCCGCGCGCAGCGAGGACGACAAGCTCCAGCTCGTCGACGCCGTGCTGCGCGCCGCCGCGGTGACCACCGGCATCGTGCTGCTCGTCCGCGAGCTGCGCCGGCTGGGCGACGACGACGTCCTCGCGGACTGACGGACCGACAAAGAAGAGGTACAGGGAACAGTGACCGTCACGGACCTGCTGTCCTACGAGGACGCGCTCGCGTCGTACGACCCGGTGATGGGCCTGGAGGTCCACGTCGAGCTGGGCACGCGGACGAAGATGTTCTGCGGCTGCTCCACCGAGCTCGGCGCGGAGCCCAACTCGCAGGTCTGCCCGACCTGTCTGGGCCTGCCCGGCGCGCTTCCGGTGGTCAACGAGATCGGCGTCGAGTCCGCCGTCAAGATCGGCCTGGCGCTCAACTGCGAGATCGCCGAGTGGTGCCGGTTCGCCCGGAAGAACTACTTCTACCCGGACATGCCGAAGAACTTCCAGACCTCGCAGTACGACGAGCCGATCGCCTTCAACGGCTACCTGGACGTCCAGTTGGAGGACGGCGAGGTCTTCCGGGTGCTCATCGAGCGGGCCCACATGGAGGAGGACACCGGGAAGTCCACCCACATCGGTGGCGCGACGGGCCGTATCCACGGCGCCTCGCACTCCCTGCTGGACTACAACCGGGCCGGCATCCCGCTCATCGAGATCGTCACCAAGCCGATCGAGGGCGCCGGCGCCCGCGCACCGGAGGTGGCCCGCGCCTACGTCGCCGAACTGCGCGAGCTGATCAAGGCGCTGGGCGTGTCCGAGGCCCGGATGGAGATGGGCCAGATGCGCTGCGACGTCAACCTCAGCCTGCGCCCGCACGGCCGGGAGGCGTTCGGCACCCGCAGCGAGACGAAGAACGTCAACTCGCTGCGCAGCGTGGAGCGGGCGGCCCGGTTCGAGATCCAGCGGCACGCCGCGGTGCTCTCCTCGGGCGGCACCATCGTGCAGGAGACCCGGCACTTCCACGAGGAGGACGGCTCCACCACCTCCGGCCGGATCAAGGAGGAGGCGGAGGACTACCGCTACTTCCCCGAGCCCGACCTGGTGCCGGTCGCCCCGTCCCGGGAGTGGGTCGAGGAACTGCGGGCCGGACTGCCCGAACTGCCGCTGGCCCGCCGCGAGCGGCTCAAGCAGGAGTGGGGCATCTCCGACTTCGAGATGCAGTCGGCGCTCAACGCCGGTGCGATCGACCTGATCACCGCCACCATCGACGAGGGCGCGGACGCGGCCTCGGCCCGCAAGTGGTGGATGGGCGAGCTGGCCCGGCACGCCAACGAGGCCGGCGTGGAGCTGTCCGAGCTGGCGATCACCCCGGCGCAGGTGTCCAGGGTCGCCGCGCTGGTCGCGGCCGGCGACCTCAACGACAAGCTGGCCCGGCAGGTCATCGAGGGCGTGCTCGCCGGCGAGGGCGACCCCGACCAGGTCGTCGACCGGCGCGGGCTGAAGGTCGTCTCGGACGACGGCGCGCTCGGCGCGGCCGTCGACCAGGCCATCGCGGACAACGCGGCGGTCGCCGACAAGATCCGCGGCGGCAACCTCGCGGCGGCCGGCGCGCTGATCGGCGCGGTCATGAAGCTGACCCGCGGCCAGGCGGACGCCAAGCGGGTACGCGAACTGGTGCTGGAGAAGCTCCAGGGCTGACCCGTACACGTCCCTCGCGTAGGTGGAGGCGGTACCCCGGCCGGGGTGCCGCCTCCCCGCACGTGGCGGACGGCGTCCTGTGTGCCGCCGCGCGTCCGGGCACGGCGGCACACAGGGCGCCTTTATGCTTTCCGGACACTTGTGAGGAGAAGCACGAAAGCCGCAAAGGATCGGTTTCCCCTGGCACAGTGGGCGCAACGTACCCCCACGGGACCCGCACGGGCGTACCGACCACGCAACCGCACCCGCGAGGGGACAGCAGCCCATGGCCGTACTCGCCCGGTGGTGCCTTCGCCGCCGCCTCGCCGTGGTGCTGCTGTGGCTGACCGCTCTCCTCGGGCTCGGCGCAGCCGCCGCGGTCGCCGGCTCCGCCTACTCCCACACCTACGAGGCGCCGAACACCGAGTCCAGCCGGGCCGCGAGGCTGCTGCGCACCGCGTTCCCCGACCAGGCCGGCGACACCGACACGATCGTGTGGCACACCGTGCACGGCTCCGTACGGGCCGCCGCCGTCGAGCAGACCATGGCCAAGGTGATCGACCGGGCCCGCACCCTCCCCGGCGTCACCTCCGTGACCGGTCCCCACGGCCCCACCGGCGCCGGCCGGATCAGCGCGGACGGGCACACCGCCTACGCCACCGTCGGCTACGGCACGGACGCCGACGGCGTCAGCCGCGGCCAGGCCCAGGCACTGGTGGACACCGCCAAGTCCGGTCAGGGCCCCGGCCTGGAGGTCGAGCTCGGCGGCGAGGCGGTCGGCAACACCGAGGCGGCCAGCGCCCACCTCAGCGAGGCGGTGGGGGTCGCGGTGGCCGCGGTGGTGCTGCTGGTCGCGTTCGGGTCGTTCGCCGCGATGCTGCTGCCGATCGCCACCGCGCTGGTCGCCTGCGGCACCGCCTACATGGGCACCGTGCTGCTCGGCCACGCCATGACCGTCGCCGACTTCGCCCCGATGCTCGGCATGCTGATCGGGCTCGGCGTCGGCATCGACTACGCGCTGTTCATCGTCAGCCGGCACCGCAAGGGCCTCAAACGCGGCCTGTCCGTGGCCCGGGCCGCGGAGGAGGCGGTGGCCACCACGGGCCGGGCGGTGGTGTTCGCCGGCGGCACCGTGTGCGTGGCGGTGCTCGGCATGCTGCTGCTGCGGCTGGGCTTCCTGGACGGCGTCGCGGTGGCCGCCTCGCTCACGGTGCTGCTCACGGTCGCCGCGTCGGTCACGCTGCTCCCCGCGCTGCTGGGCTTCATAGGGCACCGGGCGCTCAGCCGCCGGGAGCGGCGGGTGCTGGCCCACGGCGGCGGGTGCCAGGCGGCGCAGCACCGCCGGGCCGAGGAGCACGCCGGCTGCCGCGGCTCCGACGCTCCCGCACCGCCTCCCAGCGGCGCCGCCGCCCGCTGGTCCGGCCTCGTCTCACGGCACCCCCGGCTGCTCGGCGTGGTCGCCGCCGCCGTCATGGCGGTGCTCGCGCTGCCCGCCCTGTCGCTGCACCTGGGCACCTCCGACCAGGGCAACGACCCCTCGACCACGACCACGCGCAAGGCGTACGACCTGCTCGCCGAGGGCTTCGGCCCCGGCGCGGACGGCCCGCTGACGCTGGTGGCCACCACCGACAGCGCGGGCGCGCTGGTGGCCCTCGACCACCTGCCGCAGACCCTCCGGCACACCCCGGGCGTGGCGTCCGTCAGCGGGCCCGACACCGACGCCGCCGGCACCACCGGCGTGATCACGGTGGTGCCCACGACCTCCCCGCAGTCCACCGCCACCTCCGGCCTCGTCGACCGCCTGCGCCACCAGGTGCTGCCGGCCGCGGAGAAGGGCACCGACCTGACGGTCGACGTCGGCGGCGCGACCGCCAGTTACGACGACTTCGCCGCCGTGGTGGTCGGGAAGCTGCCGCTGTTCGTCGGCTGCGTGGTGGGGCTGGGCTGCCTCCTGCTGCTGGTCGCCTTCCGGTCCGTGGGCATCCCGGTCAAGGCCGCGGTGATGAACGTGGCCGCCGTCGCCTCCTCCTTCGGCGTGGTCACCGCGGTCTTCCAGTGGGGTTGGGGCAGCGAGTGGCTGGGGCTCGGCCGGGCCGGGCCGATCGAGCCCTTCCTGCCGGTGATCCTCGTCCCGGTGCTCTTCGGCCTCTCCATGGACTACCAGGTCTTCCTGGTCAGCCGGATGTACGAGGAGTGGCGGGAGACCCGCGACAACGGACGGGCGGTGCGGGTCGGGCTCGCCGAGACCAGCCGGGTGATCAGCTCCGCGGCGGTCATCATGGTCGCGGTCTTCCTGGCGTTCGTGCTCAGCGGGGACCGGGTGATCGCGATGTTCGGCATCGGCCTGGCCGCGGCCGTGGCGCTCGACGCGTTCGTGCTGCGCACGCTGCTGGTGCCCGCGCTGATGCACCTGCTCGGCCCGGCCAACTGGTGGCTGCCGGGCTGGCTGGACCGGCGGCTGCCGCGGCTCGCCGTCGAGGCCGCGCCGGAGGTCCGCCCGCCGGCTCCGGTCCCGCCCCCGGCGGAGCCCGCCCTGCCGGGTACGCCGGCGGCGGGCCTTCCCGCGGTGCCGGGCCTTCCCGGGGCGCCGGGGCCTCCCGCGGTGCCGGGCCTTCCCGCGGTTCCGGGCGCCGGGCGGCCGGTCCCGCACGTGAGCGTGTAGCTCAGGAGACGGTCAGCCGCAGGACCCGGTCGTCACCGGAGCGGGCGGTGCCGCGGTCGTCGGTGTTGCTCGTGCTGAGCAGCAGGGTGTGGTCGTCCAGCGCGACCACCGAGCGCAGGCGGCCGTAGGCGCCCTTCAGGAACGCCTGGGGCGCGGCGGACGCCTTGCCGCCGGCCAGCGGGACGCGCCACAACTGCCCGCCCTTGAGGGAGGCGATCCAGACGCAGCCTGCCGCGTAGGCGACCCCGCTGGGGGAGGCGTCGGCCGGGTGCCACTGCTCGACGGGGTCCACGAAGCCGGTGCGGTGCGCGGTGCCCTCGACGGTGGGCCAGCCGTAGTTCGCGCCCGGCTCGATCAGGTTCAGCTCGTCCCAGCCGTCCTGGCCGAACTCCGAGGCCCACAGCCGCCCCTGGTCGTCCCAGGCCAGGCCCTGGACGTTGCGGTGCCCGCCGGAGTAGACGAGCGACCCGGGCGTCGGGTTGTCGGTGGGCGCCTCGCCGTCGGT
Source organism: Streptomyces sp. SN-593 (assembly GCF_016756395.1). Taxonomy (NCBI): domain Bacteria; kingdom Bacillati; phylum Actinomycetota; class Actinomycetes; order Kitasatosporales; family Streptomycetaceae; genus Actinacidiphila; species Actinacidiphila reveromycinica. The sequence continues at coordinate 6,198,585 of NZ_AP018365.1, forward strand.
CGTCATCCGCAGGATCTTGCCCGCGAGCGAGGACGCGTCCTGCGCCAGCGCCCGCCGCCCGGTGTCGCCGGTGCCGGCGTAGAGGTCGCCGTCGGGGCCGAAGGCGATCCGGCCGCCGTTGTCGAGGGAGCCGGTCGGGATGTCGCGCAGGATCGTGTCGGGGGCGCCCAACTGCTCGCCCTTGGGCCGCGACGGGTCGTAGAGGAAGCTGGCGACGCGGTTGTCGGACTCGGTGGAGAAGTAGGCGTAGACGAGGTGGTCGGAGCCGTAGTCGGGCGAGACGGCCAGTCCCAGCAGGCCGTTCTCGCCGCCCTTGGAGTGGGTGACGCCGGGGACGAGGCCGACCTCGGTGACGGCGTGCGTCTTCGGGTCGATCCGTGAGATCCGGCCGGTGTCGCGCGCGCCCACCAGCAGGCTGCCGTCGGGCAGATCGGCCAGTCCCCACGGTGCGCTCAGCCCGGTCGCCACGGTGGCGGTGACCTTCGCGGTGCCCTCGGCCGGCGGGGTGGACACCGGGGCGGAGGGGGTCGCGGACCCGGAGGGCGCCGCGCCGCCCGCGGACGCCTTGCCGGGAGCGGTGGGCGACATCGGGTGCGTCAGGTTCGGCGACGCGGCCGAGGAGCACCCGCCGACCAGGACCGCCGCGAGCGCGAGCGCGACCCACGCGCCGCCGCGCGCCGGACCCCGTGCAGGCCTGCCGCCCGCCTCCGCTGTCAGTTCCCGCAACCTTCGATCCACGCGCCCCACCAGTTCCGCCGGGCCCGCTCGGCCGGGCCGCTCCACCGGCCAAGCACACCACATCTCGCCCTGGGGGAGGGCCCGTTCGCGGTCGACGCGGTCCGCATCACATCCGGGACGGTCCGCAGGCGGGCGCGGAAGCCGGGGGTCCCGGGTGCGGGGGCGCGGTCCCGGCGGCCCACAGGTACGGCCACACGGTTCGGCACATCCGCCCGCCCGGTCCGTTACGCCTGCCCGGCCCGGTACGCCCACCCGGTCCGTTACGCCGGCCCGGCCCGGCCCGGCCCGGTACGCCCGTCCGGTCCCGTTCACCCGCCGGGCCTCACGGTCAGTCCCACGACCCCTGGGCGGCCGGCAGCGCGGCGATCTCCGCGAGGTCCGCGGCGCTCAGCACGAGTGCGGCCGCCGCCGCGTTCTCCGCCGCCCGCCCGGCCGTCCTGGTGCCCGGCACCGGCACCACCGTGGGGCCCTGGGCGAGCACCCACGCGAGCGCGACCTGCGCGGCGCTGGCGCCGTGCCGCGCGCCCACCCGGCGCAGCCCCGCCACGATCGGCTGGTTCGCGGCCATCATCTCCGCGGTGAACCGCGGATGCCTGGCCCGCAGGTCCTCCGGCGCGAAGCCCGCACCGGGGGTGAGCGTGCCGGTGAGGAAGCCGTTGCCGAGCGGCATCGCGGCCAGGAAACCGATGCCGCGTGCCGCGCACCACGGCAGCAGTTCGGCCAGCGCCTCCGGCGCCCACACCGACAACTCGGCCTGCACGCAGGCCACCGGGAAGACCTGCTGGACCCGGGCGAGGTGCCGGATCGTCTCGTCGTGCGGCCGACCGCCGCTCCCGCGGCCGCCCCTGGACCGGCCGACGCGCGCGCCCACCGCGCACCATCCCAGGGCGCGCACCTTGCCCGCCGCGACCAGCTCGGCCATCGCCCCCCACGTCTCCTCGACCGGCACCTCGGGATCGGCCCGGTGCAACTGGTAGAGGTCGATCGTGTCGGTCCGCAGCCGGCGCAGCGACGCGTCGCACGCCCTGCGGACGTAGGACGGGCGGCCGTTGGCCACGAGGTGCTGCTCGCCCACCAGCAGTCCGCACTTGGTGGAGACGAACGCGTCCGCCCGGCGCTCCTGGAGCACCCGGCCGAGCAGCAGCTCGTTGGTGAACGGGCCGTACATGTCGGCGGTGTCCAGCAGCGTGACGCCCGCGTCGAGCGCGGCGTGCACCACGCGCAGCGACCGCTCGACGGACCCCCGGCCGGAGGGCGGCCACGCGCCGTCATGCCGCGGGGCGCCGTACCCCCAACTCATCGGCATGCAGCCGAGGCCGACCGCGCCCACGTCGAGCGCCGTGGCCCCGACCCTTCTGCGCTCCACCCGTCCCAACCTCCTTGCGCCGCCCCACTGTGTCATAGCCTCCTGACCATGACCGACACCACCCGAACCGACCGCAGCCCAGGCCAGGACAGGTCCGCCGACCGCCCCACGGTGTGGCTGTCCCTGCCGCCCGCCGAGATCGACGGGCTCCCAGACGCCTTCGACTACGTCTTCTGGGACGGCGCCGACCGGTACCCCGCCGACCCCGCGGACGCCGCCTTCTACGTCGTCCCGTACATGAAGGGCCCGGTGCTCGGCGCGCGCCCGCTCGCCGAGATGCGCACCGTGCAGGTGGTGCAGACGCTCAGCGCCGGGGTGGACCACATCACGCCGCACCTCGGGCAGCTCCCGCCCGGCGTCCGGCTGTGCAACGCCCGCGGCGTGCACGAGGCCAGCACCGCCGAACTCGCGCTCACCCTCATCCTGGCCTCGCTGCGCGGCATCCCGCGTTTCGTGCGCGGCCAGGACACCGAGAAGTGGTACTCCGGCTTCTACCCGGCGCTCGCCGACCGGCGCGTGCTGATCGTCGGCCACGGCGCGATCGGCGCCGCCGTCGAGGACCGGCTGGTGCCCTTCGAGTGCACGGTGGACCGGGTCGCCCGCAGCGCCCGCGACACCCCGCGCGGCCCGGTGCACGCCCTGGACGAGCTGCCCGCCCTGCTGCCGGCCGCGGACGTCGTGGTGCTCACCACCCCGCTCACCGAGCAGACCCGCGGCCTGGCCAACGCCTCTTTCCTGGCCGCGATGAAGGACGGCGCGCTGCTGGTGAACATCGCGCGCGGCCCGGTGGTGGACACCAAGGCACTGCTCGCCGAGACCGAGTCCGGACGGCTGACGGCGGCACTCGACGTGACCGACCCCGAGCCGCTGCCGCCCGGGCACCCGCTGTGGCACGCGCCGGGCGTGCTGGTCAGCCCGCACGTCGGCGGCAGCAGCTCCGCCTTCCTGCCGCGCGCCAAGCGGCTGGTGCGCGCGCAACTGGAGAGGTTCGCGGCGGGCCTGCCGCTGGAGAACGTCGTCGCCGGCGGCTGAACACCCCGCGCGGTCGCGGAGCGTGGTCCGCGGCGAGCGGCAACCCCCTGATGGTTACGCACAGTAGGAACTACCTATCCCAGAGTGACCAATCTGGTGTATCGTCGGCATTCGGGGGCACGTCGTGACCGAACGACCACGGACACGGCGCTGTGGACGACGACTGAGTGAGGGGGCGGGTGATGCAGGACCGACAGCGCGGACCGATCACGCGGCGCCGGAGCACCGCGGCACACCGGACCGCGCCATGAGCACCCAGGGAGCCGTGCTCGCGGCACCGCAGACCACCGCCGAGGGGGACCGCGCCGTCGGCCTGCTGCCCCAACTCCTGCTGGCCCTGGTCTGCGGCGGATACACCACCGGCGCCTCGCTCGGCTGGGGGAGCAGCGAAGTGGCCCTGGTCATGGGCGGCTTCGGGCTCGCCGCGGCCGCGGCCGCCGCGTCGGTGTCCGCGCTGCTGTACGCGCGGCGCACGGCCGGCGCGCACCGCCCGGCCTGGCTGCTCTTCGGCTGCTCCTCGCTGATGACGGCCCTCGGCAACGGCATCTGGGGCTGGTACGAAGTGGTGCTGCGCCGCCCGGTGCCCCAGACCTCCCCGGCCGACTTCTGCTTCCTGATGTTCGCCCCGCCCGCGATCATCGGCCTGCTGGTGCTCGCCAAGCGCCCGGTGACCAGGGCGGGTTGGGTCTGCCTGGCGCTGGACACCTGGCTGATCGGCGGCTCGCTGCTCACGTTGTCATGGAGCCTGGCGCTGGCCCGCACCGCCACGATCGACGGGCCGAGCACCGCCCGGATGGCCCTGTCGCTGGCCTACCCGCTGCTGGACATCGCACTGGTCAGCATGGTGCTCGCGCTGCACTTCCGGCGCGCCGGGGTCAACCGCGCCGCGGTCAACACCGCGATCGCCGCCCTCGCGCTCACCGTGCTGTGCGACGCGCTGTTCACCTCCCCCCTGCTGCGGGCGCACTACCGCTCGGGCCAGGTGCTCGACGCGGGCTGGTTCGCCGGCAGCCTGCTGCTGGCGTACGCCCCCTGGGTCGGCGCGAGGCTGTACGCGCCCGTGCACCCCTCCCGCCGGGCCAACGCCACCACCCGCCGGGTCGCCACCTCGCTGACCGCCCTGACGCCCTACCTGGCGGCCGCGGTCTGCACCCTCGGCATCCTGTACAACGTGATCACCGGCCAGAAGTGCGACCGCGTCGTGCTGCTCACCGGCTGCACCGTGGTGCTGGCGCTGGTGGTCCGCCAGGGCATCATGCTGCTCGACAACATCGCGCTCACCCAGGAGCTGGCGCACAAGGAGAACCACTTCCGCTCCCTGGTCCAGGGCTCCAGCGACGTCATCATGATCGCGGCCCCCACCGGCGTGCTGCGGTACGTCAGCCCCGCCGCCCAGGGGGTGTACGGCCGGGACCCGGAGGAGATGGTCGGCACCGAACTGGCCGCCCACATCCACCCCGAGGACCTCGGGCGGGTCCTGCACGAGGTGCGCCGCTTCCTGGCCGCCCCGCCCGGCGAGGAGCCCTCCACCCGGATCGAGTGCCGCATCCGCGCCGACCGGCACGGCTGGCTCGACATCGAGTCCAGCGTCACCCGCTACCAGGGCGGCCTGATCTTCAACAGCCGCGACATCACCGACCGCGTGCGCCTCCAGGCCCAGTTGCAGCACAACGCGTCGCACGACCCGCTCACCGACCTGCCCAACCGCGCCCTGTTCCTCGAACGCCTCGGGCGCGCGGTGGGCGGGCGCCGGGCCGGGGACGCCAGGGCCGCCGTGCTCTACGTCGACCTCGACGGCTTCAAGGCGGTCAACGACACGGTCGGGCACCAGGCGGGCGACGACCTGCTGATCCAGGCCGCCCGCCGGCTGCGGAACGCCCTCCGCTCAGGCGACGTGGCCGCCCGTCTCGGCGGCGACGAGTTCGCCGCGCTCATCTCCGGTCCGGACGGCGTCCCGGCCGCCCCCGCGCACCCCGGTCCCGCCCCGGCCCCCGCGCACGCCTCCCCGCCCGCGCACCCCGCGCACCCCGCACACGCCGAGCGGTCGGCCGACCACGTCGGGCATCCCGCCGGCCACCCGTCCTGCCCCGCCCACCCCGGCGGGAAGCCCGGTCACTGCGCCTACCTGGGCCACGGCCCCATCCCCGGACCCCGCACCGCCCCCGCCGAGTCGCTGACCGGTCCCGTCGGCCCCGCCGCGGCGCCGGGCCCGGCCCCCGCCGCCACCACCGCGGTCGAGGACCGCGTCCGCGACATCGCCGACCGGCTGCGCGCCGCGCTGTCCGAGCCCTACCGGGTGGACGGCGTGGAGGTGCGGGTCGGCGCGAGCGTCGGCATCGCCTTCGCCGAGCCCGGCGCCACCCCCGGCGACGTCATGCGCCACGCCGACCTGGCGATGTACCGCGCCAAGCAGTCCGGCAAGGGCCGCGTGGAGCTGTACGCCCCCCGGCTCCAGGCCGACGCCGTGCGCCGCACCGAACTCGCCGGACGGGTCAGGAAGGCGCTGGACGACGGCGAGTTCACCCTGCTGCACCAGCCCGTCGTGGAGCTGGCCGGCGGCCGGATCACCGGCGTGGAGGCCCGCCCCCGGTGGCGCAGCGCGCAGGGGATACTCTCCACGCCCGCCGAGTTCCTGAACTCCGGTGACGACGGCGAGCGCGAGTTACAGACGGCGCGCCTGCTGGACCGCCTGCTGGACCAGGCCGTCGAGCAGGCCGCGCTCCGCTACGTGGCCGGCCACCGCGTCCCGGTCACGGTACGGCTGTCCGCCCGCCGCCTGCTCCACCGCGACCAGCCGGCCACCGGCATCGAGCGGCTGCTCGCCCGCCACGAGCTGCCGCCCAGCGCCCTGGTCGTCGAGCTGACCGGGGGCGACCCGCGGATCGCCCCCGACGAGCTGGAGCGCCGGCTCACCGGCCTGCGCCGGCTCGGGGTGCGGATCGCGCTCGGCGGCTTCGCCGCGGGATACGGCGCGCTGGGCGCGCTGCGCACCCTGCCGGTGGACATGATCAAGCTCGACCGCGCCTTCACCGACGGCGTGGTCGAGTCCGGCCGGCTGCACAAGGTCACCCGCGGGCTGCTGGGGATCGCCGCCGACCTCGGCATCCGTGCCGTCGCCGACGGCATCGACCGCCCCGAGCAGGTGCAGGCGATGCGCGAGATGGGTTGCGCGCAGGGCCTGGGCATGGCCTTCTCCGGCCCGCTGGACGAGCACCACCTGCGCGGGTCGCTGACCCGCGGAGACTACCCGGTGTGCTCGAATAATGAGACGCCCGTCCCACCGGCTTGACACCCGAGTGGGGGCGGGAGGAGGGTCGGAGCCATGCGCACCCGAATTCTCGTACTTGGAAAGCGCGTCGGCTGACCGAGGCACCCTACGCCTCGCACCGCACCGGCGCGCTCCCCTCGCTTGCCTCACGGCACGAGGGGTTTTTTGTTGCCCGGCGGCAGGACGCCGGGCGACCACCGCAAGTCGGGAGCCTCGACGCTCCACCGCAAACCCTCATCTTCGAGAGAAGAGAACGCAGATGACCGAGCAGGCCACCGGGTCCCACCACCCGCAGCGGAGCCGCGGTGCGGCGACCGCCGCCCCCGCGGAGCGCATGACTGGTGCACAGGCCCTCATCCGCTCCCTCGAGGCCGTCGGCGCCGACACCGTGTTCGGCATCCCGGGCGGCGCGATCCTGCCGGCGTACGACCCGCTGATGGACTCCGTCAAGGTCCGCCACGTGCTGGTCCGCCACGAGCAGGGGGCCGGGCACGCCGCCACCGGCTACGCGCAGGCCACCGGCAAGGTCGGCGTGTGCATGGCCACCTCGGGCCCGGGCGCGACCAACCTGGTCACCCCGATCGCCGACGCGCACATGGACTCCGTGCCGATCGTGGCCATCACCGGCCAGGTCGCCTCGAAGTCCATCGGCACCGACGCGTTCCAGGAAGCCGACATCTGCGGCATCACCCTGCCGATCACCAAGCACAACTTCCTGGTCACCGACCCGGCCGAGATCCCGCGCACCATCGCCGAGGCGTTCCACATCGCCGGCACCGGCCGCCCCGGCCCGGTGCTGGTGGACATCGCCAAGGACGCGCTCCAGAACGAGACCACCTTCAGCTGGCCGCCGCAGCAGGACCTGCCCGGCTACCGCCCGGTCACCAAGCCGCACGCCAAGCAGATCCGCGAGGCCGCCCGGCTGATCAACGAGGCCCGCCGCCCGGTCCTCTACGTCGGCGGCGGCGTGCTCAAGGCCCGCGCCACCGCGGAGCTGCGCATCCTCGCCGAGCTGACCGGAGCACCGGTCACCACCACCCTGATGGCGCTCGGCGCGTTCCCCGACAGCCACCCCCAGCACGTCGGCATGCCCGGCATGCACGGCGACGTCTCCGCGGTCACCGCGCTCCAGAAGTCCGACCTGATCGTCGCGCTCGGCGCCCGCTTCGACGACCGCGTCACCGGCCGGCTGGACACCTTCGCGCCGCACGCCAAGGTCGTGCACGCCGACATCGACCCGGCCGAGATCTCCAAGAACCGGATCGCCGACGTGCCGATCGTCGGCGACGCCCGCGAGGTGCTCGCGGACCTGATCGTCGCCGTCCAGGCCGACCACGAGGCCGGCCACCGCGGCGACTACACCGACTGGTGGCGCCAGCTTTCCTTCTGGCGCAACACCTACCCGCTCGGCTACGAGGCGCCCGACGACGGCAGCCTGTCCCCGCAGCAGGTCATCGAGCGGATCGGCGAGCTCGCCCCCGAGGGCACCCTGTTCGCGGCCGGCGTCGGCCAGCACCAGATGTGGGCCGCCCAGTTCATCAAGTACGAGCAGCCCGGCACCTGGTTCAACTCCGGCGGCGCCGGCACCATGGGCTACGCGGTGCCCGCCGCGATGGGCGCCAAGGCCGGCCGCCCCGACCACACCGTGTGGGCGATCGACGGCGACGGCTGCTTCCAGATGACCAACCAGGAGCTGGTCACCTGCGCCCTGAACAACATCCCGATCAAGGTCGCCATCATCAACAACGGCGCCCTCGGCATGGTCCGCCAGTGGCAGAACCTCTTCTACGGCGAGCGGTTCTCCAACACGGTGCTGCACTCCGGCGCGGAGAACGTGCCCGGCTCCACCCAGGGCGTCGGCTCCATCAGCAACCACGGCACCCGGGTGCCGGACTTCGTGAAGCTCTCCGAGGCGATGGGCTGCGTCGGGCTGCGCTGCGAGTCCCCCGACGAGCTGGACGCGGTCATCGCCAAGGCGAACGCGATCAACGACCGCCCGGTGGTCGTGGACTTCATCGTGCACGAGGACGCCATGGTCTGGCCGATGGTCGCCGCGGGCACCTCCAACGACGAGATCATGGCGGCCCGGGACGTTCGCCCCGACTTCGGCGACAGCGAAAACGACTGAGCGAGCAGGGACGAGCGAAGGAATCCACTGACATGTCCAAGCACACCCTCTCCGTCCTGGTGGAGAACAAGCCGGGCGTCCTGGCCCGGATCACCGCGCTGTTCTCCCGGCGGGGCTTCAACATCGACTCGCTCGCGGTCGGCACCACCGAGCACCCCGAGATCTCCCGGATCACCATCGTCGTCAACGTGGTGGACCAGCTACCGCTCGAACAGGTCACGAAACAGCTCAACAAGCTGGTCAACGTGCTGAAGATCGTCGAACTCGACCCGTCGGCGGCGGTCGCCCGGGAACTCGTCCTGGTGAAGGTGCGGGCCGACAACGACACCCGCTCGCAGGTCGTGGAGATCGTGCAGCTCTTCCGCGCCAAGACCGTCGACGTCTCCCCGGAGGCCGTCACCATCGAAGCCACCGGCGGCGCCGACAAGCTGGAGGCCATGCTCAAGATGCTGGAGCCCTTCGGCATCAAGGAGCTGGTCCAGTCCGGCACCATCGCCATCGGTCGCGGCGCCCGCTCCATCACCGACCGGAGCCTGCGCGCGCTCGACCGTTCCGCCTGACGCGGCCCAGCGGCCGGCGCGGGTGACCCGCGCGCCGGCCGATCCGCATGGCGAGACCCCGCAACCCCCCTGCGCCCACCCGTCGTACGGTGGGCCGTAGCAACCGAACCAAGGAGAGACCCGAAGTGGCCGAGCTGTTCTACGACGACGACGCCGACCTGTCCATCATCCAGGGCCGCAAGGTCGCGGTCATCGGCTACGGCAGCCAGGGCCACGCCCACGCGCTGTCGCTGCGCGACTCCGGCGTCGATGTGCGCATCGGCCTGCACGAGGGCTCCAAGTCCAAGGCGCAGGCCGAGGAGCAGGGCCTGCGCGTGCTGACGGTCGCCGAGGCCGCCGCCGAGGCCGACGTCATCATGATCCTGGTGCCCGACCCGATCCAGGCGCGCGTCTACGAGGAGTCCATCAAGGACAACCTCAAGGACGGCGACGCCATCTTCTTCGGGCACGGCCTCAACATCCGCTACGACTTCATCAAGCCGCCGGCCGGTGTCGACGTCTGCATGGTCGCCCCGAAGGGCCCGGGCCACCTGGTCCGCCGCCAGTACGAGGAGGGCCGCGGCGTGCCGTGCATCGTGGCCGTCGAGCAGGATGCCACCGGCAAGGGCTTCGCGCTCGCGCTGTCCTACGCCAAGGGCATCGGCGGCACCCGGGCGGGCGTCATCAAGACCACCTTCACCGAGGAGACCGAGACCGACCTCTTCGGCGAGCAGGCGGTGCTGTGCGGCGGCACCGCCGCGCTGGTGAAGGCGGGCTTCGAGACCCTGGTCGAGGCCGGCTACCAGCCGGAGATCGCCTACTTCGAGTGCCTGCACGAGCTGAAGCTCATCGTGGACCTGATCTACGAGGGCGGCCTGGAGAAGATGCGCTGGTCGGTCTCCGAGACCGCCGAGTGGGGCGACTACGTCTCCGGCCCGCGGATCATCAACGAGAACACCAAGGCCGAGATGAAGAAGATCCTCGGCGAGATCCAGGACGGCACCTTCGCCAACAACTGGATCGCCGAGTACAACGCGGGCCTGCCGCGCTACAACGAGTACAAGAAGGCCGACGAGGGCCACCTGCTGGAGACCACCGGCAAGAAGCTGCGCAAGCTGATGAGCTGGGTGGACGAGGAGGCGTAAGGACCGGGTCCGGGCCACCCCCGGACCGGACCGGCGAGGAGCGTCGCTTCGTACACCGTCCCCCTCCCCTGAACAGGGGAGCGGCGGCGGGGTTTGTACGAAGCGACGCAACCCTTGTGGGTGATCCTTCCATTTCGGCGATGGCGCTGGTCCACCTCGCCGATACACTCCCTTAACAAGCGCGTCAGGCTCACAGCGTCGTGCGTCTTCCACGCGGCATGCCATCCCCTGATGGGTGGGCTTCCTGTTCGCTCGCTCCACGGCCGGCCTCGTACCTCTGCCGGCCACTGCGTGAGCCCAGGCGTCAGCCCACTACCCCGCCCTCCCCGGAGCGGCCGCACGGGACCGGCCGCCCCCGCAGGAACAAGTGAGGACCACGTGAGCCAGAAGCCTGTCGTACTGATCGCAGAAGAGCTGTCGCCGGCCACGGTCGACGCGCTCGGCCCGGACTTCGAGATCCGGCACTGCAACGGCGCGGACCGAGCCGAACTGCTGTCCGCGATCACCGACGTCGACGCGATCCTGATCCGCAGCGCCACCAAGGTCGACGCCGAGGCGGTCGCCGCCGCGGGCAAACTGCGGGTCGTCGCCCGCGCGGGCGTCGGCCTGGACAACGTCGACGTGTCCGCCGCCACCAAGGCCGGCGTGATGGTCGTGAACGCCCCGACCTCCAACATCGTCACCGCGGCCGAACTCGCCTGCGGCCTGATCATCGCCACCGCCCGGAACATCGCGCCCGCCAACGCGGCGCTGAAGGCCGGCGAGTGGAAGCGCAACAAGTACACCGGCGTGGAGCTGAGCGAGAAGACCCTCGGCGTGGTGGGCCTGGGCCGGATCGGTGTCCTGGTCACGCAGCGGATGTCCGCCTTCGGGATGAACGTCGTCGCGTACGACCCCTACGTGCAGCCCGCCCGCGCCGCCCAGATGGGGGTCCGGCTGCTGTCCCTGGACGAGCTGCTGGAGGTCTCCGACTTCATCACCGTCCACCTGCCGAAGACCCCCGAGACGCTGGGCCTGATCGGCGACGAGGCGCTGCACAAGGTCAAGCCGTCGGTGCGGATCGTCAACGCCGCGCGCGGCGGGATCGTGGACGAGGAGGCGCTGGCCGCTGCCCTCAAGGAGGGCCGGGTGGCCGGCGCGGGCCTGGACGTGTACGCGAAGGAGCCGTGCACCGACTCCCCGCTCTTCCAGTTCGACAACGTGGTGGCCACCCCGCACCTGGGCGCGTCCACCGACGAGGCGCAGGAGAAGGCCGGCATCGCGGTCGCCAAGTCGGTACGGCTCGCGCTCGCCGGCGAGCTGGTGCCGGACGCGGTCAACGTGCAGGGCGGCGTCATCGCCGAGGACGTCAAGCCCGGGCTGCCGCTCGCCGAGAAGCTGGGCCGGATCTTCACCGCGCTGGCCGGCGAGGTCGCCGCCCGCCTCGACGTCGAGGTCTGCGGCGAGATCACCCAGCACGACGTGAAGGTGCTCGAACTCAGCGCGCTCAAGGGCGTGTTCGAGGACGTGGTGGCCGAGACGGTGTCGTACGTCAACGCGCCGCTGTTCGCGCAGGAGCGCGGGGTGGAGGTCCGCCTCACCACCAGCTCCGAGTCGCCCAACCACCGCAACCTCGTCACCGTGCGCGGCACCCTCGCCGACGGCACCGAGGTGTCGGTGTCCGGCACGCTGGCCGGCCCGAAGAACCTCCAGAAGATCGTGGCGGTGGGCGACGAGGACGTCGATCTCGCGCTCGCCGACCACATGGCGTTCCTGCGGTACACCGACCGTCCGGGCGTGGTCGGCACCATCGGCCGCATCCTCGGGGAGGTCGGCGTCAACATCGCCGGCATGCAGGTCGCCCGCGCGGCGGCCGGCGGTGACGCGCTGGTCGCGCTCACCGTGGACTCCACGATCCCGGCCGGCGTCCTCACCGACATCGCCGACGAGATCGGCGCCACCTCCGCCCGCGCCGTCAACCTGACGGACTGATTCCGGGCAGCGGTGGCGCGTAGGCTTGTCTCCAGGACGTGACCAGAAAACACCGGTACGACAATTAACCCTTTCGGGTGGTGGTGCCGGTGTTTTCTGGTGTTCATCCGATCAATGCCGACAAGATCCCGTCCATGGGAGGACAGATGACTGCCGAAAAACTCCCGGACTGGGTTTTCCCCCCTCCGGGTGGCTTCACCGCGGACGATCTCGACCGCATCCCCGATCTCCCGCCGCACACCGAGCTGATCGACGGGAGCCTCGTTTTCGTGAGTCCGCAGAAGAGTTTCCACACTCTGGCGATGTTTCTGCTGGAGAGCGCGCTGCGCGTCCATGCTCCCGACGGCCTTCGGGTGCGCCGGGAGATGACCGTCGTGCTGGACAGGGCCAACCGGCCGGAGCCGGACCTGACGGTCCTGAACGCACGAGCGGTGCCGGATGCCGGACACGGTGAGACGAGCTACCAGGCCGAGGACGTGGTCCTCGCGGTGGAGGTGGTCTCGCCGGAGTCGGCCGGCCGTGACCGCGAGCGAAAGCCGCTGCTCTACGCACGTGCGGGCATTCCGCATTTCTGGCTGGTGGAGCGGACGGGGAGCGGCCGGCCGGTGGTCCACACCTACGAACTGGACCGGCTCGGCCACGCGTACGCGCTCACCGGCATCCACCACGACCGCCTCAAGACCTCCGCCCCGTTCGACCTGGACATCGACCTGACCGAGATCGACCGCATGTAGGTCGTATACGACCGTGCCGCCGCCCGCCCCTCCCGGGCGGGCCGCTCTCACAGGCGGGCCGCTTTGAGGGCCATGTGGAGCAGGAGGCGGGACTCGCCGTCGGAGAGGTCGAGGCCGGTCAGCTGCTCGATGCGGGACAGCCGGTAGTAGAGCGTCTGGCGGTGGATGGCCAGGGCGGTGGCGGTACGACCGGCCTGGCCCGCGTGGTCGAGGAACACCTCGGCGGTGTGGGCGAGTTCGCGGTGCGCGTCGGAGAGCAGCGCGGCGATCGCCGGGTCCGGCGAGGCATCCGCGGGCAGCGCGGTGAGCAGCCGGTACGGGCCGATCCCCGACCACTTGGCGACCGGACCCAGCAGCGGCTGGGCGCTGGCCGCCCGGGCGGACGCGGTCGCCTCCCGCCATGCCGCGGGCAGCGCGGCCAGCGTGGTGCGGGCGTCGCTCACCCCGGCGACCGGCTCCTCCGCCCCGCCGGACCCGCCCGCCGCCGAGCCCGCAGCCGGCCCCGCCGCCGGCCGGGCCCCGGCCGGTTCGGCCGTCGCCGGCCCGGCCGTCCCGCTCCCGCCGCCGGCCCCGCTTCCCGCCGCCACCGCGGCCAGCACCCGGGTCGCCGCGGTCCGCGCGGGCGCGAGCACCTGCGGCGAGCGCAGCCGCACCAGCACCGCGACCGCCTCCCAGCGGCCCCACCCCGGCACCCGCGTGATCGCCGCGGCGCCCGGCACCGCCCGGGTCCCGGGCAGGTCGTCGAGGTGGCCGGCCCAGCCCTCCGGCTGCGGCCCGGCGAGCCGCTTGCCGCCCCGGTCCGGCGGCCACACGCACACCAGCGCGTGCGGCTCGTCCGCGTCCGCGCCGAGCGCCTTGCGCAGCGCCTCCTCCGCGGTGTCCCGGGCGGCCCGGGTCTCCCCGGTGAGCAGGGCCCGCAGCGCCTGGGCGGCCTCGGCCCCGGCCACGGACATCGCGGCCAGCCGGTCGCCGATCCGCGCCGCGACCGCCATCGCCGCGCCGAGCTGCGCGGGGGAGTGGTCGGCCTCGTCGAGCAGCCAGACGTATCCGTAGACCACCCCGCCGTGCCGGACCGGCAGGCAGAGCCGGCCGGTGAAGACGCCCGCCGAGGGGGCCGCGGGGATGCGGATCGGCCCGGTGGCGCGGGCGATGCCGAACCGCTCGAACCAGGCGCGGACCTCGGCGGTGGAGCGCCGGGTCAGGATCGACCTGGTCCGCACCGGGTCCACCGCCGCCTCGTCGTCGCTGTCGTGCACTCCGAACGCGATCAGCCGGAAGTCGCGGTCCTCCAGCGTCGCGGGCGCCCCGAGCAGCGCCGAGACCTCGTCCACCAGATCCTGGAAATCACCGTAGTCAGCGCCCACCCGTCCATTGTCCCCCACGGTCCTCATACATCTGTATGAGGGGTGGCACCCGGATGCGTGACAGGTGTCGATGGTCCGCGGGGCGGCGCGGTCCCTACATTCGCGGTGACGGCACGTGATCCGTGCCGCCGCCCCGGTGCGGCGGCCATCCCCGCCGCACCGCCCGACCCGTCCGCCGGCCCCATCCGCCGCGCCGCCCGACTTGTCCGCCAGGAGGCCCCAAGTGCTCGGTCCCGTGCTGCTCGCCGCCTCGCGCAGCGACCGGCTGCGCCGTGTCGTCGCAGCCGCTCCCGTCACCCGTCCGGTGGTGGACCGGTTCGTCGCGGGTGACGCGCTGCACCCCGCGATGGACACCGTCCGCGCGCTGACCGCGAGCGGTCTGGACGTCACCCTCGACCACCTCGGCGAGGACGTCACCGACCGCGCCACCGCCCGGCACACCCGCGACGCCTACCTGCGGCTGCTGGAGACGCTGGCCGCCGCGGGGCTCGGTGACCGCGCCGAGGTGTCGGTGAAGCTCTCCGCCTTCGGCCAGGCGCTGCCCGACGGCGGCCACGACGTCGCGCTGGAGAACGTCCGCTCTGTCGCCGAACTGGCCACCGCGAACGGCACCACCGTCACCCTCGACATGGAGGACCACACCACCGTCGACTCGACGCTGGCGGTCCTGCACGAGCTGCGCCGCGCGCACCCGCGCACCGGCGCCGTGCTCCAGTCGTACCTGTTCCGCACCGAGGCCGACGCCCGCGACCTGGCCACCGCCGGCTCGCGGGTCCGGCTGGTCAAGGGCGCCTACAACGAGCCCGCGCACGTCGCCTTCCAGGACCGCAGGTCCGTCGACCGCGCGTACGTGCGCGCGCTGCGGACCCTCTTCGCGGGCGACGGCTACCCGATGGTCGGCTCGCACGACCCGCGGATGATCGCCATCGCCCAGGAGCTCGCCGCCCGCGCCGGCCGCGCCCCCGGCAGCTACGAGTTCCAGATGCTCTACGGCATCCGCACCGCCGAGCAGCGACGGCTCGCGGAGGCCGGCGAACGTATGCGCATCTATGTCCCCTACGGCGCAGACTGGTACGGCTACTTCATGCGCCGCCTCGCCGAGCGCCCGGCGAACCTCGCCTTCTTCCTGCGTTCCTTCGCCCCCAGCCGCTGAACCGATCCCACAAGGAGACACGCTCCATGGACGCTGTGACCCAGGTCCCCGCGCCGGTCAACGAGCCGGTGCACACCTACGCGCCCGGCAGCCCGGAACGCGCTCGGCTCGAAGCGAAGCTCAAGGAACTGGCCGGCAACCCGATCGACCTCCCGCTGGTGATCGGCGGGCAGGAGCGGATGGGGCGCGGCGACCGCTTCGACGTGGTGCAGCCGCACAACCACGCGGCCCGGCTGGGCACCAGCGCCGCGGCCGACGGCCAGGACGCGAAGGACGCCGTGGACGCGGCGCTCGCCGCGGCACCCGCCTGGCGCGCCACCTCCTTCGACGACCGCGCCGCGATCTTCCTGCGCGCCGCCGAGCTGCTCGCCGGCCCCTGGCGGGAGACGCTCGCCGCCTCCACCATGCTCGGCCAGTCCAAGACGGTGCAGCAGGCCGAGATCGACAGCCCCTGCGAGCTGGTCGACTTCTGGCGGTTCAACGTGCACTACGCCCGGCAGATCCTCGCCGAGCAGCCGGTCGCCAACGCGCCCGGCGTGTGGAACCGGCTCGACCACCGCCCGCTGGAGGGCTTCGTCTACGCGATCACGCCATTCAACTTCACCGCGATCGCGGGCAACCTGCCCACCGCCCCCGCGCTGATGGGCAACGTGGTGGTGTGGAAGCCGTCGCCCACCCAGACCCACTCGGCGCTGCTGCTGATGCGGCTGCTGAAGGAGGCGGGGCTGCCCGACGGCGTGATCAACCTCGTCACCGGGCCGGGCGCCGCCGTCTCCGAGGTCGCGCTCACCCACCCGGAGCTCGCCGGCATCCACTTCACCGGCTCCACCAGGACCTTCCAGTACCTGTGGCGCACGGTCGGCGAGAACATCGAGCGCTACCGCTCCTACCCGCGGATCGTCGGCGAGACCGGCGGCAAGGACTTCGTGGTCGCGCACCCTTCGGCCGACCCGGCGGTACTGAGGACCGCGCTCACCCGCGGCTCCTTCGAGTACCAGGGCCAGAAGTGCTCGGCGTCCTCGCGCGCCTACATCCCGCGCTCGATCTGGGAGGGCGGGTTCAAGGAGGAGTTCACCGCCGAGGTGGACGCCATCACCATGGGCGACGTCACCGACCTCACCAACTTCCTCGGCGCCCTGATCGACGGGGCCGCGTTCGCGAAGAACAGGGACGCGATCGAGCGCGCCAAGGCGGACCCGTCCGTCGAGGTGGTGGCCGGCGGCACGTACGACGACTCGGTCGGCTGGTTCGTCCGCCCGACGGTGCTGGTCTCCACCGACCCGGACCACGAGATCTTCCGCGAGGAGTACTTCGGCCCGCTGCTGGCGGTGCACGTCTACGACGACGGCGACGACGCGGCCTTCGACGCGATGCTCGACCAGATGGAGTCCGTGGCGTCCTACGCGCTGACCGGCTCGGTCATCGCCCGCGACCGCGCCGCCGTGGCGCACGTGATGGACCGGCTGCGGTTCGCCGCCGGCAACTTCTACGTCAACGACAAGTCGACCGGCGCCGTGGTCGGCCAGCAGCCCTTCGGCGGGGCACGCGCCTCGGGCACCAACGACAAGGCGGGCTCCGCGCAGAACCTGCTGCGCTGGACCTCGACCCGGGCGATCAAGGAGGCGCTGGTCCCGCCGACCGACTACCGCTACCCGCACCAGGGCTGAGCGCCCGCCCGGCCCCGCCGTCCACCGCCCCCGTCTCCCGGCCTCGGAGACGGGGGCGGTCCCCTGTGTACGGCCGAACGAACGACCGGTCGTCTCAGATAGTAGGAAGTCCGAGTAATCCTGACGACAAGGCGACCGCTGTGTCCTAACTTTGAATGAGCCGAACGTTTCCCGCTCGACCGAGCGGACGGCGGATGCGAGCCAGGCGCCCTTCAGGCGGGTCACCCCCGCGGCGCGGCTCTCCGCCCGCGTTCCGTGGCACGTCTCGCCTCCACCCGTCTGCACCGGACTTCCCACGGAGTTGATTCCCATGGACGACGACGCCCGCCAGAACGCCCTGCGCGCCCTCCAGCGCTCGATGGACCGCCGCGACAACGGCGGCTCCACCGGACACGAACGCTGAGCCGCAGCCGGCACCGCTTCCCCCCGACTCCCGAGCCTGCGTCCGACATGCGGACGTGCCGTGTCAGAGGTCAAGACGCGGAGTAGGGTGCCCGCATGTCTCGCAGCATCAACCTCGCAGTGATCCCCGGCGACGGAATCGGTCAGGAAGTCGTCGCCGAGGGTCTCAAAGTCCTCGCCGCGGCCCTCCCGCAGGAAACCAAGCTGGAGACGAAGGAGTACGACTTCGGCGCCAAGCGGTACCACGCCACCGGTCAGACCCTCACCGACGCGGACCTCGCGGAGCTCAAGGCCCACGACGCGATCCTGCTCGGTGCGATCGGCGACCCGTCCGTGCCGTCCGGTGTGCTGGAGCGCGGCTTCCTGCTGAAGCTGCGGTTCGCCTTCGACCACTTCGTCAACCTCCGGCCCAGCAAGCTGCTCCCGGGTGTGGGCACCCCGCTCGCGGGCAGCCCCGACATCGACTTCGTGGTGGTCCGCGAGGGCACCGAGGGCCCCTACACCGGCAACGGCGGCGCGATCAGGACCGGCACCCCGGCCGAGGTCGCCACCGAGGTGAGCCTCAACACCGCCTACGGCATCGAGCGCGTGGTGCGCGACGCGTACGCCCGCGCCCAGGCCCGACCGCGCAAGAAGCTCACGCTGGTGCACAAGAACAACGTGCTGGTGCACGCCGGCGGCCTGTGGACCCGGATCTTCCAGGAGGTCGGCCGGGAGTACCCCGAGGTCACCACCGACTACCTGCACGTCGACGCCACGATGATCTTCCTGGTGACGCAGCCCGAGCGGTTCGACGTGATCGTCACCGACAACCTGTTCGGCGACATCGTCACCGACCTCGCCGCCGCCGTCTCCGGCGGCATCGGCGTGGCCGCGAGCGGCAACATCAACCCCAGCGGCGAGTTCCCCTCGATGTTCGAGCCCGTGCACGGCTCGGCCCCGGACATCGCCGGCCAGTCCAAGGCCGACCCGACCGCGACGGTGCTGTCCGTCGCGCTGTTGCTGCGGCACCTCGGCTACGACGCGGAGGCCGACCGGATCGACGCCGCCGTCCGGACCGACCTCGCCGAGCGCGCCGGCGGCCCGGCCCGCTCCACGGTCGAGATCGGCGACGCGCTGGCGGCACGGGTGGCCGGCTGACCTCAGGGAAGCGGGCCCGCCCGGGTACCACTCGGCCCCGTCGCTGCGATAATCGGTGACGGGGCCGCTTCATGGCGGGAAAGTAGGACGTCCTAGCAGTACGGCCGAGGGCGTCAGCGACACGGTGAAGGAACTGAAGATGACGACGCCCACGATCGAGCTGAAACCCTCCTCGCACCCGCTGTCCGCGGCCGAGCGCGGGGCGATCCTCGCCGACCCCGGTTTCGGGCGGTACTTCACCGACCACATGGTCACCATCAAGTGGACCGACGGCCGCGGCTGGCACGACGCGCAGCTCGTCCCGTACGCACCGCTGTCGATCGACCCGGCGAACATGACGCTGCACTACGCGCAGACGATCTTCGAGGGGCTCAAGGCGTACCGCCAGCCCGACGGCGGGGTGGCCACCTTCCGGCCCGAGGCCAACGCCCGGCGCTTCCAGGCGTCCTCGCGGCGGCTGGCGATGCCCGAACTGCCGGTGGAGACCTTCGTCGAGGCGTGCGACGTGCTGGTCCGCCAGGACAAGGAGTGGGTGCCCACCGAGGGCGAGGCGTCCCTCTACCTGCGGCCCTTCATGATCGCCACCGAGGTCGGCCTCGGTGTCCGCCCCGCCCGCGAGTACCTCTTCCTGGTCATCGCCTCCCCGGCCGGCGCCTACTTCTCCGGCGGCGTCCAGCCGGTCTCGGTCTGGCTGTCCGAGGAGTACGTGCGGGCGGCCCCCGGCGGCACCGGCGCGGCCAAGACCGGCGGCAACTACGCGGCGTCCCTGGTCGCCCAGGCGCAGGCCATCGAGCACGGCTGCGACCAGGTGGTCTGGCTCGACGCGACCGAGCGCCGCTGGATCGAGGAGATGGGGGGCATGAACCTGTACTTCGTCTACGGCAACCGCATCGTCACCCCCTCGCTCACCGGCTCGCTGCTCCCCGGCATCACCCGCGACTCGCTGCTGACGATCGCCGCCGACCTCGGCTACGAGGTCGGCGAGGGCCGGATCAGCGTGGAGGACTGGAAGCGGGGTAACGAGGACGGCACCCTCACCGAGGTGTTCGCCTGCGGCACCGCGGCCGTGATCACCCCGGTCGGCTCGATCAAGTCCACCCGGGCGAACTGGACGGTGGGCGACGGCGGGCCGGGCGAGGTCACCCTGCGGCTGCGCTCGGCGCTGCTCGACATCCAGACCGGCCAGGCGCCCGACCCGCACGGCTGG
The DNA here is from genome assembly GCF_016756395.1 of Streptomyces sp. SN-593. Taxonomy (NCBI): domain Bacteria; kingdom Bacillati; phylum Actinomycetota; class Actinomycetes; order Kitasatosporales; family Streptomycetaceae; genus Actinacidiphila; species Actinacidiphila reveromycinica. The sequence goes on from NZ_AP018365.1 coordinate 6,218,439, forward strand.
ATGCACCCGCTCGGCGCGTAGGGCGCCCGACGGTGCCCCGGGGCGCGGTGGAGTTGCTCCCCGCGCCCCAGGGGGCCGCCCTCCCGCCGCAGCGCTCCTCCTGCCGCCGCCCCGCTCAGAACGTGAGACGGTGACCCGAATGGCGGAAAGGTGTGCCACACTGCTGGCGTGTCCTCGTACGCCATGCTGATTATCGGCCGCAGGCACGCCGGTCCGCAGTGACGCTTCCGCTGAACCCAGGTGGAACGTCATCGTGCCCCAGACCCGCGTGCTGACCTCTCGCATCCGCGAGGGGTTTTTTCGTTTCCAGGCCCACCCGCGCCGGAGGCGAGAGCGCACGAGGAGACTGGGGGCAAGTGGAGTCGGAACCTCCGGATGAACGCCGTCCGGGGCCAACCCCACCCACCCGACAGGAGTTGCAACCACCATGACCGCCGAACCCGACGACAGCTTCCACGTCTTCGACACCACGTTGCGCGACGGCGCGCAGCGCGAGGGCATCAACCTCACCGTCGCCGACAAGCTGAGCATCGCGCGGCACCTGGACGACTTCGGCGTGGGCTTCATCGAGGGCGGCTGGCCCGGCGCCAATCCCCGCGACACCGAGTTCTTCGCCCGCGCCGCCGCCGAACTCGACCTGAAGCACGCCACCCTGGTCGCCTTCGGCGCGACCCGCCGCCCCGGTGCCAAGGCCGCCGACGACCCGCAGGTCAACGCGCTGCTGGAGTCCGGTGCCCCGGTCATCACGCTGGTCGCCAAGTCCCACGACCGGCACGTGGAGCTGGCGCTGCGCACCACGTTGGAGGAGAACCTCGCGATGGTCCGCGACACCGTCGCGTACCTGGTCTCGCGGGGGCGCCGGGTCTTCGTGGACTGCGAGCACTTCTTCGACGGCTACCGGGCCAACCCGCGGTACTCGACCTCCGTGGTCGCCGCCGCGCACGAGGCCGGCGCGTCCGTGGTGGTGCTCTGCGACACCAACGGCGGGATGCTGCCCAAGCAGGTGCACACCGTCACCGCGCAGGTGCTCGCCGACACCGGCGCGCGCCTGGGCATGCACGCCCAGGACGACACCGGCTGCGCGGTCGCCAACACCCTCGCCGCGGTGGACGCCGGCGCCACCCACGTGCAGTGCACCGCCAACGGCTACGGCGAGCGGGTCGGCAACGCCAACCTCTTCCCGGTCACCGCCGCGCTGGAGCTCAAGCACGACCTGCGGGTGCTGCCCGAGGGCGCGCTCGGCGAGATGACCCGGATCTCGCACGCCATCGCCGAGATCGTCAACCTGCCCTCCTCCACCCACCAGCCGTACGTGGGCGTGTCGGCCTTCGCGCACAAGGCCGGGCTGCACGCGTCCGCCATCAAGGTGGACCCCGACCTCTACCAGCACATCGACCCCGAGCGGGTCGGCAACACCATGCGGATGCTGGTCTCCGACATGGCAGGCCGCGCCTCGATCGAGCTGAAGGGCAAGGAACTCGGCATCGACCTCGGCGGCGACCGCGAACTGGTCGGCCGGGTGGTGGACCGGGTCAAGGAGCGCGAGCTGCGCGGCTACACCTACGAGGCCGCCGACGCCTCCTTCGCGCTGCTGCTGCGCGACGAGCTCCAGCGCGACCGGCCGGAGGGCCCGCGCCGCTTCTTCCGCACCGAGTCCTGGCGCGCCATCACCGAGGACCGCCCCGACGGCTCGCACGCCAACGAGGCCACGGTGAAGCTGTGGGCGAAGGGCGAGCGGATCGTCGCCACCGCCGAGGGCAACGGCCCGGTCAACGCGCTCGACCGCGCCCTGCGGGTGGCGCTGGAGCGGATCTACCCGCAGCTCGGCGCGTTCGCGCTGGTCGACTACCGGGTCCGTATCCTCGAAGGCCGGTCCGGCACCGACTCCACCACCCGGGTGCTGATCACCACCACCGACGGGGCGGCCGAGTGGTCCACGGTCGGTGTCGCCGACAACGTCATCGCCGCCTCCTGGCAGGCCATGGAGGACGCGTACGCCTACGGCCTGATCCGCGCCGGACTGGAGCCGCAGGAGGAGATCCCGCGTCCGTAGCGGGTGCGGGCGCCTCCACCCTGCGCCGCCACCGGACGCCGCCACCGGGCGGCGGCACGGGGCGCCGGCCGACGGCGGGGACATCCGGGCCACGGGCTTCGCGGTCCTCGCCGTCGCCGCCGCGGCCGCCCCTCGCGGGAAAACCCGTCGAGCGGCGGCCCCGCACGCCGTACCCTGCCCGGCGTGACAGCAACCGGTACACAGCAGATCTCCGTACGTCCCGCCGGGGCGGCCGACGCGGCCGCCATCGCGCGGGTGCACATCACCTCGCGGGAGGCCGCGATGCCGTGGCTGCCGCCGCGCCGGCGCACCGACGCGGAGGTGGAGCGCTGGGTGCGCGAGGTGGTGCTCGACGAGGCGGACGTCTGGGTCGCGGTGGACCCCGGCGGCGCCGTGCTGGGGTACGCCGCGGTGGAGGGGGAGTGGCTGGAGCACCTGTACCTGCTCCCCGGCGCGCGGCGGCGCGGCATCGGCTCGCTGCTGCTCGCGCGGGCGAAGACCCACCGGCCGGACCGGCTGGACCTGCACGTCTTCCAGCGCAACACCGACGCCCGGGCGTTCTACGCGCGCCACGGCTTCACGGAGGTGGACCGCAGTGACGGTTCGCGGAACATGGAGCGGGAACCGGACATGACGCTGCGCTGGAACCCGGTGACCAACGGCACACCTACTGACGGGTAACCGCCGGGTGCCCGCGGTCGTAGGGTGAGCGCCACACCCTCGACCCGACACCACCGGGAGATCGCATGCGCTCGGCGAAGGACTTCTTCCGCCCGCTGGCCGTGGGGGCGCCCGCCCCCGTCAGGGAGGTGCCGTTCCGCCCCTCGCGAATGATCCACTTCTTCGACCCGGGCAACGAGAAGATGGCGGCCAAGGTGCCGTCGATCGCCCCGACGGTGGACGTCCTGCTCGGCAACCTGGAGGACGCCGTCCCGGCCGACCGCAAGGAGGCGGCCCGCGCCGGCCTGGTGAAGATCGCCCGGACCACCGACTTCGGCGACACCCAGCTATGGACCCGGATCAACAGCCTCGACTCGCCCTGGGCGCTGGACGACCTGCTCACGCTCGGCACCGAGGTCGGCGACCGGCTCGACGTCGTCATGGTGCCGAAGGTCGAGGGGGCCCAGGACATCCACTACGTCGACCGGCTGCTGGCCCAGTTGGAGGCGAAGGCCGGGCTGGGCCGGCCGATCCTGGTGCACGCGATCCTGGAGACCGCGGCCGGCGTCGCCAACGTCGAGGAGATCGCCACCGCCAGCCCCCGGATGCAGGGCATGTCGCTCGGCCCGGCCGACCTGGCCGCCAGTCGCCGGATGAAGACCACCCGGGTCGGCGGCGGCCATCCCGGCTACCTGGTCCGCGAGGACCCCGCGCCCGGCGCCGAGGGCACCCCCCGGCCCACCTACCAGCAGGACCTGTGGCACTACACGATCGCGCGGATGGTGGACGCGTGCGCGGCGGGCGGCATCCTGCCGTACTACGGCCCGTTCGGCGACATCAAGGACGTCACGGGGTGCGAGGACCAGTTCCGCAACGCCTTCCTGCTCGGCTGCGTCGGCGCCTGGTCGCTGCACCCGGTGCAGATCGACATCGCCAAGCGGGTCTTCTCGCCCGCCCCGGAGGACGTCGCCTGGGCCCGCCGGGTGATCGGGGCGATGGGCGACGGCACCGGCGCGGTGATGATCGACGGCAAGATGCAGGACGACGCCACCTACAAGCAGTGCCGGGTGGTCGTCGAACTCGCGGACGCCCTCGCCGCCCGCGACCCGGAACTCGCCGCCGCCTACGCCGCCGCCACCGAGGAGGCCACCCGATGAGCACCGCCCCCGAGCACACCGCCCCCGGCAACCCCACCGCGTCCGCGCCGCGCCCCCGCCGCTCGGTGCTCTACATGCCCGGCGCCAACGAGCGCGCCCTGGAGAAGGCCAGGAGCCTGCCCACCGACGCGCTCATCCTGGACCTGGAGGACTCCGTCGCCCCGGACGCGAAGGCGGAGGCGCGCGAGCGCGTGGCGGCCGCGGCCGCGAGCGGCGCGTACGGCCGGCGCGAGGTCACCATCCGGGTCAACGCGCCCGGCACCCCCTGGCACGCGGACGACCTGCGCGCCGCCGCGGACGCGGGACCGGACGCGGTCGTCGTCCCCAAGGTGGACTCCCCCCGGACGGTGCGCGAGGTCGTCGCGGCGCTGGAGGCGGCCGGCGCCCCGGAGCGGACCGCGGTGTGGGCGATGCTGGAGACGCCCGCCGCGCTGCTGGACGCGCGGGCGATCGCCGAGGCGTCGCCGCGACTGACCGTCCTGGTGATGGGCACGAACGACCTCGCCAAGGAACTGCACGCCGAGCACGTGCTCGGCCGGGCCCCGCTGCTGGCCTCGCTCTCGCTGGCGCTGCTCGCCGCCCGCGCGGCCGGCAAGGTCATCTTGGACGGTGTCTACAACGACGTCCACGACGCGGACGGCTTCGAGGCCGAGACCCTCCAGGCCCGGCGGATGGGCTTCGACGGCAAGACCCTGATCCACCCCCGGCAGCTCGAACCCTGCAACCGGATCTTCGCGCCCGACGCCGCGGAGATCGAGCGCTCCGAACGGATCATCGCGGCCTTCGAAGAGGCCACGTCACAGGGGCGCGGGGTGGTCACGGTGGACGGCCGGATGATCGAGAACCTGCACGTGGAGGAGGCCCGGCGGGTGCTCGCACTGGCCGAGGCGGTCGCCGACCGGTGACGCGGATCGCACGCATGGAGGCATGAACCCGCCAAATATGGCGGGGTCCGGCGCCGGCCGCCGGACCCCGCCCGACCTCGTCGTCTGTCGGGAACCACCATGAAGAACCGGTGGACACTGTACGAAGTAGACGGCCCTCTCCGGGCCCGCACGCTCGTACTGTCGGTACATGACCACATCGCAAGAGCTGCCCGTCACGGCGAACGACGCCCGGGGGCGCGTCGAGGAGCTTCGTGCGATCCGCGAGGAGGTGCGCCGGGGGCCGAGCGAGAAGGCCACGGCGGCGCAGCGTGCGAAGGGGAAGCTGACCGCGCGCGAGCGGATCGAGTTGCTGCTGGACGAGGGGTCGTTCCACGAGGTCGAGCCCCTGCGCCGGCACCGGGCCACGGGATTCGGGCTGGAGGAGAAGCGGCCGTACACCGACGGTGTGATCACCGGGTGGGGCACCGTCCACGAGCGGACGGTGTTCGTGTACGCGCACGACTTCCGGATCTTCGGCGGCGCGCTGGGCGAGGCCCACGCGCAGAAGATCCACAAGATCATGGACATGGCGATCTCGGCGGGCGCACCGCTGGTGTCGCTGAACGACGGCGCCGGGGCCCGTATCCAGGAGGGCGTCTCGGCGCTCGCCGGCTACGGCGGCATCTTCCAGCGCAACACCCGCGCCTCCGGCGTCATCCCGCAGATCTCGGTGATGCTCGGCCCGTGCGCGGGCGGCGCGGCCTACTCGCCGGCCCTCACGGACTTCGTGTTCATGGTGCGCGAGACCTCGCAGATGTTCATCACCGGCCCCGACGTGGTGCAGGCGGTGACGGGTGAGGAGATCACCCAGAACGGCCTGGGCGGCGCCGACGTGCACTCGGCGGTCTCCGGCGTGTCGCACTTCGCCTACGACGACGAGCAGACCTGCCTGGAGGAGGTCCGCTACCTGCTGTCGCTGCTGCCGCAGAACAACCGGGAGAACCCGCCGGCCGCGGACAACCAGGACCCGGTGGACCGCCGCGGCGACGTCCTGCTGGACCTGGTGCCGGCCGACGGCAACCGGTCGTACGACATGCACAAGGTGATCGAGGAGATCGTCGACGACGGGGAGTACCTGGAGATCCACGAGCGGTGGGCCACCAACCTCATCGTGGCGCTCACCCGGATCGACGGCCAGGTGGTCGGCATCATCGCCAACCAGCCCGCCTCGCTCGCCGGCGTGCTCGACATCGAGGCGTCCGAGAAGGGCGCGCGCTTTGTGCAGATGTGCGACGCCTTCAACATCCCGATCATCACCCTTCTGGACGTACCCGGCTTTCTGCCCGGTGTCGCGCAGGAGCACGGCGGGATCATCCGGCACGGCGCGAAACTGCTGTACGCCTACTGCAACGCGACGGTCCCGCGGATCTCGCTGATCCTGCGGAAGGCGTACGGCGGTGCTTACATCGTCATGGACAGCCAGTCGATCGGCGCTGACCTGACGTTCGCCTGGCCGACCAACGAGATCGCGGTCATGGGCGCGGAAGGCGCGGCGAACGTCATCTTCCGCCGGCAGATCGCGGACGCCGACGATCCGGAGGCGATGCGGACCCGCATGGTCAAGGAGTACAAGGCGGAGCTGATGCACCCGTACTACGCCGCCGAGCGCGGCCTGGTGCACGACGTCATCGACCCGGCCGAGACCCGCGAGGTGCTCGCCCACTCGCTGGCGATGCTCCGCACCAAGCACGCCGACCTGCCCTCCCGCAAGCACGGCAACCCCCCGCAGTGACCCTCGAACCCGGCCGGGTGAGCGCCACGTTCCGCAACGCGGCGCCCGCCTCCGACCACCCGAACGATCCGAACGACCCGGCCCGGTCCGGCACGCTGCCCACCGGTTCACCCTTGGAGACCATCGTGAGCACTCCCACGGATTCGCTGGTGCGCGTCGAGAAGGGGCACGCGGCACCCGAGGAACTCGCCGCGCTCACCGCGCTGCTGCTCGCCCGCGCCGCCGCGGGCGGCGGCCCCGCCGTTCAGGCCCTCCCCGTCCGCTCCACGGCCGGCTGGCGCCGCCTGGAGCGCACCCCGGGCTTCCGCGCGCCGCACTCCTGGCAGGGCTAGGGCCGGTCCGGCGGATCCTGCCGGGCTCAGGTGGTTCCCCCGGGGGAGGGAACCACCCACCGGTGGGGGCGCGCGGTTGCCCGCGGCCCGCCACCGTCGACCCCCGCGGCCTTGTGGACCGCAGGACGGGGCCCGGAGGGTCAGGCGAGCTTCAGCAGGGCCGCGTCCACGCGGGCGAGGGTCCGCTCGCGTCCCAGCACCTGGAGCGACTCGAACAGCGGCAGGCCGACCGTACGCCCGGTGACCGCCACCCGGACCGGTGCCTGCGCCTTGCCCAGCTTGAGCCCGTGCTCCTCACCCGCCGCGAGCACGGCCTCCTTCAAGGACTCGGCGGCCGACCAGTCCGCCGCCGCGAGCTTGTCCCGGGCGGTGCGCAGCAGCGCGTCCGCCCCCTCCTTCATGGCCTTCGCCCACGACGCCTCGTCCTGCACCGGCTCGTCGAGGAAGAGGAAGTCGACGTTCGCGGTGATGTCGGAGAGCACCGTCACCCGGGTCTGGGCGTACGGCGCGATCGCCTGCCACGCGGCCTCGTCGAAGGATTCCGGCGCCCAGGGCGCGAACGGCGCGCGCAGCCACGGCGCGCACGCCTCGGTGAACTCCTTCACCCCGAGCCGCCGGATGTGGTCGGCGTTGATCGCCTCGGCCTTCTTCAGGTCGAAGCGGGCCGGGTTGGCGTTGACGTCGGCGATGTCGAACTTCGCCACCATCTCCGCGACCGAGAAGACGTCCTGGTCGGCGGAGTACGACCAGCCCAGCAGCGAGAGGTAGTTGAGCAGCCCCTCCGGCAGGAAGCCGCGCTCCCGGTACAGGTTGAGCGACGCCTGCGGGTCGCGCTTGGACAGCTTCTTGTTGCCCTCGCCCATGACGTACGGCAGGTGGCCGAAGGCCGGCACCGTCCTGGCCAGGCCCAGCCCGATCAGCGCCTCGTAGAGCGCGATCTGCCGCGGGGTGGAGGAGAGCAGGTCCTCGCCGCGCAGCACGTGCGTGATCTCCATCAGCGCGTCGTCCACCGGGTTGACCAGGGTGTACAGCGGCGCGCCGTTGGCCCGCACGATGCCGTAGTCCGGCACGTTCTCCGGGGCGAAGGCCAGCTCGCCGCGGACCAGGTCGGTGAAGACGATCGGGCGGTCGGGCATCCGGAACCGGACGATCGGGGCGCGGCCCTCGGCCCGGTAGGCGGCGACCTCGTCGGCGCCGAGGTCCCGGCAGTGGCCGTCGTAGCCCGAGGGGCGGCCGGCGGCCCGGGCGGCCTCGCGGCGGGCCTCCAGTTCCTCGGTGGTGCAGTAGCAGTCGTACGCGTGCCCGGCCTGCTTCAGCCGCTGCGCGACGTCGGCGTAGACGTCCATCCGCTGGGACTGCCGGTAGGGGGCGAACGGGCCGCCGACCTCGGGGCCCTCGTCCCAGTCCAGGCCGAGCCAGCGCATCGAGTCCAGCAGTGCCCGGTAGGACTCCTCGGAGTCGCGGGCCGCGTCGGTGTCCTCGATGCGGAAGACCAGGGTGCCCTGCTGGTGCCGGGCGAACGCCCAGTTGAACAGCGCGGTGCGGACCAGCCCGACGTGCGGGTTGCCGGTCGGGGAGGGGCAGAACCGGACGCGGACGCCGGAGTCGCCGGAGGCGGGGGAGGGGGGTACGGGAGATGCGCTAGCCACGCGAGATCACCTTGTTGGTGAGAGTGCCGATGCCTTCGATGGTGACGGCGACCTCGTCGCCGGGGAGCAGCGGGCCCACGCCCGCGGGGGTGCCGGTGAGCAGGACGTCACCGGGCAGCAGCGTCATCGCCTCGGTGATGTTGACGATCAGGTCCTCGATCGAGTTCAGCATCTGCCGGGTGCGGCCCGCCTGGCGCAGTTCGCCGTTGACGGTCGCGGTGATCGCGAGGTCGCCGGCGGCGTCGAGGTCGAGCGAGGTCTCGATCCAGGGGCCGAGCGGGCAGGAGGAGTCGAAGCCCTTGGCCCGGGCCCACTGCTTCTCGGCGCGCTGGGTGTCACGGGCCGTCACGTCGTTGGCGCAGGTGAAGCCGAGGATCACGTCCTTGACCCGGTCCCGCGGCACGTCCCGGCACAGCCGGCTGATCACGACCGCCAACTCCGCCTCGTGGTGCACCTCCTGGGAGAAGGAGGGGTACACGATCGGGTCGCCGGGGCCGATCACCGAGGTGGAGGGCTTGAAGAACGCCCAGGGCGCGTCCGGCACCTCGTTGCCGAGTTCCGCGGCGTGGGCCGCGTAGTTGCGGCCGATGGCGACGACCTTGTTGGGCAGGACCGGCGGCAGCAGCCGCACCTTGTCCAGCGGGATCTTCGTGCCGGACAGCTCGAAGTCCCCGAAGGGCACGCCCTTCATGATGTCGACGACGAGGCCGTCGGAGCCGGGGGGAGTCCCCTCACCGGCGGCAGTGGGAGTCCCCCCGCCGGAGGCAGGGGGAGGGCCGCCCTCGACCGCTCCGAACGCCACGTTGCCGTCGATGGAGAACCTGACGATGCGCATGCCCTCAACCCTAGGGCCTCCGGTCAGGGGCCCCGCCGACCGACCGGGGCCACCGGCCGCCGACCGGCGCGCCCCCGGGCCGGCGGTGGCGTCAGGGGGTGACGGGCGCCTGCGGCAGCTCGTTGAGCACGGTGCGGCGCGGGTTCGCGGTGCGCTGCGGCAGCACGGTGGGCGCCGCTTCGGCGGTCTCGGTGTCTGCCGCGTCCGCGGGGGCGGGCAGGCCGGACAGTTCGGACGCGTCCTTGAGGTGCGCGAGGGTGGTACGCCGCGGGTTGGCGATCATCTGAGGGACCTCGGGTCTCGATGGGGGCCGGGAGCGCGGTCCACACCCCCGCTTGCCGGATAAAGCACCAGATTAGTGTGGGCCTTTCCCGTGTCCGCCGGGCCCAGACATCTGACGCCCTGTGATTTTGCTCACGAACTCCGCCGCATTGCGCGCCATTCGGACAATCGGTCCGGCGGGAGGAAGCGCGCAAAAGCCGTGAAGGCCGGGAAAAGGTCGCCGCCCGCCGGCGCGGACACGGCCCGACACGTGTCGAACCGGTTACCCGCCGGGCCCGTATTCGCCCCATATCGACGTCCTGGCGCTCGACGCTGTGTGCATGCACCATTGCGATCAGTGACGCATTCCAACAGACCGGCTACGGGCCTTGTTGCGAGATCCGGCACTGTGCTGGAATTCCCCGAACCGCCGCATCACAACGAACCGGCGCGCAGGGGGCGCGCACGGAACACGGGTGGCGGTGAAGGGCACATCAGCCGTCCCGCGACCCGGGCCGGCCTGAGCCCCCATGACTCGACACCGTCCCTTCCGCCTCACGGCGAGGGACGCCTGGTCCAGAGGTTGCGACGCTAGTGCAGGGACGTTTCAAGAGGGACAGCGGCGCCGCGGGTGACCCGGAGCAGCAGCCCGGGGGGACCGGCAACGGCTCCCAGGCCGCGGCCGACTCCGGAACCGCCGCGCCGGGTACCACTGCGGCCCCCGGCCGGATGAGCATGCCCAGCGGCTTGGAAGCCGGCAAGATCACCGGTCTCGACGGCAAGCCCGGCCCCCGAATAGCCATGCGCAACTGGCGCATCAGCACCAGGCTCATCTCCCTGCTCGCCCTCCCCGTGGTCACCGCCTCCGCCCTCGGCGGCCTGCGCATCAACAGCTCGCTGGACAACATCCACCAGCTCGAGCACATGAAGACCCTGACCGACATCACCGAGCAGGCCACCAACCTCGCCGCCGCCCTCCAGGAGGAGCGCGACAGCTCGGCGGGCCCGCTGTCGGCCAACCAGAAGAACAACGACGCGGTCGCCGCCTCCCGGCAGGCCACGGACCGCGACCTCAAGCTCTACGAGCAGGCGACCGACGACATCTCGGACGACGACCCGGTCTTCAGCGGGGTCCGCGCCACCCTGGTCGCCATCGGCGGCCAGCTCGCCAACCTCAACGAGATCCGCGGCGAGGCGTACACCTCGCAGTCGGGCATCGCGCAGACCGTCTCCGAGTACGACGGCCTGGTCACCTCGCTGCTGTCGCTCTCCCAGGACATGGCGCAGGCCACCAGCAACTCCGAGATGATCAAGGCGACCCGCGCGCTGTCGGCGTTCTCCTCCGCCAAGGAGTACGAGTCGATGCAGCGCGCGGTGATCAGCGCCGCGTTCGCCAGCGGCGGCAAGCTCAACGCCGACGAGTACCAGTCGGTGAAGTGGGCGGCCGCGGACGAGAACACCGCGATCACCCGCTTCATGAAGGTCTACGGCACCGACGCCGCCTCGCTGCTGCGCCCGATCCAGGGTGACAACGACACCATCGCCGCGCACGACAACGAGCGCGAGCGGATCGCCAGTTCGCAGGGCGCGATCACCAAGATCAACAGCTCGTACCTGGACTGGGACGACGCGGCGAAGACCAAGATCGACGCGATGAACCAGATCGAGCGCTCGCTGCTCAGCGAGATGCAGCAGAAGTCGCTGCACCTCCAGAGCGAGGCGAAGCGCGAGGCGCTGATCTCCGGCGCGATCATCCTGCTGGTGCTCGGCGTCGCCGTGGTCGGCGCGTTCGTCGTCGGCCGCTCGATGGTCCGCTCGCTGCGCCGGCTCCAGCAGACCGCCCAGGACGTCGCCCAGAAGCGGCTGCCCGAACTGGTCAAGCAGCTCTCCGACACCGACCCGCAGGATGTCGACACCTCGGTCGAGTCGATCGGCATCAACAGCCGCGACGAGATCGGCCAGGTGGCCCGCGCGTTCGACGAGGTCCACAGCGAGGCGGTCCGGCTCGCCGCCGAGCAGGCGCTGCTGCGGGGCAACGTCAACGCGATGTTCACCAACCTCTCGCGCCGCAGCCAGGGCCTCATCCAGCGCCAGCTGTCGCTCATCTCCGAACTGGAGTCGCGCGAGGCCGACCCGGACCAGCTCTCGTCGCTGTTCAAGCTCGACCACCTCGCGACCCGCATGCGCCGCAACGGGGAGAACCTGCTGGTGCTCGCCGGTGAGGAGCCCGGCCGCCGGTGGACCCGCCCGGTCCCGCTGGTCGACGTGCTGCGCGCCGCCGCGTCCGAGGTGGAGCAGTACGAGCGGATCGAGCTGACCTCGGTGCCCTCGGCCGAGGTCACCGGCCGCATCGTCAACGACCTCGTCCACCTGCTCGCCGAGCTGCTGGAGAACGCCACGTCGTTCTCCTCGCCGCAGACCAAGGTGCGCGTCACCGGCCACTCGCTGCCCGACGGCCGGGTGCTGATCGAGATCCACGACACCGGGATCGGCCTGTCCCCGGAGGACCTGGCCGACATCAACGAGCGGCTGGCCAACCCGCCGACCGTGGACGTCGCCGTCTCCCGCCGGATGGGCCTGTTCGTGGTCGGCCGGCTGTCCCTGCGGCACGGCATCCGCATCCAGTTGCGCCCGTCGGACTCCGGCGGCACCACCGCGCTGGTCATGCTGCCGGTCGACGTCACGCAGGGCGGGGCCAACGCGAAGGGCGCCGCCCCCGGCGGGCGTCCCGCGGCCGCGGTCGGCGGCGGTGCCGGCACCGGCATCGCGGGCGCGTTCGGCAACGCGGGCCAGGGCGGCAACCGCGCCGGCCAGCGCGGCCAGGTCGGCTCCGGCGCGGCGCGCCCCGCGCTCCCCGGACGGCAGCCCGGCGGCACCGGCGGGCCGGGGGGACCCGGTGGCCCCGGCGGCAACGCCGGTCCCGGCGCCCCGCAGCCCGCGGGCCAGCGCTGGACCGCGCAGGACAACCCGCAGCAGGGCTTCGGCGAGGACACCCCGCGCGGCCACGAAGAGGCCGAGGCGCCCGCGTTCGACGCCTTCGACCAGTCGGCCCCCGGCAACCGCCAGCAGCCGCAGCAGCCTCAGCCGCAGCAGCCCGGTGCCGGCCGCCCGGGCCCGCTGAACGGCCCCGGCGGCTTCCCGGCCCCGCAGCCGCAGAACACCGGCCCGTCCGGCTTCCGTTCCGACGTCTTCGGCGGCCGCTCCGGGCCCATGCAGCGGCCCGGCAACGCCGGCGCGACCGGCCCGACCCCGGCGGCGGCCTCCGGCGGCCCCGGCGACACCAGCCAGTTCCCGGCCGTCCGCGCCGACGGCGGTGCGCCCGGCGCCCAGGGCGGCGGCGCGCAGAACCGCCTGCCCCAGCGCGGGCCGCGCGGCCCGCAGGGCGGCGCCGGCTGGAACCCCGACGAGCAGCGCGGCGGCCGTCCCGGCGACACGGGTTCGTTCCCTCTGCCGGGTGGCGCCGGCGACACGGCCCAGTTCCCCGCGGTACGGGACGAGGGCTTCCCGCAGGGCCCGGGTCCGGGTCAGTCGCAGGGTCAGGGTCAGGGTCGTCCCGGTGACACGGGGTCCTTCCCGCAGCCCGGTGGCGCGGGTGACACCAGCCAGTTCCCGGCGGTGCGCGCCGACGGGTTCCCGCAGAACCACCCGCAGGGCCCGGGTCAGGGTCAGTCGCAGGGCCAGGGTCAGGGTCGTCCCGGTGACACGGGGTCCTTTGACACGGGTTCGTTCCCGCAGCCCGGTGGCGCGGGTGACACCAGCCAGTTCCCGGCGGTGCGCGCCGACGGGTTCCCGCAGAACCACCCGCAGGGCCCGGGTCAGGGTCAGTCGCAGGGCCAGGGTCAGGGTCGTCCCGGTGACACGGGTTCCTTCGCGCTGCCGGGCGGCCCCGGCGACACCAGCCAGTTCCCGGCCGTGCGCGCCGACGGCGGCCCCGGGGCGTACCCGGACCAGCAGTCCGGCCCCGCGCCGGCCGGCGGGCTGCCGCAGCGCGGGCCGCGCGGCCCCCAGGGCACCCCGGGCTGGAGCCCGCAGGGCCAGGGCGGCCAGCCGCAGCAGGTCCCGGACCCGTACGCCACCGGCGCGCAGCCGATGCCGGGCCTCGGCGACACCGGACCGTACCCGGTCCCGCACCAGCCGCAGCAGCACGACGGGCTGCCGCCGTACCAGGGCCAGCACGGCGGCGGGCAGCAGCCCGCGCCGCGCCCGGAGCCGCAACTCCCGGGCCCGGCCGAGCCGATGGCGCTGCCGCCGGCTCCGACCCGGGGCGACGAGCCGACGCCGATCTTCGCGTCGATCGAGTCCGACTGGTTCCGCACCGGCCAGGCGGAGCGCATGCAGCAGATCCACGTCGAGCAGAGCGGGCGCGGCCAGCAGGCGCCCCCGCCCCGCCCGGTGGGTCGCACCGCGCCGCCGCAGCGCCCGCGCACCGACCGGCCGGGGCCGAGCCCCGCGGACGGCCCGCAGCGGCTGTCCGGCGGCCCCCAGCCGGCCGTGCAGGCCGGTGCGGCGGCCCCGGGCCCGATGGCGCAGAGCAGCGCCCAGAACGGCATCCAGGCGCCTTCCGCGCCGGGCGCCGAGCCGCTGCCGCGCGAGACACCCAACTGGCGCACCTCGCCCAACGACGCGCTGCGTCAGCGGGCCGAGGCCATCCGGGAACCCACCGCGGGCGGGGTCACCCCCTCCGGCCTGCCGCGGCGGGTCCCCCGGGCGAACCTCGTCGCCGGCGGAGCGACACCCCAGCAGGCCCCCCAGGGCGGTCCGCAGGTGTCCCGTTCCCCCGACGACGTGCGCGGACGTCTGACCAACCTCCGCAGGGGCATCCAGCAGGGCCGCCAGGCCGGCGGTACCGGTACCACCGACGGCCGTGGTTTCGGCATGAACAACCAGGAGCGCTAGTTGAGTGCGATGAGCCAGGCGGCACAGAATCTGAACTGGTTGATCACCAATTTCGTGGACAACACCCCTGGGGTGTCCCACACGGTGGTGGTCTCCGCCGATGGCCTGCTGCTCGCGATGTCTGATGGTTTTCCGCGTGATCGTGCGGATCAGTTGGCGGCGGTGGCCTCGGGGTTGACGTCGTTGACGGCTGGTGCCTCCCGGATCTTCGAGGGGGGGAGTGTGAACCAGACGGTGGTGGAGATGGAGCGGGGCTTCCTGTTCATCATGTCGGTGTCGGACGGCTCGTCGCTGGCCGTGCTGGCGCATCCCGAGTGCGACATCGGTCTGGTCGGCTACGAGATGGCCCTGCTCGTCGACCGGGCGGGCGCCGTCCTCACCCCCGACCTCCGCGCCGAACTCCAGGGCAGCCTCCTGAACTGAGGACCGCACGCCGCGAGGCGGCCGGCGGGCATCCGTCCCCGGCCCGCCCGCACACAAGAAGTTCCCGTACTTCCGCACCAGCCGCAGCACTGCCCGGACACGGAGGACCCTCATGACCCCGCCACCCGCCTCGCCGGGCCCGTACGGCGCGTCCCACCACGCGCCGTACGGGGTGGAAGGCGACCAGCCGCTGGTGCGGCCGTACGCCATGACCGGTGGCCGCACCCGGCCTCGCTACCAGCTCGCGATCGAGGCGCTGGTCAGCACCACCGCCGATCCGGCGCAGTACGCGGGGCTGCTTCCCGAGCACCAGCGGATCTGCCACCTGACGCGCGAGATCAAGTCGGTGGCCGAGATCTCGGCGTTGCTCGCGATACCGCTCGGTGTGGCCCGGATCCTCGTGGCCGACCTCGCCGAGGCCGGCATGGTGGCCATCCACCAGCCGGGCAGCGGCGAAGCGGGTGGCCAGCCAGACGTGACATTGCTTGAGAGGGTGCTCAGTGGACTTCGGAAGCTCTAGGCCGCAACCGCAGCAGACGGCGTACGTCGCGCCGCCGGTGCGGTCGACCACCTCCGCCAAGATCGTGGTGGCGGGTGGCTTCGGCGTGGGCAAGACCACGTTCGTCGGTGCGGTGTCGGAGATCAACCCGCTGCGCACCGAGGCCGTGATGACCTCGGCCTCGGCCGGCATCGACGACCTGAGCCACGTCCAGGACAAGACCACCACCACCGTGGCGATGGACTTCGGCCGCATCACGCTGGACGACGACCTGATCCTCTACCTGTTCGGCACGCCCGGGCAGGACCGGTTCTGGTTCATGTGGGACGACCTGGTGCGCGGCGCGATCGGCGCCGTGGTGCTGGTGGACACCAGGCGGCTGGCGGACTGCTTCCCGGCGGTGGACTACTTCGAGAACAGCGGACTGCCGTTCGTCATCGCGCTCAACGGCTTCGACGGCCACCAGCCCTACCGGCCGGAGGAGGTCCGCGAGGCACTCCAGATCGGTCCCGAGGCGCCGATCATCACCACCGACGCCCGGCACCGCGGCGAGGCGAAGAGCGCGCTGATCACGCTGGTCGAGCACGCGCTGCTGGCACGCCTCAAGTAGCACGCGCCGCCGGCCGCGCGCCGGAGGCGGAAGACCGAGGACCCGTTATGTCGCACGACGTGACGGGTCCTCGGTCTTCATAACGTTTCGAGAGAGTTTCCGGGAGGTTGCGGACACCGCTCGCGCTCGATCAGTGTCACCGCGTGTACGTCTGTCTTATGGTTTGCTCGGCCTTTGGACTTATGCCCCTTTTATCTCTAGCCTTCTCCCGTAGTCCGCCGGACGCGGGACGTTTGGCGTGCACCTGCATGGCGTGCTGGAATTCGCAGAACCTGAGCGTAGGAACGGCCGTCGTTGTTGCGTCGTCGCCGAGAGGTTGTTGGTCCAGTGAGGAATACGAGGCGAGTCGAGGCGGGCCCCGGCGAGGGTCCGCGGGGGAACTTCACTCCGCCGCGGCGCCCCGGGAGCACCCCGGGGCCGGCGGCCGAGGACCTGCCGGGCCCGGGAAGCCGGTTCGGCATGCGCAACTGGCGCATGGCCACCCGGCTGAACGCCATCCTCCTGATACCGGTGCTCGTCGCCCTCGTGCTGGGCGGCTTCCGCGTCGACAGCTCCGTCAACACCTGGCGGCAGGCCGACGACGCGGTGCACATAGCCGACCTGGTGCGCGCCGCCGCCACCTACAGCAACGCGCTGGAGAACGAGCGCGACACCACCGTGGTCCCGCTGCTGGAGGGCCACCGCGACGCGCAGGCCGTGTCGTCCGCCTACGCCGCCACCGACGCGGCCGCCCGCGCCTTCGACGACGCCGCCGTCGGCATCCCCGACGGCGCCGACCTCAAGCGCCGGATGGCCAGCTTCCGCAGCGTCGAGCCGCAGCTCCCCTCGCTCCGCAAGTCCGCCTACACCGGCCAGCTCTCCGGGGTGCAGACCGAGGAGTGGTACGTCAAGATCCAGCACCCGCTCAGCGAGCTGTCCAACGAACTCGGCTTCGGCACCAGCAACAGCGCCTCCTACGGGCGCACCCTGTACGCCATCTCGCTCGCCAAGGCCGCCGAGTCGCTGACCCGCGCCATCGGCACCCACATCCTGGTCGAGAAGCACCCCTCCGCCCAGGAGCTCGCCCTCCAGAAGACCGCGCTCGGCTCCTACCAGTACCTGGAGGGCATCGCGCTGGAGGAGTACGACGGGGGCGGCACCACCGCGGACCAGGCCCGGCTGAAGGCCGCGCAGGACGCCGCGGTGAAGAAGGGCCAGGCCCAGGTCACCGCCGCGCTGAACAAGGCGAAGACGGACCACACCGCGTACATCGTGCCGCCGGACCTGACCCGGATGGTCACCGACCTGACGGACCCGGCGTACACCGTCGCCCGGCTCCGCGCCGAGGGCGTCACCCCGCAGTCGTACCTGTCCGCCTCCACGCTCTCCTTCGACGCCTACCGCTCGGTGGAGACCCACCTCGCCGACCAGGCGGCCGCCGACTCCTCGCACCTGGCCTCCGACGCCAAGCGCGACGTGTTCATCAACTCCGCGATCGTGCTGGTCGCGCTGATCCTCGCGTTCATCGTGGCCGCGCTGATGGCCCGCTCGATGTCCCGCAGCATGCAGCGGCTGCGGGCCGCGGCCTTCGACGTCGCCGAGACCCGGCTGCCCGCGGTGGTCGACCAGCTCTCGCGCACCGACCCCGGCCGGGTCGACACCCAGGTCGCGCCGATCCCGATCCACACCCGGGACGAGATCGGCGAGGTCGCCCGCGCCTTCGACCAGGTGCACCGCGAGGCGGTCCGGCTCGCCGCCGAGCAGGCGCTGCTGCGGGGCAACGTCAACGCGATCTTCACCAACCTCTCGCAGCGCAACCAGGGCCTCATCCAGCGCCAGCTCAGCCTGATCACCGAGCTGGAGAACAACGAGGCGGACCCGGACCAGCTCGAGAACCTCTTCAAGATGGACCACCTCGCCACCCGCATGCGGCGCAACGGCGAGAACCTGCTGGTGCTCGCCGGCGAGGAGCCGGGCCGCCAGTGGAACCAGCCGGTGCCGCTGGTGGACGTGCTGCGCGCCGCCGCGTCCGAGGTGGAGTCGTACCACCGGATCGAGCTGGTCGGCATACCCGAGACCGACATCCACGGCAGCGCGGTCAGCGACCTGGTGCACCTGCTCGCCGAACTGCTGGAGAACGCCACCACCTTCTCCTCGCCGCAGACCAAGGTGCGGGTGACCGCGACCCGGCTGCCGGACGGCCGGATGATGATCGAGATCCACGACAAGGGCATCGGCCTGACCGCCGAGGACTTCGCGGACATCAACCACAAGCTCGCCGACCCGCCCACCGTCGACGTGGAGATCGCCCGCCGGATGGGCCTGTTCGTGGTCGGCCGGCTCAGCGAGCGGCACGGCATCCGGGTCCAGTTGCGCCCCTCCGGGGAGCAGGCCGGCACCACCTCGCTGGTGATGCTGCCCGAGGCGATCACCCGCGGCGGCGGGGGCGACCCGGTGCCGGACGACACCGACTTCACCGTCTCCCGGATCGTCCCGGAGCACGAGGCCGACCGCTCCGGCGTCCAGCGGCCCGAGGTCTCCGGCCAGCGCACCGCGGCCGAACTCGGCTTCGACGACTCCCGCTACGAGCAGGGCGGCGCCGGACCCCGTCCGCTGGACCCGGTCGGCCGCTCGCTGATGCGCGAGGAGCGCCGCGCCCAGTTGGAGGCCGGTGCCCAGTACCAGGAGGGAGATCCGGCCGAACTTCCTCAGCAGCGAACGGAATCGGCCGACTTCGCGCCGGCCGCCCAGGACTTCGCCGCCCCCTCCTTCACCGGCCACGACGCCTTCGGCCAGGACCACACCGCGCAGCAGTTCGACGGCGGGCAGTACGCCGGCCAGGGCTTCGACACCGGGCAGCCGACCGCCGGGGACCTCCCCGGCCAGGGCTACCCGCAGGACTACGGCCGGCAGTACGCCCAGGACAACCCCCTGGGATACGGCCCCCACCTCGACCCCGCCTACCCGCAGCAGGCGTACGACCAGGGCTTCACGTCCGGTTACGCGCAGCAGGACCCGGCCGCGCAGAACGGTTTCGTCGACCAGTCGTACGAGACCGGTTCCGGCCAGTCCTACGAGCCCGTCGCCCCCTACGGCGAGCCGTCCGGCTACGGTGCGCCCTACCAGGACGGCGGCCCGCCGGCCGGTTTCCCGGACGCCGCCGGTTACGGCCCTGCTCAGGAGGGATGGCCGCAGGACGCACCCCAGGTAACGGAATCCGTTCCGCCGCTCCCCGAGGGACCCTCCGAGAGCGTAGTCTCGCCTTCGCTGACGGACGCCGGCCTCCCGCGCCGCGAACGGCAGCGCCCCACCCCGTCCGACCAGCAGTCCGATCAGCAGCCCGGCGAGCCGAACCGAGCGACGGGCCCGAATCCGCAGGCGGCACCGCCCGCGGAGGAACAGCCCGCCCAGGAGTCCACCGATCCCCACGAGCAACCCCAGCCGGACGGCGCCGACTGGCGGTCGACGAACGACGAGCACTGGCAGCGGGCCGAGGCGGTCCGCGAGCCCAAGGCAGGCGGAGTCACCCCCTCCGGTCTGCCACGGCGGGTACCCAAGGCCAATCTGGTCCCGGGTGCCGCGGCACAGACCCCGCAGGGCGGCCCACAGGTCTCCCGCGCACCGGAGGATGTACGGGGCAGGTTGAGTAATCTGCGACGTGGCGTCCAGCGAGGGCGCACTGCTGGAACTGACACGAACGGACAGGCCGACGACAGCCGATTCGGCGGCCCCCAGAACCAGGAGCGCTAGTTGAGTGCGATGAGCCAGGCGGCACAGAATCTGAACTGGTTGATCACCAATTTCGTGGACAACACCCCTGGGGTGTCCCACACGGTGGTGGTCTCCGCCGATGGCCTGCTGCTCGCGATGTCTGATGGTTTTCCGCGTGATCGTGCGGATCAGTTGGCGGCGGTGGCCTCGGGGTTGACGTCGTTGACGGCTGGTGCCTCCCGGATCTTCGAGGGGGGGAGTGTGAACCAGACGGTGGTGGAGATGGAGCGGGGCTTCCTGTTCATCATGTCGGTGTCGGACGGCTCGTCCCTGGCGGTCCTGGCGCATCCTGAGTGCGACATCGGTCTGGTCGGCTACGAGATGGCCCTGCTCGTCGACCGGGCGGGAAGCGTCCTCACCCCCGACCTCCGCGCCGAACTCCAGGGCAGCTTGCTCAACTAACGCACGGGCGGCGCGAGCGCCCGGGCACCTGCCAGGTGTTCGGGCGGCCGCGCGGCCGTTTCAGGAGGAGGACCAGTGAGCACTTCCCCCGGTGCAGACCCGTACGGCAACCAGCACCAGCAGCCGGCGCAGCCGTACGGCTACCCGTCGGCCCCCGAGCCGGAGCGGCGGCCCGGGCAGCCCGGCACGCCCTACCGCCAGCCGCGCATCCAGCCGTACGCCCCACCGCAGGCACCGCCGCCGCAGGGCCAGGGGCCGCGCCAGGGACAGTACGGCCGCCCGCCGGCGCAGGGCCAGGGCCCGGACTACGGCCAGGGCGCGGAGTACGGGCAGGGCGCTGAGTACGGCCGGGAGACGGGCCGGCACGAAGCCGACCGCTCACGCACGCCCTCGGGGCTGGTCCGCCCCTACGCCATGACCGGCGGCCGCACCAGGCCGCGCTACCAGCTCGCCATCGAGGCGCTGGTCAGTACCACCGCCGACCCGGAGCGGCTGCGCGGGCAGCTCCCCGAGCACCAGCGGATCTGCCTGCTGTGCCGCGAGGTCAAGTCGGTCGCCGAGATCTCCGCGCTGCTGACCATCCCGCTCGGGGTGGTCCGCATCCTTGTCGCCGACCTGGCCGAGGCCGGACTGGTCGCGATCCATCAGCCCGGCGGCGACGAGGCCGCCGGCGGCCAGCCAGATGTGACACTGCTTGAAAGGGTGCTCAGTGGACTTCGGAAGCTCTAGCGGTCCGGCCCGCGCCACCACCTCCGCGAAGATCGTGGTGGCGGGCGGATTCGGCGTGGGCAAGACCACGTTCGTCGGTGCCGTCTCGGAGATCAACCCGCTGCGCACAGAAGCCGTGATGACCTCCGCGTCAGCCGGCATCGACGACCTCACGCACGCGCCGGACAAGACCACCACCACGGTGGCGATGGACTTCGGCCGCATCACGCTCGACGAGGACCTGATCCTCTACCTGTTCGGCACGCCCGGGCAGGACCGGTTCTGGTTCATGTGGGACGACCTGGTGCGCGGCGCGATCGGCGCGATCGTCCTGGTGGACACCAGGCGGCTGGCGGACTGCTTCCCGGCGGTGGACTACTTCGAGAACAGCGGGCTGCCGTTCGTGATCGCGCTCAACGGCTTCGACGGCCACCAGCCGTACGGGCCGGAGGAGGTCCGCGAGGCACTCCAGATCGGTCCTGAGGCGCCGATCATCACCACCGACGCCCGCAACCGCGGTGACGCCAAGAGCGCGCTGATCACGCTGGTCGAGCACGCCCTGATGGCCCGGCTGCGCTAGCGCCGGACCGTCCCGCCGGTGCGCCAGCGCGGCGCACCGGCCCGGTTCCGGGGGGACTTGGCGATACTCGTTTTGGAGCGCTGTCCCGGATCGGGTAATGTTCTTCCTGCGCCGCCGGACAGGGCCAAGGCCCGGGACGGAGACGCGAAACCGAACAAGATCCCCTGCGGGGATTGCGTTTTGGTGGGGTATGGTGTAATTGGCAACACGGCTGATTCTGGTTCAGTTGTTCTAGGTTCGAGTCCTGGTACCCCAGCAGCACTCAAGCAAGTGCGAGCCCCCGTTGTGTAGCGGCCTAGCACGCTGCCCTCTCACGGCAGTAGCGCCGGTTCGAATCCGGTCGGGGGTACTGATCCTCTCGCTCCGTCCCCGTCGGGTCGCTCCCGGCGCGGACGACGCGAGGATCGCTAGGGCCCCCGTTGTGTAGCGGCCTAGCACGCTGCCCTCTCACGGCAGTAGCGCCGGTTCGAATCCGGTCGGGGGTACGCATCGAACGTCCAGAAGCCCGCCGCGGACCGCGGCGGGCTTCTTCCGTGTGTCCGCGGGCACCGCGCTCAGCCGGTGCGGCGCAGCGCCTCGCTGAGCCGGCCGGCGGCGTCCACCACGGCCTGGGCGTGCATCCGGCCCGGGTGCCGGGTGAGCCGCTCGATCGGTCCGGAGACCGACACCGCGGCGACCACGCGGTTGGACGGCCCGCGCACCGGGGCGGAGACCGAGGCGACTCCGGGCTCGCGCTCGCCGATCGACTGCGACCAGCCGCGGCGGCGCACCCCGGACAGCGCGGTGGCGGTGAAACGGGCCCCCTGAAGGCCCCTGTGCAGCCGCTCGGGCTCCTCCCAGGCCATCAGGACCTGCGCGGCCGAGCCGGCCTTCATCGGCAGCGTGGAGCCCACCGGCACGGTGTCCCGCAGTCCGGACAGCCGCTCCGCCGCGGCCACGCAGATCCGCATGTCGCCCTGGCGCCGATAGAGCTGGGCGCTCTCCCCGGTCACGTCGCGCAGGTGCGTCAGCACCGGTCCCGCGGTCGCCAGCAGCCGGTCCTCGCCGGCCGCGGCGGCCAGTTCCGACAGGCGCGGGCCCAGGATGAAGCGGCCCTGCATGTCGCGAGCCACCATGCGATGGTGTTCGAGCGCGACCGCCAGGCGGTGCGCGGTGGGGCGGGCCAGGCCCGTGGCACCGACAAGCCCGGCCAGGGTGGCCGGACCCGACTCCAGCGCACTGAGCACCAGAGCCGCCTTGTCGAGAACGCCGACGCCGCTAGAGTTGTCCATGCAACGATACTCGCGTCTCAGAGTGTGAAACGCAAGTTCAATTTTCCCGGGAACGCGTCACGCTGGGAGCACAGCGCAGGACCAACACCTAGTGGGCCCCGCGACGACGCGGGCCGGAGGGACAGCGATGGGTAGGACACTCGCGGAGAAAGTCTGGGACGACCACGTCGTCCGCCGCGCCGAAGGCGAACCCGATCTGCTTTTCATCGATCTCCACCTCCTGCACGAGGTGACCAGCCCCCAGGCGTTCGACGGGCTGCGGATGAACGGCCGGCGGGTGCGCCGTACCGACCTCACCATCGCCACCGAGGACCACAACACCCCGACCCTCGACATCGACAAGCCGATCGCCGACCCGGTCTCCCGGACCCAGCTGGAGACGCTGCGCAAGAACTGCGCGGAGTTCGAGGTGCGGCTGCACCCGCTCGGTGACGTCGAGCAGGGCGTCGTGCACGTGGTGGGGCCGCAGTTGGGCCTGACCCAGCCGGGCACCACCGTGGTCTGCGGCGACTCGCACACCTCCACGCACGGCGCGTTCGGCGCCCTGGCGTTCGGCATCGGCACCTCGCAGGTCGAGCACGTGCTGGCCACCCAGACGCTGCCGCTCGCCCCGTTCCGCACCATGGCGGTCACGGTCGACGGCGAGCTGCCCGAGGGCGTCACCGCCAAGGACCTGATCCTCGCGGTGATCAGCCGGATCGGCACCGGCGGCGGCCAGGGCTACGTCATCGAGTACCGCGGCTCCGCGATCGAGAAGCTGTCGATGGAATCCCGGATGACCGTCTGCAACATGTCGATCGAGGCGGGCGCCCGGGCGGGCATGATCGCCCCGGACCGGACCACCTTCGACTACCTGGAGGGCCGCGCCCACGCGCCGAAGGGCGCGGACTGGGACGAGGCCGTCGCGTACTGGAAGACGCTGCGGACCGACGACGACGCCGTCTTCGACCACGAGGTGCGGATCGACGCGGCCGAGCTGGCCCCGTTCGTCACCTGGGGCACCAACCCGGGCCAGGGCGCGCCGCTGAGCGCGTCCGTGCCGGACCCGGCCTCCTACGCCGACGCGGGTGACCGGCTCGCCGCGGAGAAGGCCCTGGAGTACATGGGCCTGACCGCCGGGCAGCCGCTGCGCGAGGTGGCCGTGGACACCGTCTTCGTCGGCTCCTGCACCAACGGCCGGATCGAGGACCTGCGCGCGGCGGCGTCCGTCGTCCGCGGCCGCCAGGTCGCCGACGGGGTGCGGATGCTGGTCGTGCCCGGGTCGGTGCGGGTGGCGCTGCAGGCCGTCGAGGAGGGCCTGGACCAGGTGTTCACCGCGGCCGGCGCCGAATGGCGGCACGCGGGTTGCTCGATGTGCCTGGGTATGAACCCCGACCAACTCGCGCCCGGCGAGCGGTCCGCGTCCACCTCGAACCGCAACTTCGAGGGACGCCAGGGCAAGGGCGGCCGGACCCACCTGGTCTCCCCGCAGGTCGCCGCCGCCACCGCGGTGCTCGGCCACCTCGCCTCGCCCGCCGACCTGTCCGACGCCCCTGCCCTGACGGAGGTCTGAGCCGCCATGGAAGCCTTCACCACCCACACCGGCCGGGCCGTGCCGCTGCGCCGCACCAACGTGGACACCGACCAGATCATCCCCGCGCACTGGCTGAAGAAGGTCACCCGCAACGGGTTCGAGGACGGCCTGTTCGAGGCGTGGCGCAAGGACGAGGCGTTCGTGCTGAACGCCCCGCAGTACGCCGGTGCGACCGTCCTGGTCGCCGGGCCCGACTTCGGCACCGGCTCGTCCCGCGAGCACGCCGTCTGGGCGCTCCAGAACTACGGCTTCAAGACGGTGATCTCCTCCCGCTTCGCGGACATCTTCCGCGGCAACTCGCTGAAGAACGGGCTGCTGACGGTGGTGCTGCCGCAGGAGGTCGTCGAGGAGCTGTGGCAGCTCACCGAGGCCGACCCGACCGCGGAGATCACCGTGGACCTGGTCGCCCGGGAGGTGCGGGCCGACCGCCCGCAGGGGCCGCTGGTCGCCCCGTTCGACCTGGACGACAACGCCCGCTGGCGGCTGCTGGAGGGGCTGGACGACATCAGCCTGACGCTGGCCAACGAGGCGGACATCGCCGCGTTCGAGAGCACCCGGCCGTCCTGGAAGCCCAGCACCGCGCGCGTCTGAACCCCCGGCGGCCGCCCGCCCGGCCGCCGCACGCACCGCGCAAGCGCCCCCCACGTCCTCGTGGGGGGCGCTTTGCGTGTGTCCGGCCGCCCGCCGCCGACCCGTCGCCGCATCTCCGGCCGTGTGTTCGCCCCCGCCCCCGTGCGCGTGACCGCGCCGGACGGCCGAGACCCCGCCATGGGTACGAAAAATCAGGCACGGAACACCCGGTTGGCCCTGTCGCGCTCGACAACTCGCCGCAGATGGCACAATCGACGCATGGAACGCGACGGCCAACTGGAGCTCTACGGGGTCCTCGCCGCGCGTCTGAAGCAGGCGCACACGCGCGTCGCCAATCCCGAAGTCCCGGACGGGACAAGGCGGGAGTTGACCCGGCGGCTGCTCGCGGTGACCGCGGTGGCGAAGCACGATCTCGCCGACGCGGCACGGCGCCTGGAGGTGTTAACGGCTGAGTTGGACGACCTCGGAATCCCCGATCACTGATCACGCGGAGTACCGAGTTCGTTGCGGCACAAGGGTGATTCGCCCGTTTCGTATTTGATTTGCGGTATATATCCGCCTAGCGTGCGAAATCAGCCCGTACTCATTCGCCGGGCAAGTTTCCGAAGGGGAAGACGTGAACAAGGCGCAGCTCGTAGAAGCGATTGCCGACAAGGTGGGCGGCCGGCAGGCCGCCGCGGACGCGGTTGACGCGGTTCTCGACGCGATCGTCCGCGCGGTGGTCTCCGGTGACCGTGTCTCGGTCACCGGGTTCGGTTCGTTCGAGAAGGTCGAGCGTCCCGCCCGTTACGCTCGCAACCCCCAGACCGGGGAGCGGGTCCGGGTCAAGAAGACCTCCGTGCCGCGCTTCCGTGCGGGGCAGGGCTTCAAGGACCTGGTGAGCGGGTCGAAGAAGCTTCCCCGTGGCGGCGAGGTCGCGGTCAAGAAGGCGCCCAAGGGCAGCCTGAGCGGCGGTGCCTCGACCACCGCCCGCACCGCCACGAAGAAGGCCGCCGCGAAGAAGGCGACCACCGCGCGGAAGGCGGCCACCGCCAAGAGCGCGGCCGCGAAGAAGACCACGGCGGCCAAGAAGACCACCGCGAAGAAGGCCACCACCGCCAAGAAGTCGGCGGCGAAGAAGGCCACCACCGCGAAGAAGTCGGCCGCCAAGAAGGCGCCCGCGAAGAAGGCCACCGCCAAGAAGGCCCCGGCCAAGCGCGCCGCCCGCAAGACCGCGAAGCGTGCCGCCGCCAGGTGACAGCCGCTCCACCCCTGCCGCACCGCGGCGCCGCTTCACCGCACCACAGCTCAACCCGCTTCACCGCGCCGGGCCGGGCCCCTCTCCCACGGGGTGCCCGGCCCGCGCTATTGCCCGTCCCCGGGCTGAAATCAGCCCGCGGCCGCGCCCCGGTCCGGCAGGTCGGGCAGGGTCGCCAGCGTCAGGAACGTCACGCGCCGGGCCGGCCCCGTGCCCTCGGTGCGGATGCGGAGGCGCTGGCCCGGGCGCAGCAGCCGCAGTTCGCCGGCGTCGAAGGCCGCGGCGTCGAACTCCAGCGGGGTGCCGTCGTCCAGCAGCACACTGCCGCTGCGGCTGGCGGCGTCGAACGTGAAGGCGGTTGCTTGCATACGGCCCAGCCTAAGGGCTGTCCCGCACCCCCCGACGGGCCTGCGGCGCGGGACCACGGAGCCCGGCCCTAAGGGCTGTCCCGCAATCCCCGACGGGCGTGCGACGACAGCCACGGCGCCTCGCTTCGTTGTCGGGCACATCCACATACGACCCGGTATGAGGACGACCCTCCGCCTTGCGATCCACCGCATCTGACGCCGCACGCTGATCCGCCGGGGATTGCGGGACAGCCTTTAGGCGCCGCGGGCGGTCAGCGCGGCGGCGGCCACCGCCGTGAAGGGCCCGACCCCCAGTGCCAGGGCGGCGGCCAGATCCTCCAGGGTGTCCACGTCCTGCCGCACGGAGGGGGCCGCGGGCAGCGTGATCTCGGCGGCGCCGGACGCGAGATGGCGCGCACGGGATGCCCCGCCGAACCCGGGCGCCAGCGGCAGGCACGGCACCGTGCAGAGCAAGGTTGTCCCCGTGCCGGCCGCATCGGCGAGGAACGCCCGCTCACAGGCCCCGGCCGCCGCCCGCAGCACTTCCGCCAGCTCGGCCGGCCGCAAGGCCGGGAGATCGCCGTTCAGGGCCGCGACCGGCGCGTGCGGGCGGCGCGCCCTGACCGTCGCCTCACCGTGCCGCAGCGCGGCGTTCAACCCGGCGGCGGGGGAGTCCGCCACGACGAACGCCCCCAGCCCGGCGAGCTCCGCCCCGGCGGCCGGGTCGTCGGTGACCACCGTGACGTCCTCGACCTCCGCGCACGCCAGCGCGGCGCCCACCGTGTCCAGCACGAACGCCAGCGCGAGCGCGGGCCGTACCGTCCCCGCGGCCGCCAGCCTGCTCTTGGCCACCTCCAGCGGCTTCAACGGCACCACCAGCGACCAGCCCGTCCCGTCCCCGCCGCTACCGCCCCGCACGCCGCTCATGCCGTCCATTGTGCGGCCCGCGCCGCCGGTGCGGACGTCCCGGCGGCGGCCGGTGGCAGAGGTGCCCCCTCGGACGCCAACCGCTGGCGTTAACCTCTCGGTAGCCGCGATCCTTGAGCGGCGCCACCGGCAACGAAGAGGAGTCCCGGGTGTCCCGCCGCAGAATCGGTTTCTGGTACCGCCTGGCGGCCGCCATCGCCAAGCCGCCGCTCATCGTGCTCTTCAAGCGGGACTGGCGCGGAATGGAGAACATTCCGGCCGAGGGAGGATTCCTCACCGCGGTGAATCACAACTCGTACCTCGACCCGTTGCTGTACGCGCATTTCCAGTACAACACCGGTCGGCTTCCGCGCTTCCTGGCGAAGGCCGCGCTGTTCAAGCCGTTCTTCGTCGGCACCGTGATGCGCGGCACCGGGCAGATCCCGGTGGTGCGGGCCAGCGCCGACGCCGCGGCCGCCTACCGCTCGGCGGTCGAGGCGGTCAACAAGGGCGAGTGCGTGGCGTTCTACCCCGAGGGCACCCTCACCCGCGACCCCGACCAGTGGCCGATGGTCGGCAAGACCGGCGTGGCCCGCGTCGCGCTGCTCACCCGCGCCCCCGTCATCCCGATCGCCCAGTGGGGCGCGAACGAGTTCCTGCCGCCGTACGCGAAGAAGCCGAGCTTCCTGCCCCGCAAGACGCACCGCGTGCTGGTCGGCCCGCCGGTCGACCTCGGCGCCTGGTACGGGAAGGAGCCCACCGCCGAGGTGCTGCGCGAGGTCACCGGGGCCATCATGTCCGATGTGAAGCAACTCCTCGCCGACGTCCGCGGCATCCCCGCCCCGGACGGACTGTACGACCCGCGCAAGGCCGCCAAGGGCACCGCCGCCGACGGCGAGGGGGCGGCGTGACGGCTCGCTGCGCCGTGTTCGGCACCGGGTCCTGGGGCACCGCGTTCGCGATGGTGCTGGCCGACGCCGGCTGCGAGGTGACCTTGTGGGGCCGCCGCCCCGACATCGCGGCCGCCATCAACACCACCCGGACCAACCCGCAGTACTCCAGCGAGATCACCCTGCCGCCGGCCGTGACGGCCACCACCGACCCGGCACGGGCCGCCGCCGGCGCGGAGTTGGTCTTCCTGGCCGTGCCGTCGCAGTCGCTGCGCGCCAACCTCGCCGACTGGGCGCCGCTGCTGCGCCCCGACGCGGTCCTGGTCAGCCTGATGAAGGGCGTCGAACTGGGCACCGCGAAGCGGATGAGCGAGGTGATCGAGGAGGTCGCCAAGGTCGACCGGGACCGCGTCGCGGTGCTCACCGGCCCTAACCTGGCCGCGGAGATCGCCGCCCGCCAGCCCGCGGCCGCCGTGGTCGCCTGCCGCGACGAGGCGGCCGCGCGCCGCATCCAGACCGCGTGCCACACCGCGTACTACCGGCCGTACACCAACACCGACGTGATCGGCTGCGAGCTGGGCGGCGCGGTGAAGAACGTGATCGCGCTCGCGGTCGGCATCGCCGGCGGCATGGGCCTGGGCGACAACACCAAGGCGTCGCTGATCACCCGGGGACTGGCCGAGACCACCCGGTTGGGCCTGGCGATGGGCGCGGACCCGTACACCTTCGCCGGGCTCGCCGGGATGGGCGACCTCGTCGCCACCTGCTCCTCCCCGCTGTCCCGCAACAACACCTTCGGCCACAACCTCGGCCGGGGCATGAGCCTCGCCGAGACCATCGCCGCCACCAGCCAGACCGCCGAGGGCGTCAAGTCGTGCGAGTCCGTCGCCGACCTCGCCCGCAGGCACGGCGTCGACATGCCGATCACGGAGACCGTGGTCGACATCGTGCACAACGGGAAGCCGCCCGTCGTGGCCGTCAAGGAG
This sequence comes from Streptomyces sp. SN-593, assembly GCF_016756395.1. Lineage (NCBI taxonomy): Bacteria > Bacillati > Actinomycetota > Actinomycetes > Kitasatosporales > Streptomycetaceae > Actinacidiphila > Actinacidiphila reveromycinica. The sequence goes on from NZ_AP018365.1 coordinate 6,247,713, forward strand.
TTGATGTCACGTTCCGCGAAACCCGAACGGTAAGGTCGACGCGACATGAGCAACCTGCCAACGCCCCAGAGCCAGGACCCGCACTCCGAGCGGCCGCCCTACGACCGAAAGCCGCGCGTCGCCGTCGTGTTCGGCGGGCGCAGCTCCGAGCACGGCGTGTCCGTGGTGACCGCGGCCAGCGTGCTGCGCGCCATCGACCGCGACAAGTACGACGTCCTGCCGATCGGCATCACCACCGAGGGCCGCTGGGCGCTGACCGCCGACGAGCCGGAGCGGATGGCCATCGCCGACCGGCGGATGCCGACCGTCGAGCAGGTCACCGACCACGACGGCGCGGTGCTGCTGCCCGTGGACCCGGCCAGCCGCGAGGTGGTCTACACCGAGGTCGGCGCGGTGCCCAAGGCACTCGGCGAGGTCGATGTCGTCCTGCCCCTGCTGCACGGCCCCTACGGCGAGGACGGCACCCTCCAGGGCCTGCTGGAACTGTCCGGCGTGCCGTACGTGGGCGCGGGCGTGCTCGCCTCCGCGGTCGGCATGGACAAGGAGTACATGAAGCGGATCTTCACCTCCTTCGGGCTGAAGGTCGGTCCGTACACGGTGGTCCGCCCGCGCGAGTGGCAGCAGGACCCGGCCGCCGCCCGCCGCAAGGTGCTGGAGTTCGCGCAGGTCCACGGCTGGCCGCTGTTCGTCAAGCCGACCCGGGCCGGCTCGTCGATCGGCATCAGCAAGGTCGACGGGCCCGAGCAGCTCGACGCCGCCCTCGCCGAGGCCCGCCGGCACGACCCCAAGGTCCTCGTCGAGGCGCTGGTGAACGGCCGCGAGATCGAGTGCGGCGTGCTGGAGTTCGCCGACGGCCCGCGCGCGTCCGCGCCCGCGGAGATCCCGCCGGCCGCCAGCAGCGACTTCTACGACTTCGACGCCAAGTACATCGACTCGGCCGAGGGCGTGGTACCCGCGCCGCTCACCGCCGAGCAGACCGAGCGCGTGCAGCGGCTGGCCGTCGAGGCGTTCGAGGCGGCGTCCTGCGAGGGGCTGGTCCGCGCGGACTTCTTCCTGCTGGACAGCGGCGAGTTCGTGATCAACGAGATCAACACCATGCCCGGCTTCACCCCGATCTCGATGTACCCGCGGATGTGGCAGGAGAGCGGCGTCGGCTACACCGAGCTGATCGACCTGCTCATCCAGGCGGCGCTGCGCCGGTCCACCGGCCTGCGCTGACCGCCCGCCGTACGCCCGCCGACCCCGCCGCGCCGCTCACAGGCCGGCGGGGATCGTCGCCTTCACCGCGGGGGCCAGCTCCGCGAGCGGGGTCGCGTCATGGGCGTACCGGGCCGGCAGCAGCAGTTCCACGTACGCCTTGCGCAGCGTCGTGGTCAGCCGGGCGCTGCCGTCCTCGTCCTGCTGCCACGACCAGGACACCCCGCCCACCTCGGCACCGGGGGTGTTGACGTCGTCGTCGTTCGCCGGCCGCGGTACGCCGCAGCGCAGCACGATCGTAGGATCGCCCCAACCGGCGGTCAGGGGGGATGCCGGCTTGAGAGCATGACCGGACATCCCGTCGACCGTCTTCGGCAACCGCGCGTGCAGTGCCTTGCAGTAGCCGGCGACCTCGGCGGTCGGAACCGGTACGGCGACCGACTCGTCGTCGCCGGAGCCGGCGAACACGTAGACCGCCGCCGCGGACAGGCACGCGGCGGCGGACACGGAGATCAGCATGACCCGGCGGTTGAACGTCACCGGGAAAGCATAGGAAGAAGCGCGGGAGAGCCTCGCACCAGGGGCTCGGTGGGGGGCTATATATGGACGACCGGGCAGGTCAGCGTGCGGGTGATGCCCTCGGCCTGCTGGACCTTGGCCACCACCATGCGGCCGAGCTCGTCGACCGTCTCGGCCTGGGCGCGGACGATGACGTCATAGGGGCCTGTGACGTCCTCCGCCTGGATGACTCCGTCGATCTTGGAGATCACCTCCGCTACTGCCGAGGACTTCCCGACCTCGGTCTGGATCAGGATGTAGGCCTGTACCACGGAACCTCCAGGGCGGCTTCGAGGATCATGTGGGAGGGGAGACGCCACGTTATCGCGTCGCCGCTCGCAGCGGGGAGACCCGCGCGGTACCAGACCCCGGTATTGACGGGAAACACGCAGCGGACCGGACCGGAGCACGCGCGCCGGCCGAGAATCGAGGGGACGACGCTATGAAGGGGACCGTGGGCGAGCTGGGGGAGTTCGGGCTCATCAGGGAACTGACCTCCCGCCTCACCTCTACCCCCGCGGTGCAGATCGGCCCCGGCGACGACGCCGCCGTGGTCGCCGCACCCGACCGCCGGGTGGTCGCCACCACCGACGTGCTCCTCGAAGGACGGCACTTCCGCCGCGACTGGTCCACCGCCTACGACGTCGGCCGCAAGGCCGCCGCGCAGAACCTCGCCGACATCGCGGCCATGGGCGCGGTGCCCACCGCGGTGCTGCTCGCCCTCGTGGTGCCCGCCGAACTGCGCGTGACCTGGCCGGTCGAGCTGATGGACGGCATCAGGGACGAGTGCCAGGTGGCCGGCGCCGCCGTGGTCGGCGGTGACGTGGTGCGCGGTGAGACCATCACCGTCTCCATCACCGCCCTCGGCGACCTGCGCAGCCGGCCCGCGGTCACCCGCGCCGGCGCCCGCCCCGGCAACCTGGTCGCCGTCACCGGCTGGCTCGGCTGGTCCGCGGCGGGGCTCGCCGTGCTCTCCCGCGGCTTCCGCTCGCCGCGGGCCTTCGTCGAGGCGCACCGCCGGCCGGAGCCGCCCTACCACGCCGGTCCGGCCGCCGCCGAACTCGGCGCCACCGCGATGACCGACGTCAGCGACGGCCTGGTCGCCGACCTCGGCCACATCGCCGCCGCCAGCGGTGTGGACATCGACGTGCGCTCCGCGGCGGTCGACATCCCCGCGCAGATGACGGACATCGGCCAGGCCGTCGGCGTCGACCCGCTGCACTGGGTGCTCACCGGCGGCGAGGACCACGCGATCGTGGCCGCGTTCCCGCGCGACGTGAAGCTCCCGGCCCGCTGGCGGATCATCGGCGACGTCACCGCGCCCGCCGGCCGCACCCCGCGGGTCACCGTCGACGGCGCGCCCTGGGACAAGGCCGGCGGCTGGGACCACTTCGGACCGGACGCGTGAGCGCGCCGGGCGCACCCCGGCCGCCGCGCCCCGCGCCGCCGCGGGTGCTGACCGTCGCCGGGTCCGACTCCGGCGGCGGCGCGGGCATCCAGGCGGACCTGAAGACGATGCTGGCGCTCGGCGTGCACGGCATGAGCGTGCTCACCGCCGTCACCGCGCAGAACTCGCTGGGCGTGCACGGCGCGTGGGAACTGCCCGCGGAGGCGGTCCGCGCCCAGTTCCGCGCGGTCGTCGACGACATCGGGGTGCAGGCGGTCAAGACCGGCATGCTCTCCTCCGCGGCGACCGCGGCCACCGTCGCCGACCTGCTGGCCGGCCTGGACCCGCGGGTGCCGGTGGTGGTCGACCCGGTCGCGGTCTCCAAGCACGGCAACGCGCTGCTGCTCGGGGAGGCCGTCGAGGTGGTCCGCTCCCGGCTGCTGCCGCGCGCCACGGTGGCCACCCCGAACCTCGACGAGGTGGCGCTGCTCACCGGCGTCCGGGTCGCGGACGAGGAGGGGATGCGCGCGGCGGCCCGCGCCATGCTCGGCCACGGCTCGCGCTGGGTGCTGGTCAAGGGCGGCCACCTGCCCGGCGCGCGGCACCGGGCCGAGGCGGCGGACCTGCTCTCCGACGGCCGCGAGGAGCACTGGTACCGCGCGCCGCGCTACGCCAACCCCCACACCCACGGCACCGGCTGCACCCTGGCCAGCGCCCTCGCGTCGTACCTGGTGCTCGGCCACGACGTGCCCGCCGCGGTCGGCCTGGCCAAGGAGTACGTCCGGGGCGCGATCGAGGCGGGCTTCCCGCTCGGCGCGGGGGTTGGCCCGGTCGACCACGGCTGGCGCGAGCGGGGCCGGGCGCACTGAAAAGCCGACCCACCGCGAGGTGGATCGGCTTCAGGTGGCCACCCAGGACTGCGCTGAGGTCAGCGCGTGACCTTGCCGGCCTTGATGCACGAGGTGCAGACGTTGAGGCGCTTCGGCGTCTTCCCGACGACCGCACGCACGCGCTGGATGTTGGGGTTCCAACGACGCGGGGTACGGCGGTGCGAGTGGGAGATGCTGTTGCCGAAGCCCGGCCCCTTGCCGCAGACGTCGCAGTTAGCAGCCACGGGTCACTCCAAAGACTTCAGATGCTCAGATGCATTCACGGTGGGAAAACCCGGGAGGGCCCCAGGCAACCGGAGCAGCATACAACGACCGCTCCCGTACAACGAAACTACCACGGTCGGGGCACCGCCCTTCCCCGCGCCGGAGGCTCGTCCCCCTGCCCGCGGCCGTGCCCGGCAGTACGCTCACCAGCAGCCCCGGTACCGGGCGCCGCCCACATCACCGCCACGTCGCCGGGAACCCCGGCCGAACACTCCGAGTCGAACGTCCGAACTCCCGATCACCGAAGTCCCGATCACCGAAGTCCCGATCACCGAAGTCCCGATCAGCCAGTCCCGTCCACCGAACTCCCGATCACCGAGCCCCCGGTGCCCCGCAAGGAGGACCTGTTGCCCCCCACGCTCGACGCGGCCGCGGTGCGTTCCTGGTGCCGGCTCTCGCTACGCGCCCTGGGCAGGGCCCGCGAGGAGATCGACGCGATCAACGTCTATCCGGTGGCCGACGGGGACACGGGCACCAACCTCTACCTGACCGTCGAGTCCGCGGCCCAGTCGGTCGAGGCCGTCTTCGACGCGCACGCGGCGGGGGTCCGAGGGGACCCTGGGGACACGGACACCGGCGGGGACGGGGCCGCGCCGACGCTCGCCGAGGCGTTCCGGGCCCTGTCGCACGGCGCCCTCATCGGCGCCCGCGGGAACTCCGGCACCATCCTCGCCCAGCTTCTGCGCGGCATGAACGCGGCCCTCGCCCAGCCGTCCGGCCCCGACGGGCGGATCGGCCCGGACGACCTGCGCCGTGCGCTCACGGCCGCCGCCGGCGCCGGGTACGAAGCCGTGGCCCGGCCGGTAGAGGGCACCATGCTCACCGTGGCCACCCGCGCCGCCGAGGCGGCCGGCGCCGAAGGCGGCGGCATGGCCGAGGTCGCGCGGGCCGCGCACGCTGCCGCGCTGTCCGCCCTCGCCGCCACTCCGGCCCAGCTCGACGCCCTGGACCGGGCCGGCGTGGTGGACGCCGGCGGCCTCGGACTGGTCGCGCTGCTCGGCGCGCTGTGCGAGGTGGTCACCGGCGAGCCCGCCGCGGATCGGCCCGCCTCCGGCGCGGTCACCTCCTTCCGGCACGCGCACGCGCACCCGCACCCGGGGCCGGAGCAGGGGCCGGGGTCCGGGCAGCCGGACGCGTCGGGGGAGGCGCATCCGGCGGGGCCGGGCCCGGAAGGCTCGGGCGTCCTGGTCGACGTGGGCGACCTGGGTGACCCGTACGCGCCGGAGGGCCCGGACGGCCCCCGCCCGGCGGACGGCCCGGCCGACCAGCCCTGCGCGGAAGGCTCGCGGTTCGGCGGCGACGGCCCGGCCTTCGAGGTGATCTTCCTGCTGGAGGCGACCGACGCCACCGTGGCGGCGCTGCGTGGGCGCCTCGACGCCCTCGGCGACTCCCTCGTCGTGGTCGGCGGCGACGGCCTGTGGAACGTCCACGTGCACGTGGACGATGTCGGCGCCGCACTGGAGGCCGCGATCGACGCAGGGCGGCCGTACCGGATCAGGGTCACGCACTTCGCCGACCAGGCCCGGCGCTCCCGCGGCGAGCGTGCGGTGCGCGCGGTGGTCGCCGTCGTCCGCGGCGACGGCCTCGCCGAGTTGTACGGCGGGGCCGGCGCGACGGTGGTCGCCGTACGCCCGGGGGAGCGGCCCGCCAGCGGCGAGATCGCCGCCGCCGTGCGCCGCGCGCACGCCCGCGAGGTCGTGCTGCTGCCCAACGACACCGAGCTGCGGCACGTGGCCGGCGCGGCCGCCGAGCAGGCCCGCGGCGACGGGGTGCGGGTCGCGCTGATCCCCACCCGCTCGGCCGTGCAGGGCCTGGCCGCGCTCGCCGTCCACGAGCCGAGCCGCCGGTTCGACGAGGACGTGGTCGCCATGACCGCGGCCGCCGGCGCCACCCGCTACGCCGAACTCGCCGTGGCCGAGCACCGGTCCTGGACCACCGCCGGCATCTGCCAGGCCGGCGACGTGCTGGGGCTGATCGAGGACGACGTCGCCGTCATCGGCGCCGACCTCGCCGAGACCGCCGTCGGCACCCTGGAGCGGATGCTGACCGCGGGCGGCGAACTCGTCACCCTCGTCCTCGGCCCGGGCGCCCCGCCCGACCTCGTCGACCGGCTGCGCGCCCACGTCCACGACCACCACCTCGCCGTCGACACGGTTGCCTACGAAGGCGGCGACATGGCGGCGCCCCTGCTCATCGGGGTGGAGTAGGGGACGCCCTTCGGCGGAGGCCGTCGGGACGTCGGTGCCGTTCACGGGGCGGTGGTGCCGTGCCGTTCACGGGGCGGTGGGGGGAACGTGACGTGGAGGAGGCCGGGGGCGTGGAGCGCGGGTGACGTGGGAGCCGTTCTCACGTGAGGGCGCCCGCTCAGCCCCTTTTTTGCCGCCGGCTCGCCTTCGGACGCTTTGACCCGGTGTGGGGGCACCTCCCAAGCGGAGCCCTGGGGGAGGTCGATCATGCTCGGTTTCCTCGTTCCTCGGAAACCTCCGCGTGTTCTCCCTTTCGACACCGGCGCGCCCTTCGGCTCCCCGGCTACCACGGGCGGGCCTGGGGGAAGCCGGGCGCTCGTGCGGACGGCCGGGGGCGGGGGCACCCTCGCGTCCGACCCGCCCCGCGTCACGTTCCCCTTCTCCGTGTGGCTCGCCCTCTTGTCGGTGGTGTGCGCGAAGATGGGGCGTGATGACTGGGAACCCGCTGGACGACCCGCTGCGCAAGCTCGTCGGCGACCGCACGGCCAAGGTGCTCGCCGACCACCTGGGGCTGCACACGACCGGTGACCTGCTCCACCACTACCCGCGGCGGTACGCGGAGCGCGGTGAGCTGACGCGCCTGGCGGACCTGCCGGTCGACGAGTACGTCACGGTGGTCGCCCAGATCGCGAAGGCGGACAAGCGGACGTACGGACGCGGGTCCGGCGTGCGGCTGGAGGTCGTGGTGACCGACGGCAGCGGCTCGCTGACCCTGGTCTTCTTCAGCAAGGCCGCGCACGCGCACGCCCACCGGCTGCTCCCGGGCCGCCGCGGGATGTTCTCCGGCAAGGTCTCGGTCTTCAACCGCACCCGCCAACTCGCCCACCCCGATTACCAGTTGCTCGACGCCGACGCGGACGACGGCCCCGAGGCGAAGGACGCGGTCGACGCGTTCGCCAACCGGCTCATCCCGCTCTACCCGGCGGTGAAGCAGATCACCTCCTGGCGGATCGCCCAGGCCGTGGACACCGCGATCGACTCGCTCGGCGCGATCGGCTGGGCCGGGGTCGGCGAGCCGCTGCCGGCCGAACTGCGGACCGGGCGCGACCTGGTGGCGCTGCCGGAGGCGCTGGTGAAGGTGCACCGGCCGGGCTCCAAGCGGGACATCGAGGTGGCCCGGCAGCGGCTGAAGTGGGACGAGGCGTTCGTCCTCCAGGTCGCGCTGGCCCGGCGCAGGGCCGACGAGTCGGCGCTGCCCGCGGTGCCGCGGGTGCCGGGCGGGGACGGCCTGCTGGCGGAGTTCGACCGGCGGCTGCCGTTCACGCTCACCGACGGCCAGCGGGACGTGTCGGCGGAGATCTTCGCGGACCTGGCCACCGACCACCCCATGCACCGGCTGCTCCAGGGCGAGGTGGGCTCCGGCAAGACCCTGGTGGCGCTGCGCGCGATGCTCGGCGTGGTGGACACCGGTGGCCAGGCCGCCATGCTCGCGCCGACCGAGGTGCTCGCCCAGCAGCACCACCGCTCGATCACCGAGATGATGGGCGACCTCGCCGAGTCCGGCATGCTCGGCGGCTCCGAGCTGGGCACCAAGGTGGTGCTGCTGACCGGGTCGATGGGCGCGGCGGGCCGCCGGCAGGCGCTGCTGGACCTGGTCAGCGGGGACGCGGGCATCGTGATCGGCACCCACGCCCTGATCGAGGACAAGGTGCGGTTCCGCGACCTGGGCCTGGTGGTCGTGGACGAGCAGCACCGCTTCGGCGTGGAGCAGCGCGACGCGCTGCGCGCCAAGGCCGAGCAGCCGCCGCACCTGCTGGTGATGACGGCCACCCCGATCCCGCGCACGGTCGCGATGACGGTCTTCGGCGACCTGGAGACCTCGGTGCTCGACCAGTTGCCGGCCGGGCGCTCCCCGATCGCCACCCACGTGGTGCCGGCGGCCGAGAAGCCGCACTTCCTGGCCCGGGCCTGGGAGCGGGTCCGCGAGGAGGTCGAGGCCGGCCACCAGGCGTACGTGGTCTGCCCGCGTATCGGCGACGAGGAGGACGCGAAGGCGGCGGGCGGCTCCGCCGGCGGGAAGGACGGGAAGGGCGGAAAGGGCGGCGGCGCGGCCGCGGAGGGTGCCCCCGACGACGCCGAGCGCCGCCCGCCGCTGGCCGTGCTCGACATCGCCGACCAGCTCGCCAAGGGTCCGCTGGGCGGCCTGCGGGTCGAGGCGCTGCACGGCCGGATGGCCCCCGACGCCAAGGACGACGTGATGCGCCGGTTCGCCGCCGGCGACCTCGACGTGCTGGTCGCCACCACCGTCATCGAGGTGGGGGTGAACGTGCCGAACGCCACCGCGATGGTGATCATGGACGCCGACCGGTTCGGCGTCTCCCAGCTCCACCAGTTGCGCGGCCGGGTCGGCCGCGGCAGCGCCGCCGGCCTGTGCCTGCTGGTCTCCGAGGCCCACGAGGCGAGCCCGGCGCGGACCCGGCTCGACGCCGTCGCCCGCACCCTCGACGGCTTCGAGCTGTCCCGGATCGACCTCGAGCAGCGCCGGGAGGGCGACGTGCTCGGCCAGGCGCAGTCCGGCAGCCGCTCCAGCCTGCGCGTGCTGGCCGTCATCGAGGACGAGGAGGTGATCGCGGCCGCCCGCGACGAGGCCACCGCGCTGGTCGCCGCCGACCCTGAACTCGCCGCCCACCCGGATCTGCGCAGCGCGCTGGAGAGCCTGCTCGACGCCGACCGCGAGGAGTACCTGGACAAGGGCTGAGGCCCTACGCGTTCAACTGCGCCCGCCCGCCCCGCCGTACGGCCGCCCGCCGCGGTCCGCCGCGCGGTGTCCGCAGGTCCCGGGGCCGGTGCCCGCGCCGTACCGGCCGCGGCCGCGGGGCGTACCCGGCCGCGCGGCGGGTAGGGTCGGGCCGTGATCAAGTCATGACCCGCGTGATCGCCGGAGCGGCGGGCGGCCGGCGGCTGGCCGTCCCCCCGGGCAACGGCACCCGCCCCACCTCGGACCGGGCCAAGGAGGCGCTCTTCTCCACCTGGGAGTCGCTGCTCGGCACCCTGGAGGGCGCCAGGGTGCTCGACCTGTACGCGGGGTCGGGCGCCGTGGGCCTGGAGGCGCTGTCCCGGGGCGCCGCGCACGTCCTGCTGGTCGAGGCGGACCCGCGCGCCGCCGCGGTGGTCCGGGAGAACGCCGCCGCACTGGGACTGCCCGGCGCCGAGGTGCGCCCGGCCCGCGCGGAGAAGGCGGTGGCCGGCCCGCCGCCGGGCCGGCCGTACGACACCGTCTTCCTCGACCCGCCCTACGACGTGCCGGACGCCGACCTCCGGGAGATCCTGCTCACACTCGCCGCCAACGGCTGGTTGACCGCGGACGCACTGGTCACCGTGGAACGCAGGACGCGCGGCGGTGCCTTCGAGTGGCCCGACGGCTTCGCCGGGCTGCGCTCGCGCAGGTACGGAGAGGCGACTCTTTGGTACGGTCGCGCCGCCGAAGTTACCGGCGAGTCGTGAACCCGACATGAGCCGCAGCCCCAGCACCACCGCCACGGAGAGCGAGGAGCCACACTTGCGCCGCGCAGTCTGTCCGGGGTCCTTCGACCCCATCACCAACGGACACCTCGACATCATCGCCCGCGCGTCCCGGCTGTACGACACCGTCCACGTCGCCGTGATGATCAACAAGTCCAAGCAGGGCCTGTTCGACGTCGACCAGCGGATCGCGCTGATCGAGGAGGTCACCGCAGAGCTCGGCAACGTCCGGGTGGAGGCATTCCACGGCCTGCTCGTCGACTTCTGCAAGCAGCGCGAGATCCCGGCCATCGTGAAGGGGCTGCGGGCGGTCAGCGACTTCGACTACGAGTTGCAGATGGCCCAGATGAACATCGGCCTGTCCGGGGTGGAGACGCTCTTCGTGCCCACCAACCCCGCCTACAGCTTCCTGTCCTCCAGCCTCGTCAAGGAAGTCGCCCAATGGGGCGGGGACATCTCCCACTTGGTGCCTCCGCCGGTTCTGCAAGCGCTCAACGCCCGGCTCCGGCAGCAGTAGGCTTGGCCGCTGTGGACGTCCAGAAGAAGCTCGATGAGATCACGGCGACCGTCACCGGCGCCCGGTCGATGCCGATGTCGGCCTCCTGCGTGGTGAACCGGGCCGAGCTGCTCGCGCTGCTCGACGAGGTCGCCGCGGCGCTCCCCGACTCCCTGGCCCAGGCCCAGGAACTCCTGGGCGACCGCGAGCAGATGGTCGAGCAGGCCCGGGCCGAGGCGCAGCGGATCATCGAGTCGGCGCACGCCGAGCGCGGCTCCATGGTCTCGGACACCCAGATCGCCCGGCAGTCCCAGGACGAGGCCGAGCGCATCCTCGCCGAGGCCCGGCGCGAGGCCGACGAGATCCGTGCCGAGGCGGACGACTACGTCGACAGCAAGCTCGCCAACTTCGAGGTGGTCCTCACCAAGACCATCGGCTCGGTGGACCGCGGCCGGGAGAAGCTGCTCGGCCGCGACCCGTACGCCGAGGACGGCCCGGGCGGCACCGGCGCGGCCGAGGACGACCCGGAGGCCCCCGAGCGCAGCTCGGACCCGGAGACGCTGCGCCGCCGCGCCGACGAGTACGTCGACACCAAGATGCGGGCCTTCGAGGCGGTGCTCAGCAAGACCCTCGAAGCGGTCGGCCGCGGCCGGCTCAAGCTCACCGGGCACAACCCGATCGACGACCTGGCCGCGCAGATGGCCGCCGCCGACGCGGCCGAGGGCGGTCCCGAGGTCCACCGGCAGTCCGACGACGAGTTCATGGCCGGCCTCGCCGCGCCGCCCGCCGCCGGCCAGGCCGACCTGTCGCAGTACGGCTACACCCCGGCCGCCGCGGCGCAGGCCGCCCCGCCGCAGCCGCCCGAGCCCGGCTACGAGCCGGAACAGCCGGGTTACGGCACCGATCCCGGCTACGGCTACCCGCAGCAGGACGTCTACGCGCAGGCGACCCCGCAGGGCGGTTACCCGCAGATGCCCCCGGTCCCGCCCCAGCAGGAGTACGCGCAGGCCGGCTACGACCCGTACGGCGGCCAGCAGCAGGGGTACGACTACCAGCTCGGGGCGGGTGGCGACCCGGCCGGCGGCTACGACCAGCAGTACGCCCAGCAGCCCCAGCTCCCGTACCAGCAGCAGGGCCAGGACTACGGGCAGCAGCAGCCGGGGCACCAGCCCGCCGCGCTCGACGAGACCAGCTTCTTCGACACCGGCATGATCGACCTCAACCGGCTCCGGGAGCTGGAACAGGGGTTGTGAGGCGGCCGCCGGGCCGGGCCCGGGCCGCCGCCGGCCGCTCTGTTTGGGTCCGGGCGAAGTGTCCAGTATCCTGTTGGCTCCAGCCGTGTCACGCACCGGCGCTTCGGCCTGCCCGTCCACAAGGGTCCCGCACAGGGCCCGCGCGGACGCGGTCGTGACGTTGCAGGCCGTACCGATGAAAGCAGGAAGCCCTGAACACCCGCCTCGACCACCGCAACCCCCTCGTGTTCGACACACACGAGCTGGGTCGGCGTCCTGGTGCGATGAAGAAGGTCTCCCGCACGGTCTCCGCGCCCAAGGACCTCGGCATCGCCGACGTCATCGGGGTGCCGGAGGGCGCCGACGTCGAGCTGGACATCCGCCTGGAGTCGGTCATGGAAGGCGTGCTGGTCACCGGCGCCGCCCATGCGCCGGTGACGGGCGAGTGCATCAGGTGCCTGGAGCCGCTCGAGCGCGAGCTGGACGCGGAGTTCCAGGAGATGTTCTCCTACCCCGACGCCGACACCCGGACCGCCCGCAGGGACGAAGCCGGTGACGACGCCGCGGCCTCCGAGGAGGACGACGTGCTGTACCTCGAGGACGACCTGTTCGACCTCGAACCCGTGCTGCGGGACGCGGTGGTGCTCGCACTGCCCATGCAGCCGGTGTGCCGGGAGGACTGCCCGGGCCTGTGCTCCCAGTGCGGGGCACGGCTCGCGGACGACCCCGACCACCACCACGAGGCGACCGACATCCGTTGGGCCGCCTTGCAGGACTTCCAGCAGAACGGCACCGGAGACGGTGCCGACGAGAACCAGGAGAAGTAGCCGTGGCTGTTCCGAAGCGGAAGATGTCGCGCAGCAACACGCGCCACCGCCGTTCGCAGTGGAAGGCTGCGCCCGTGAGCCTGGTGGCATGCGAGCGCTGCCACGAGCCGAAGCTCCAGCACATCGCGTGCCCGAGCTGCGGCACCTACAACCGCCGTCAGGTCCTCGAGGTCTGATCGGCGGGTGACAGGCTCAGTGTCCTCAACGTCCTCCACGCCCGACGCCCCGGCGTCGAAGAAGGCCGCCGCGGACAAAGCCTCGTCCCACACGCTTCTGGAAGGGCGGCTCGGGTACCACCTCGAGCCCGCCCTTCTGGTGCGTGCGCTCACCCACCGCTCGTACGCGTACGAGAACGGCGGGCTGCCCACCAACGAGCGGCTGGAGTTCCTCGGGGACTCCGTGCTCGGCCTGGTGGTCACCGACACCCTCTACCGCACCCACCCCGATCTGCCCGAGGGCCAGCTGGCCAAGCTCAGGGCAGCGGTGGTCAACTCGCGGGCCCTCGCCGGGGTCAGTCGCGGGCTCGACCTGGGGGCGTTCATCCGGCTCGGCCGCGGTGAAGAGGGAACCGGTGGGCGGGACAAGGCCTCCATCCTGGCGGACACCCTCGAAGCGGTCATCGGCGCGGTCTATCTCGACCAGGGCCTCGACGCGGCTTCGGCCCTCGTCCACCGGCTCTTCGATCCGCTGATCGAGGAGTCCTCCAACCTCGGCGCCGGCCTGGACTGGAAGACCTCGCTCCAGGAACTCACCGCCGCCGAAGGACTCGGCGTCCCCGAGTACGCCGTCTCCGAGTCCGGCCCCGACCACGAGAAGACCTTCACGGCTGCCGCCCGCGTCGGTGGTGTCGAGTACGGCACCGGCACCGGCCGCAGCAAGAAGGAGGCGGAGCAGCAGGCCGCGGAAGCGGCCTGGCGCTCCATCCGAGAAGCGTCCACCTCACAGCCGGCAGGCTGACCCACCTCCCCGGAACGCCGGGCGGGCCGACCTCCACGTGTCGGCCCGCCCGGCGTTCGCGGACCGGGGCGGGCGGAGAAGGAACCCACGTTGCCAGAACTCCCGGAGGTCGAGGTCGTCCGCCGCGGCCTCGCCAAGTGGGCGGCCGGCCGCACGGTCGCGGCCGCCGCCGTCCTGCACCCCCGCGCGGTGCGCCGCCACCCGGCGGGCGCCGACGACTTCACGCACCGCCTCGCCGGTGCGACGCTCGCCGCCCCGCACCGGCGCGGCAAGTACCTGTGGCTGCCGATCGGCGCGGACACCGCGATGGTGGCCCACCTCGGCATGAGCGGCCAGTTCCTGATCCGCCCGCAGGACGCGCCCGCCGAGAAGCACCTCCGGGTCCGCTTCGTCTTCGACGACACCGAGGGCACCGACCTGCGCTTCGTGGACCAGCGGACGTTCGGCGGGCTCTCCCTGCACGACGCCGTCCCGGGCGACCCGGACCGGCTGCCGCAGCCGCTCGCGCACATCGCCCGCGACCCGATCGACCCGGCCTTCGACGACGACGCCTTCCACGCGGCGCTGCGCCGCAAGAGGACCACGATCAAGCGGGCACTGCTCGACCAGACGCTGATCAGCGGCGTCGGCAACATCTACGCCGACGAGGCGCTGTGGCGCACCCGGCTGCACTACGACCGGCCGACCACCGCGCTGACCCGGCCGCGCACCGCGGAACTCCTCACCCACATCCGTGAGGTGATGGGCGACGCGCTGGCCGCCGGCGGCACCAGCTTCGACAGCATGTACGTCAACGTGAACGGCGAGTCGGGGTACTTCGACCGCTCGCTGGACGCCTACGGCCGCGAGGACGAGCCGTGCCGCCGCTGCGGCACCCCGATCCGGCGCCGGGCGTGGATGAACCGGTCCAGCTACTTCTGCCCGCGCTGCCAGCCGGTGCCGCGCGCCTGACCGCGTCCGCGTCCGCGGGCGCCGGCCTCAGGGCCGGGGACGCCGGCGTCGCCCCCGTGCGCGCGCCCCCTGCGCCGCCGTCGCGTCAGCGGGCCCGGTCGTACCGGCCGCGGGCGGCCAGTACCTCGGGCATCCGTCCCTCGACCAGCCGGATCAGGTCGAGCAGCCGGTCCGCGGTCTCCCGCCCGAGCGGGCTGAGCCGGTACTCGACGTGCGGCGGGGTGACCGGCTGCGCCTCGCGGATCACCAGCCCGTCGCGCTCCAGCGCCTGGAGGGTCTGGGAGAGCATCTTCTCGCTCACGCCGTCCACCCGGCGCCGCAGCGCGTTGAACCGCAGGGTGTCCTCGGCGAGCGCGGACAGCGTCAGGATGCCCCAGCGGCCGGTGACGTGCTCCAGCGTGAGGCGGGAGGGGCAGTCGCGCGAGAACACGTCGAACGCGTCCCCCGGCTCACCCGCCGCCACCTGCTCCGTCACCCGGCCCATCCCCCCACCCTATCGCCGCCCCCTCGCGGGGCGGCCGGGTCAGTAGCCGAAGTCCTGGGTCCACCAGGGGCCGCCGGTGCCGAAGTGGGCGCCGACGCCGAGGGTCTTGTAGTCGCAGTTGAGGATGTTCGCGCGGTGGCCGGGACTGTTCATCCACGCGGTCATCACCGCCTGGGCGTCGGCCTGGCCCATGGCGATGTTCTCGCCGCCGAGGTTGCTGATGCCGAGCTTCGCCGCGCGGGCCCAGGGGTCGTTTCCGTCCGGGTCGGTGTGGCTGAAGAAGCCGCGGGCGGCCATGTCGTCGCTGAAGTCCTGCGCGAGCGTGTCCAGGGACGAGCTGGCGGTGAGCGGCTGGCAGCCGGCGGTGGCGCGCTGCTCGTTGACCAGGCCGAGGATCTCGGCCCGGGCGGAGGCCACCGCGCCGCCGGCGGCCGGGACGGTGGCCGTGGGCGCCGTGGTCCGCGGCGCGAGGGTCGTCACCGGGGTGGTGGGCGCGGCCGTGGTGCGGGTGGGGGTGGGCGCGGCGGCCTTGGTGGTGGCCGGGTGGGACGGCGTGGCGCCGCGGGCCGTCGTGGCCGGGGTGCGGGCGGGCGTGCTCGCGGTGGTCGACCCGGGCGCGGGGGCGGTGGTGCCGTCGGACGAGGGGGTGTTGGTGTCCAGCAGGGACGACGGCGCACCGTCGCCGGTCGGCCCGGCCCCGTCCGCCTGGTTCAGCCCGCCGTCGCCGTCGAGGTGGTGCAACTGGCCGTCGAGGTCGGACAGCAGCCCCGAGGACGCCGCGACCGCACCCACCGCGAGAGCCGCCGACGAGGCCAGCAGGCCCGTCCGCACGGGGTGGTGCCTACGGCGGCCGCGGTGGCCGCGCGGCCCCGGCTGCGGGGCCGCGGGCTGGGCATGTCGGCTGTGACGCCCCATCGCCGGATTCCTCACTGCTCGCACTGCTCGCCTGAACTGCTCCGAACGGGTGAAGCTGTTGCAACGGTGAAGCCGTTGAGGGGGGACTGTAGCGAATGTCTGCGCACCGGACGAGGTTCCGTGGTCAGGCGGCCGGGACCGGCGGGCCGCGGCGGGATAGCGTGCCCCCATGAACGAAGAGGTCCGGCTGACCGCCTGGGTCCGCGGCCGGGTGCAGGGTGTCGGGTTCCGCTGGTGGACCCGGGCGACCGCGCTGGAGATCGGCGCGCTGGCCGGATACGCGGGCAACCTCTCCGACGGCCGGGTCCAGGTGGTCGCGGAGGGTGACTTCGAGCGGTGCGAACGGCTGCTGGCGTGGCTGCGGCACGGCGACACGCCCGGACGCGTGGACGGCGTGACGGAAATCTGGGGGGTCACCCGCGGGGGATACGAAGGATTCGAGATCCGATGACCGCAACCCGTTGCCTTCCGGCGATCGGCGTGTCAGGCTGCCCCCAGCGAGGATGATCGCCAAGCCTCGCGAGTGACCACGCGGGCGGCCCGCGGCGCACGTCGGCGCCGTGTTTTCTGAGGCGCACCCGATCGCTGGGCTGTGATCGTGTTGACCGTCCCCGGTTTTGGTGAGACGCTGGAAGCCCCGCGCACCGCGGCACCAAGGAATGTTCATGGCAGCCGCGACTTCGAGGAAAACGCGCGGGAGCGACCCCTCAACCACGACCCACCCGCCCCGGTCGGTCACTCAGTGTGGAGGACCATCCATCATGGCAAAGGCGCTTCTCGGTTACGTCGGCGGTCCCGACCCGCGACTCCTCTCCGAGATGCGAAGGCTTCAGCAGCGCGTCCAGGACCTGGAGTCCGAGCTGATCCGCATGCAGGCGGAGAACGACGCCCTGACTGTCGCATCGCGCGAAGACTCGCTGCTCGACAGCATCGACGTCACCCGCGCGGAGCCCGCGCTCGCCTGATCCGGCGGGTGACGGGTACCTTCCCCCACCGACATCGCCGGACAGCGTGCTGGGACCGGTACTCCTCCGGTCCTCCAGCGGCCCGTCCTTCGTCTCTCTCTCCTGAGTCGTCGCCGCGTGCGGCGCTGAGTCACTGTTGCGTGCGTCACTGTTGCGTGCGCCGCCGCGATCACGCGTCTGCGGCACCACGCGAATGCCCCGACCCGTACCGCCGCGAGCCGTCGCGGCGGAACACGGTCACGGCACTTCAAGGGACGCCTTCGAGGCGTCCCTTCGTCGTGTTCCGGTCCTGCTCCCCGCGGTCCTGTTCCCGCCCCTCGCCTTCTGATCCGCACGCGTCACGTGCCCGACGATCACCCGTTGCCCCGGTTCTACGTCTGATCTGCCCTGCATGTTCCTCGGTGAAACCGGACCCGGCGGGTAGAGTCGACCGGCGTGCATCTCAAGAGCCTCACGCTGCGCGGCTTCAAGTCGTTCGCCTCGGCGACGACGTTGCGCTTCGAGCCGGGAATCACCTGCGTCGTCGGTCCCAACGGCTCCGGCAAGTCCAACGTGGTGGACGCGCTGTCGTGGGTGATGGGCGAACAGGGTGCCAAGTCGCTGCGCGGCGGCAAGATGGAGGACGTCATCTTCGCCGGCACCACCGGGCGCCCCCCGCTGGGCCGCGCCGAGGTGTCGCTGACCATCGACAACACCGACGGCGTGCTGCCGATCGAGTACGCCGAAGTCACCATCACCCGGATCATGTTCCGCAACGGCGGCAGCGAGTACCAGCTCAACGGCGACACCTGCCGGCTGCTGGACATCCAGGAACTGCTCTCCGACTCCGGTATCGGCCGCGAGATGCACGTCATCGTCGGCCAGGGCCAGCTCGACTCCGTCCTGCACGCCGACCCGATGAGCCGCCGTGCCTTCATCGAGGAGGCGGCCGGCGTCCTCAAGCACCGCAAGCGCAAGGAGAAGGCGCTGCGGAAGCTCGACGCGATGCAGGCCAACCTCGCCCGCGTCACCGACCTCACCGCCGAGCTGCGCCGCCAGCTCAAGCCGCTCGGCCGGCAGGCCCAGGTCGCCCGCCGCGCCGCCGTCATCCAGGCCGACCTGCGCGACGCCCGGCTGCGGCTGCTCGCCGACGACCTGGTGACGCTGCGCGAGGCACTGCGCGCCGAGGTCGCCGACGAGGCCGCGCTCAAGGAGCGCCGGGACGCCGTCGAGACCGAACTCGCCGCCGCCGTACGCCGTGAGGCCCACCTGGAGGAGCAGGTGCGGGCCCTGACCCCGCGGGTCAACGACGCCCAGGCCACCTGGTACGCGCTGTCCCAGCTCACCGAGCGGGTGCGCGGCACCATCGGGCTGGCCGAGCAGCGCCACCGGCACGCCACCGGCCAGCCGGCCGAGGAGCGGCGCGGCCGCGAACCGGAGGACATGGAGCGCGAGGCCGCCCGCATCCGGGAACAGGAGGCCGAACTCGTCGAGGCGCTCGACGCGGCCGAGCACGCCCTGGAGGACACCGTCGCCCACCGGGCCGAGCTGGAGCACCGGCTCGCCGAGGAGGAGAACCGGCTGCGGGTCGCCGCCCGCGCCGTCGCCGACCGCCGCGAGGGCCTGGCGCGGCTGAACGCCCAGGTCAACGCGGCGCGTTCGAAAGCGGGTTCGGCCGAGGCCGAGATCGGCCGGCTCTCGGCCGCCCGGGACGAGGCCCGCGACCGCGCCGAGTCCGCGCAGGGCGAGTACGAGGAACTGCGCGCCCAGGTCGAGGGGCTGGACGCCGACGACACCGAACTCGAGGCCCGCTTCGAGGCCGCCCGCTCCGCGCAGGCCGCGGCGGACGACGAGTTCAGCGCTGCGCGGGAGGCGGCCACCACCGCGGAGCGCCGGCGCGCCGCCGTGGCCGCCCGCCGTGACGCCCTCGCCCCTTCGCTGCGCCGCAAGGACGGCACCGGCGCGCTGCTGGCGCGGGCCGGGACACCGGACGGCCTGGACGGCGTCCTCGGTTCGGCCGCCGAACTGCTCCAGGTCACCCCGGGGTTCGAGGTCCCGCTCGCCGCCGCCCTCGGCGTCGCGGCCGACGCGGTGGCCGTGTCCGGTCCGGCGGCCGCCGCGGAGGCGCTGCGGCTGCTCCGCAAGGAGGACGGGGGGCGCGCCGCGCTGCTGCTCGCACGGCCGTCCGGCGCGGCCGCGACCGCGCCGGTGGCCGGCGGCCCCGCCGCGGGGTCGGCCACGGAATCCGCAGGTCAGGCTGCGGGGGCCGCCGCCCAGGCCGCAGGGGGGCCGGCCCCCTCCGGGCGCGGCGCTGCCGATCCCGTCCTGCCCGGCCAGTCCGCCGGGGAGCGCGACCGGGCGGAGCACGGCTCGGTACCGGGGCAGGCGGACGGCGCCGGTTCCGCCGCGGGCTCCGCGGAGCCGGGCGACGGTCGTACGGCGTACGGCGCCGAGGCCGGCGAGGTCCCCTCGGGGGCAGGGGCAGGGGCAGGGGCAGGGACGGGAGCGGGAGCCGATGCCGCGGCCGGAGCAGCCGCGACCGCAGCCTCCGCCGGGCCGGGCGCGGCCGCCGACCGTACGGCGGCGGCCCTCGCGGCGCCCGGCGTCCCGTCCCCGCGGCCCGAGGGCGCGGGGCTGCCCCCGCAGGCGCGGCACGCCGTGGAACTGGTCGACGGCGACGCGGACCTGCTGCCCGCGGTGCGCCGGTTGCTGCACGGGTTCGTCGTGGTGCCCACGCTGGAGGACGCCGAGGCACTGGTCACCCGCTGCCCGGAACTGACCGCGGTGACCGCGGAGGGCGACGTACTGGCCGCGCACATGGCGCAGGGCGGCTCGGCGAAGGCGCCCAGCGTCCTGGAGGTGCAGGCGCAGGTGGACGAGGCGAGTGCGGAGTTGGAGCGGCTGGCGGGGGAGTGCGCGGAGTTGGCCGAGCGCCAGCAGGCGGCCAAGGAGCGCAGGGCGGCCGCGGCCGGTGAGGTGGACGACCTGGGCCGGCGGCGCAGGGCCGCGGAGAAGGCGAAGTCGTCGGTGGCGCAGCAACTCGGCCGGTACGGCGGCCAGGCGCGGGCGGCCGCGGGAGAGGCGGACCGCGCGGCCGCGGCCGTGGGCCGGGCGGAGGAGGCACTCGCCGCGGCGCGCGAGGAACTGGAGGAGCTGTCGTACCGGCTGAGTGAGGCGCAGGAGGAGCCGGGCGAGGAGGAACCGGACACCTTCGCCCGGGACCGGCTGGCCGCGGACGGCGCGAACGCGCGGCAGACCGAGATGGAGGCGCGCCTCCAGGTGCGCACCCACGAGGAGCGGGTCAAGGGCCTGGCCGGGCGGGCCGACGGGCTGGACCGGGCGGCCCGCGCCGAGCGGGAGACCAGGGCGCGGGCCGAGCGGCGCCGCGCCCGGCTGGCGTACGAGGCGTCGGTGGCGGCGGCCGTGGTGTCCGGTGCGCGGGGGCTGTTGGCGTGCGTGCAGGTCTCGCTCGGCCGGGCGGAGGCGGAGCGGGTGGCCGCCGAGCAGGCCAGGGCCGGGCGGGAGGCGGAACTCGGCACGGAGCGGCGGCGCGGCCGGGAGTTGAAGTCCGAGCTGGACCGGCTGACCGGGGACGTGCACAAGGGCGAGGTGCTGGGAGCCGAGAAGAGGCTGCGGATCGAGCAGTTGGAGGCGAAGGCGCTGGAGGAGCACGGCATGGAGCCGGCCGGCCTGGTCGCCGAGTACGGCCCGGAGCTGCCGGTTCCGCCGTCGCCGCCCGCCGAGGGGGAAGTCCTGCCCGAGGACCCGGAGCACCCGCGCAACCAGCCGGTGCCGTACGTCCGGGCCGAGCAGGAGAAGCGGCTCAGGGCGGCGGAGCGGGCGTACGCGCAGTTGGGCAAGGTCAACCCGCTGGCGCTGGAGGAGTTCGCGGCGCTCGAGGAGCGGCACAAGTTCCTCACCGAGCAGTTGGAGGACCTGCGCAGGACCCGTGCCGACCTGCTCCAGGTGGTCAAGGACGTCGACGAGCGGGTGGAGCAGGTCTTCACGGCCGCCTTCCACGACACCGCCCGGGAGTTCGAGGGTGTCTTCTCGCGGCTCTTCCCCGGTGGCGAGGGCCGGTTGCTGCTGACCGACCCGGACAACATGCTCACCACGGGGGTGGAGGTTGAGGCGCGGCCGCCGGGGAAGAAGGTGAAGCGGTTGTCGCTGCTGTCGGGCGGTGAGCGCTCGCTGACCGCGGTGGCGATGCTGGTGTCGATCTTCAAGGCGCGGCCGAGCCCGTTCTACGTGATGGACGAGGTCGAGGCGGCGCTCGACGACACCAACCTGCAACGGCTGATCCGGATCATGGAGGAGCTTCAGGAGAGCTCGCAGCTGATCGTGATCACGCACCAGAAGCGGACGATGGAGGTCGCCGATGCCCTGTACGGCGTATCGATGCAGGGTGACGGGGTGTCCAAGGTGATCAGCCAGCGCCTCCGGGACGGCAAACGCACGGCCGCCCACGCCGGCTGATCTTTCACGACTCGAACACCGCCGGTCGTCGTGGCCTGCTTTTCCCAGGTGAAATGTGCCACGCGCGCTGCATTCCGCCCTCCTCCGGTTTTTGATGTTCGGAAGTTGTATGCATACTCTCTGAGCGATTGCCCATACGTTCGAGTGGTGGCCGCCGCCGAGGCGGCCAACACTGGAAGATCCGAACCCTCTTGTGAGGGCTCGCCGTCGAGCCCGAGGAGCACACCTTGACCAGCACCGCATCAGCGGCCGGGACGTCGGGCCGGGTTCCGCCGCCGACCGAACACCTCGGCCATGTCATCTTCATCACCGCGGCCGCCGCCATGGGCGGCTTCCTCTTCGGCTACGACAGCTCGGTGATCAACGGCGCGGTCGAGGCGATCCGGGACAGGTACGACATCGGTTCGGCGGCGCTCGCCCAGGTGATCGCGATCGCGCTGATCGGCTGTGCGATCGGGGCGGCCACCGCGGGCCGCATCGCCGACCGGATCGGCCGCATCCGCTGCATGCAGATCTCCTCGGTGCTCTTCACCATCAGCGCGGTCGGCTCCGCGCTGCCGTTCGCGCTGTGGGACCTGTCCATGTGGCGGATCATCGGCGGCTTCGCGATCGGCATGGCCTCCGTGATCGGCCCCGCCTACATCGCCGAGGTCTCGCCCCCCGCCTACCGCGGCCGGCTGGCGTCCTTCCAGCAGGGCGCCATCGTGCTCGGCATCGCCGTCTCCCAGCTCGTCAACTACGGCATCCTCCAGTCCGCCGACGGCGACCAGCGCGGCAACGTGATCGGCCTGGAGGCGTGGCAGGTCATGCTCGGCGTGATGGTCATCCCCGCGGTGATCTACGGGCTGCTGTCCTTCGCCATCCCCGAGTCCCCGCGGTTCCTGCTCTCCGTCGGCCGCGACCGGGAGGCCCGCGCGGTGCTCGCCGACGTCGAGGGCGAGGGCGCCGACCTCGACGCGCGCGTGAACGAGATCCAGACCGCGATGCACCGCGAGCACAAGGCGAGCTTCCGCGACCTGCTCAACCCCCGCTCGGGCGGGATGCCGAACTTCCTGCCGATCGTCTGGATCGGCATCGGCCTGTCCGCGTTCCAGCAGCTCGTCGGCATCAACGTGGCGTTCTACTACTCGGCCACGCTGTGGCAGTCGGTCGGCATCGACCCGAGCAGCTCGTTCCTCTACTCCTTCACCACCTCGATCGTGAACATCATCGGCACGGTGATCGCCATGGTCTTCGTGGACCGGATCGGCCGCCGCCCGCTCGCCCTGATCGGCTCCGCCGGCATGACGGTCGCGCTCGCGCTGGAGGCGTGGGCGTTCTCCTCCAAGCACGGCGCGACGCTCCCGACCGCCGAGGGCACGGTGGCCCTCGTCGCGGCCCACTGCTTCGTGCTCTTCTTCGCCCTGTCCTGGGGTGTCGTGGTCTGGGTCTTCCTCGGCGAGATGTTCCCCAACCGGATCCGCGCCGCGGCCCTCGGGGTGGCCGCCTCCGCGCAGTGGATCGCGAACTGGGCCATCACCGCGAGCTTCCCGAGCCTGGCGGACTGGAACCTGTCGGGCACCTACGTCATCTACACGTGCTTCGCACTGGCCTCGATCCCCTTCGTCCTGCGCTTCGTGAAGGAGACCAAGGGCAAGTCCCTGGAGGAGATGGGCTGACCGCGGGACTGGCGGCTCACCTGGTGCGGGGCGGCCCGACGAGTTCGACGCTGAGGGCGACGACTCCGAGGGCCTCCCGTTCGGGTGGGTAGATCTGACGGATGTTCGCAAGCTGCTCGTCGCGGGTGGCCAGCGGATTGACCGACGCGACGTCCTCGTGGTCGAACATCTCCTCGAAGGTGTCGTAGCGGGCCACGCGTACCACCCGGGTCAGTACCTCGTCGCCCTGGCAGCGGAACCTGATCATCGAGCCCTCCTTGATCTTGCGGCGACTGGAGTCGTTCACGCGGATCTCGGTGGTCTTGCGGCCGGTCGCGATGAGGTCGAAGTAGCGCTTGTAGATACCCATCTCGTGGGCGCGGATCACGGGATCGGTGGGGCGTGCTGTCATGATGCGGCCGAGTTCCTTGACAGTGAACGAGCGGAAGAAGTGCTTGGGGTCGGTGAGCAACCGGCCGACCAACCAGACCAATGCGTCCACGTAGTTGTCAGTCGATCCCGGCCAAGCCGTGGTGTCGAGCATCCAGGGCTCGACATCTGCGGGCAGCACGTCCCTACCCTTGTCCCGCAGCAGGGACTTGGAGAGTTTCGCTCCGGTCGGGGCGAGGACCTGCGGCGTGAAAACGCGGACCGGTGTGCGCGTGATCGGGGTGTTGAGAGCGCCGAGAGCACCATCGACGAGTTGCATCCGAAGACCCAGTCGCCGCCCTTCATCATGACCTGCAACGTGTGGTGACCGCGGCTCAGGGTGCGTTCCTTGACCAGGTTGCGGTAGAGGGTGGCCAGGTCGAGATAGGCAAGATCGTCTTCAGGGTCTATGTGTGCCTCGTATCCGCCGTGGTCCAGACAGACGGCGGTGAAGGTTGCTCCGTCCTCGTCCAGGTGGGCCAATTTGGTGCGGTCCGCGCGCTTCTCCGCCCATCCGCACCTCGGACACGGGACTCGGACGTGGACGACGCCATGGGAGGGTGCCATCCACCATCTGATGTCTTCCAGCCTTTCCAGGGTGCGCAGGAACTCGGCGCGGAACCCGGGTGTGGCCTGCTGATCGGTATATGTCTCCACCCTGTAGTCGGTGTCGGTCGCCTCCGAGAGGGAGGCGAAGAACGCCCCGTAGTAGCCGTCGATGAGCTCGCCGACCCTGTCTTTGCCCAGCGCGTGGTAGTACGTCTGCTGGTAGGCGGTGTGCGTCTCCGGGTCGAGCACCACCTCGTAGGGTGCGTTGTCCAGGGCACCGAAGCGCACCATCGTGTCGATGGAGAACTCCCGTCGCGCGGTCTTGGCGAGCAGGAACGCTGCGGTCTGGACGAGGTTCGTACCCAGGTGAGGTGCCCCGTTGATCTGAGTGCCCACCACGAACTCGATGCGGGTGGGCCGTGCGGCCAGGACGCGTGGGCGCAGGATGTCGATCGAACGCAGCAGCGCGTTGGCCAGCACACTGTTCGGTGAGATGAGTAAGCCGGGTTGTCCCTTGCGGTCCAACGCGTTCACCCTCCTTGGCCGGGTTTGGGCAGGCGCAGGTTGGCGCAGATGAAGTCCAGTCGGTTGCCCGCCGAGTCGGGGGCAACGAAGACGGGTTCGTATCCGGCGTCGTAGTACCCCTGCACGATCAGTTCGTGGACGCGGCGGATCTCGCGATCCTTGGCCCAGACGATGTCGTCGGGGTCCTCGAAGGTGTCCAGCGGATCGAGGACGAAGATCGTGTCGTAGCGGTAGCGGCGGGACGCTTCCTCCAACTGTTCGGCCGGTCTCAGCCCGAAGAACCCCTCCCATCCGTAGCCGTCGGGAATTCCTCTGTTGTAGAAGCGGACCCCGCCCGTGTGCGCCGTGTATTCAGTGATGAACGCCTCGAGCACTTCCAAGGAGTACGCACGGCGGTCCTCTTTGAGGAGGTGCCGACCGAGACGTTCGCGATGCTTGCGGTAGATCTCCCTGCCGGGTTCCTGGACCATGCAGGGGATTCCGGCATCGTGGACCGCCTCGATCAGGTCGTCCTTGCCTGACGACGGGCCACCTGTGATGACGTAACGGCGGGGGGTGTCGGTCGCCGTTGCCTGCAGCATTGCGGCCAGGGCCGGATCGGTGGTCACGACGGTAGTCCGTTCTCTTCATCGGGGGCTTGCCGGGCGGGTGCGGGGCCTGCGGAGAAGCCGTGGGCCCAGGCGTTGCCCAGTTCGATCTCGTCGTGGAGGGCGGAAACGAACTGCTCCCGGCTGACACCGCCGCTGGCGGCCTCGGTCAAGCGGGACACCTGTGCCGAGGTCAGGGTCGGCGTCCAGCCGGCCAGTGCGACCAGCTCTTCCGTCGAGGAGTACTGGCCGGGGTGGAACGCGTCGGTGTAACTGATCGCTTCGGCACGGGCTGCTGCCCACCGCCAGGCGGCGGTCACCGATGTGTGCAGGATGTCCCTCCGGTCCGCGCGTAGGCTGACCAGCCGCTCGACAGCGAGAAGTTCGGCGCGTGCGGCGTAGATCGCCGACCACAGCCGGCTGAGCTGTTCCTCGTGCTCGGTGACTTCCCAGGCGAAGGGGTCGGCCTGGATCGGGCTCCGTTCGGTTGTGGGGGCCAGCCGTGGCGCGATCACCGCTGAACGGGTGAATCGATCGGCATCAGCCAGTAGTTCCCACGCGATCGTCTCCACCAGCTTGGGTTCGACCCGCTTGCGGAAATGGTGGACTTCGTGCCCGGCTTGCTCAGCGGCCAGGATCCGCCGGGTGGTGAGATTCTGCCCCCCATCGGCCGGCGGCAGTCCGAACAGCGCCCGCGCGGCCGCGGCATAGCGGGTGTCGGGGAAACGGGCGAGCAGGCCCCGCAACGTGCCGTCGAGAGCCGTGACGCGGCTGGCTTCGTCCGTGGGGTCAATCGCTCTGGCAAGGACCCCGCGAAGGTCGAGGAGAGCTTTGTCCGCGCTGCCCGGTGTGACCGGCAGGCCGGGCCGGAGCAGTCGTCTTACCGCGGCCACGACCTCTTCCTCCACTGGGCTTTTTCTGGGCATGGCACGAGTGAAGCACGATGCCCAGAAAAAGCCCAGTGCCTGCACTGCTCTGCCTACTGCCCCGCGGGGGTGTCGGTGCGGTCAGGGATGCGTGGCCGGTGTGCTCGCACCTTGAGGTCGAGGCCGGGCCTCGTGCTCCACGGTCTTGGACCGGCCTACGTGGCTCGGACGGGTGCCTTTCTCGGCCGTGGCCGTGTGGGCATAGGCGGCCGCGGTGGTCTCGATCAGGGTCAGGGAGGGCTCCGGGGGGAGGGCGGCGTTCGTGAGGAGGTCGTGGGCCATACGGGCGAGGGACACCGCGGCCGGATCGGTCTGGTGGGTGCCGGTGTGGTCGGTCGCGAAGTGGAGCACCGGACTCTCCTCGGCTTACGTCATGACGCGCAGCGCCCCGTCGGTGGCGGCCGGGTGCGGGGCGGCCGTCAGCGGGAGGACGCGCAGGGTCACGCGCTCGCGCCGCACAAGCTCCGCGAGGTGGCGCAACTGCTCGGCCATCACCTCGGCCCCACCGAGCGGGCGTAGCAGCGCGGCCTCGCCCAGCACCGCGCTGTAGCGGGGGCCGAGGGGGTCCCGTAGGACCGGAGTGCGCGACAGCCGCGCCTCCCAGCGGTGGCGGGTGGGGCGGTCCGCGAGCAGCGTGGCGTACGTCCGTGTGACGGCCGCCGCGTACGCGTCCGTCTGGAGCAGGCCCGGGACCAGCGCGGCGTCCCACTCCCGGATGGCCGTCGCCAGCCACTCCCACTCCGGCAGGGCTGCGAGGCGCCCGGGGGCCGGCGCGGAGCGGGCGGCCTCGACATTGCGTTCGAAGAAGCCGCCGGTGTCCAGGAGTTCGTCCACCGCGGGGGTCAACTCGTCCGGCAGGCGCCGCTCTCCCTGCTCGATCCTCGCCAGGAACGACATCTCGATGTGCAGCTTTGCCGCCAGGTCCACGAGGCTCAGCCCGGCCCGCTCCCGGTGGTACCTCAACTCCGCGCCGTACAGCGCCCGCGCGGACAGCGTCGTGTCCAGCCTCTTCCCGGAAAATCGGCCACGGTTCACAGACATGGCGGGGCTCCTTGTCTTCGGACGGGCGGGTGGCGAGCCTTCGGCGGCTGGCAGCCCGCTCCGCGGTCAGGGTGGATCGTCCGCCGCCGTCCGTGTCGTAACGAGAAGCAAGCGTGCGATCACTCAGAAGAATCCCGCAGGCTTTTTTAACGCACAAGTTAACGTTAAGATCTGGCGAAAATGGCACATGCCAGGTGCTCGGCAGGGCCGTGGTGCGGGGCGACTGCGCAGTCCGCGCGCGGGGCTGGGCGCTTTCCCGCGGGGCGGGCGGCTTCGGCTGGCCGACGCGTGGAAGCGCCGCCGGGACAGGGATCGAGAAGAGGGTGACACATGGCCGCTCGGCGAGGACCGACCTATCTGCGGGTCATGCTCGGCAAGGAACTGCGCGCACTGCGCGAGCGGAACGGCCTGACGGCGGAGCACGTCTCCGTGGAACTCGGTTTTTCGAGGGTCAAGCTGAGCCGGGTCGAGACGGGTGACATCCCGTTGCCGAAGCTCGCGGACCTCGAAAGGCTGATGGACCGCTACGGCGTCGAGGATCCGGACGACCGGGACGCGCTCCTCCACATGCAGCGTGGTTCGCTGAGCCGGGAGCCGTTCACCTCGTACCGGAACCTGTTGCCGTCCGGACTGCCTCTCTATCTCGGCCTGGAGCGGGATGCCACCCGTATCCGTGGTCACGAGAACCGGGTGGTGCATGGCCTCCTCCAGACGCCGGCGTACGCCGAAGCGCTCGCCCTGTCGGCGAAGGTCGTCGAGGAACGCACCACGGAGTTCGTCGAAACGGGTGTGCGCCTGCGTATGGAGCGGAAGCAGTTGCTCACGCAGCCTGACGGACCTGAGGTGCACATCGTGCTGACCGAGAACACCCTTCGTACCGTGATCGGATCTCCCGAGGTGATGCGCGCGCAGTACGCGGAGATCGTCCGACTGTGCGAGGCGGACACGGTGGAGGTCCAGATCATCCCCGACGACCTGCCGACGTACCGCGCGAGTTGGAACTTCACCATCCTTGACTTCACCGACCTCGGCTCGGTGGTCCAGAGCGACAGCGCCATGGCGACGACGATGTGGTCGAAACCCGGTGACGTGGGTTTCTATCAGCGACAGTTCGATGCCATGGTCAAGGCGGCACCGGGGCCGGCCCAGACGCCCGGCTTCCTCCGCGACCTCGAAGAAAGCCTGTGGACATGACGATCCAAGCCGCACGCGCCCGCTCGACCGACCCGCACCTGTGCCCCGCCCGGGCATGGCGCAAGTCCTCCTACAGCTCGCAGGACAACGGGAACTGCGTCGAGGTCGCGCCGCTCGACGGCGTCGTCGGGATACGCGACTCCAAGGACAAGGAGGGCGCCGCGCTTCTCGTCACCGCGGCCGGGTGGGCCTCCTTCGTGGGCCTGGTGCGTTCCGGCGCCGTCGACTTCGGCGTCGTCTGAAGCCGGGGGAGCGGGACGCTTGGCGTGCGGAGGCCGCGGTGCGGGGGCGGGTCGGCGCGCAGCGCATCCGGATACGGGCGGCGCGCGCCCGCGTGGCGGAGCCGAGGCGGGATGTGTTGACACGGTTGGCTAATCGGATTAGCTTTTAGCTAACGGAGTTAGCCGAACCGAGTCCAAGGGGATGCCATGACCGAGTACCTGGCCGTCGAGGGCGGCACGATCGCGTACGACGTGACGGGGGACGGCCCGCTCATCGTGCTCGCGCACGGGATGGGGGACAGCCGCGCCTCGTACCGCGCGATGGCCCCGGCGCTGGTGGCGGCCGGCTACCGGGTCGCCGCCGTGGACCTGCGGGGCTGCGGCGAGTCCAGCGTCCAGTGGCCGGAGTGGAGCCGCACCGCCATCGCCGGCGATCTGCTCGCGGTGATCCGGCACCTGGGCGGCCCGGCCGTCCTCGTCGGGCACTCGATCTCCGGCGGGGCGGCCACCATCGCCGCGGCCGTCGAACCCTCGCTGATCAGCGCCGTGGTCGAGTTGGGCCCCTTCACCCGCAAGCAGTCGCTCGGCCTGGACGCGCTGCGGGTGAAACGGGTCCGGCAGGGCATGCTCCGGCTGGCCGGGGCCGGCCTCTTCGGCAGCGTCCGGCTGTGGAAGGCGTACCTCGACGTCGCGTACCCGACCAAGCCGGCCGACTGGGACGAGCGGATCGGCCGGATCGACGCCACGATGCGGGAGCCGGGCCGGATGAAGGCGATGCAGGGCATGGGCCGCGCCGCCCCGGCGGACGCCGGCGAGCACCTCGGGAACGTCCACCGCCCCGTCCTCGTGGTCATGGGCTCGCTCGACCCCGACTGGGCCGACCCGCACGCCGAGGGCTCGGCGATCATCGACGCGCTGCCGGCCGGGACCGGCCGCCTGGCGATGGTCGAGGGCGGCGGCCACTACCTGCACGACCAGGCCCCCGACCAGGTCGTCCCCCTGGTGCTCGACTTCCTCCGCGAGCAGGCCGCCCGTGCCTAGGGTCGGACTCGACCCGGCGGCCGTGGTCGCGGCCGGCGCCGCCCTCGCCGACGAGGTGGGCCTCGCCCGGCTGACGATGGGGTCGCTCGCCGAGCGGCTCGGCGTGCGCACGCCCTCCCTGTACAAGCACGTGGCCGGCCAGGACGACCTGAACCGGCGGATCGCCGTCCTGGCGCTGGAGCAGGCGGCGGACGCCGTCGGCGGCGCGATCCAGGGGTACTCCGGCCGCGACGCCCTGGCGGCCGCGGCGCGCTCCTTCCGCGCCTTCGTCGTGGCGCACCCCGGCCGGTACGCGGCGACGATCGGCGTGGAACCGTCGGGCCCGGACGACCCGCTGGCCGCCGCGGGGCAGCGGAGCCTCGACGCCTTCAGGGCGGTGCTGCGCGGCTACGCCGTCGCACCCGCCGACATGGACCACGCCCTGCGCACGCTGCGCAGCACCTTCCACGGGTTCGCCACCCTCCAGTCGGCCAACGGCTTCCAGTGGAGCGCCGACATCGACGAGAGCTTCGAGTGGCTGATCGACTTCACCGACCGCGGCCTGCGCACCGGCTCGGCCTGACCCCGTGAGGCCCTTCGGGGTGGCGGACCCGGAGACGGCCGCGAACCGGTTGGCCCGAAGACGGCCGCGAGCCCGTGGGCCCGCAAACGGGCCGCGCCGACCCCGCCCGAGGGCCCCGTCCCCGGGCGCGGAAGGCGTGTCGCGGGCCCTGCGCGCGGCGGCCGTCCGCACCCCCCGCCTGCGCGTCCCGCCGGCATGTCGGCCGCGCGCACCCGAGCGGGTCGCGCGGGATGGGACGGCGGCGACCCCGGAGTAGGGATACTGGGGGGGTTATGGAAACCGTCATCCTTGTCGTCGTCATTGCCCTGGTCGTGATCCTGGGGGCCGGCGGGTTGGTGATCGGCAGCCGCCGCAGGAACAGGCAGCTACCGCCGTCGCCGCCGAGCACCCCGACGATCACCAAGCCTCCCGCCGAACCGCACGTCGGGGATGAGGCCGAGACCCCGCGGGAGGAGCCCCGCCGGACCATCGAGGAGGTCCCGCTCCCCGGCGCGACCGCCGCGCCCGAGGCCCCGGAGGAGGTGGAGCTCCCCGAGCAGGTCGTCGTCGAGCGGCCCGAGCCGACCGAGGGCCGGCTGGTGCGGCTGCGCTCCCGGCTGTCCCGCTCGCAGAACTCGCTCGGCAAGGGCCTGCTCACCCTGCTGTCGCGGGAGCGGCTGGACGACGACACCTGGGAGGAGGTCGAGGACACCCTCATCACCGCCGACGTCGGCGTGACCCCGACCCAGGAACTCGTCGAGCGGTTGCGCACCCGGGTGCGCGTGCTGGGCACCCGCACCCCCGACGAGCTGCGCACCCTGCTGCGGGAGGAACTGCTCGCGCTGGTCGACCCGACCCTGGACCGCGCCCTGCGCACCGAGAGCCACGAGGAGTCCCCGGCCGTCGTGCTGGTCGTCGGGGTGAACGGGACCGGCAAGACCACCACCACCGGCAAGCTCGCCCGTGTGCTGGTGGCCGACGGGCGCAGCGTGGTGCTGGGCGCCGCCGACACCTTCCGCGCCGCCGCCGCCGACCAGCTCCAGACCTGGGGCGAGCGCGTCGGGGCCCGCACCGTCCGCGGCCCCGAGGGCGGCGACCCCGCCTCGATCGCCTTCGACGCGGTCAAGGAGGGCATCGCCGAGGGCGCCGACACGGTGCTGATCGACACCGCCGGCCGGCTGCACACCAAGACCGGCCTTATGGACGAGCTGGGCAAGGTCAAGCGCGTGGTCGAGAAGCACGGCCCGGTCGACGAGGTGCTGCTCGTGCTCGACGCGACCACCGGCCAGAACGGCCTGGTGCAGGCCCGCGTCTTCGCCGAGGTCGTGGACATCACCGGCATCGTGCTCACCAAGCTCGACGGCACCGCCAAGGGCGGCATCGTGGTCGCGGTCCAGCGCGAGCTGGGCGTCCCGGTCAAGCTCGTCGGGCTCGGCGAGGGCGCGGACGACCTCGCCCCGTTCGAGCCGGAGGCGTTCGTCGACGCGCTGATCGGCGAGTAGGGGGAGGCGGACGGCACCGGGCCGTACCTCCGCGGATGTGTAAGGGGCGCCCACCCCCGGTGGGCGCCCCTTACACGTGAGGGTCGGCGCGCTGACGCGCACACGTGAGGGGCAGCGCGCCTACGCAGGCCCGCGTCCGGTGCGAGTGCCTACGCGGACCCGCGACCGGTACGGGGTCCTACGCGCAGACCCGCGTCCTGTGGGCCACGTAGGCCAGCGTCCCCAGCAGCAGGCGCGCCTCCGGCGGCTGCGGCATCGAGTCCAGCCGCGGCTCGCGCAGCCACCGGGCCGGCCCGAGCCCGCCGAAGTCCGAGGGGGGAGCGGTGACGTGGTCGCCCGGGCCCAGGCAGCGCAGGTCGAGCCGCGCGTCGTCCCAGCCCATCCGGTACAGCAGGTCGGGGAGTTCCGCCGCGGCGCCCGGCGCCACGAAGAACTGCGCCCGCCCGGCGGGGGTGAGCAGCACCGGCCCCAGGTGCAGCCCCATCCGCTCCATCCGCACCAGCGCCCGCCGGCCCGGCAGCTCGGCCACCTCGATGACGTCGAAGGTCCGCCCGACCGGCAGCAGCACCGACGCGCCCGGCATCCGCTCCCACATCCGCTCGGCGGCCTCCGGCCCCGCGCCGGCCGGCAGCTCGGCGGCCGGGTCCAGCGGGTGCGCGCCCGGCTCCTTGCAGCGCGGCTCCCCGCAGGAGCACACCTCCCCGCCGCGTTCCGCCCGGGCCCCCGGCACCACCGCCCACCCGCACAGTCCGGTGTACTCGGCGACGGTGCCGCACAGCGCCGTACGCCCCCGGCGGCGGGTGGCACTCCAGGAGCCGGGGAGCGCCGCCACCCGCGCGGCGTGCCGCACGACGGTCCGCTGCTGCCGCATCTCGCGCATGCTGCCGATCGTGAACACCATGACCCCTCCAACGGATCGCGCCGGCCGTTGGTTACGCACGCGCACGGCGCCCCGGCGGCATGGGTCCAGTCAATCGCCCGCCGGTCCGGCGGAGTTCATTCGATGGGGTGGCGAATGGTGGCGTTTCCGCAATTGCGGTCGCAACGCGTGTGACTGGAGGGCTACGTTACGGGTGAAGCAGAAGCGGGATGGGGGCGTGGCCGTGACCGGGACAGCGGACAAGCAGCCCAACGCGCAGTTGACCTCGTGGTTCGTGCGCAGCGGTTGGTCCAAGGGGGAGCTCGCGCGCCAGGTCAACCGCAGAGCCCGCCAGTTGGGCGCCCACCACGTCAGCACGGACACGTCAAGGGTGCGCCGCTGGCTGGACGGCGAACAGCCGCGGGAGCCGATCCCGCGCATCCTGTCCGAGCTGTTCTCCGAGCGCTTCGGCTGCGTCGTGCCCGTCGAGGACCTCGGGCTGCGCTCGGCCCAGCAGCCTCCCTCCGGCGGCGACATCGACCTGCCGTGGGCCGGCCCGCAGACCGTCCAGCTCATCAACGAGTTCTCCCGCAGCGACCTGATGCTCGGCCGCCGAGGATTCCTCGGCGCCTCCCTCGCGCTGTCGGCCGGGCCGGCCCTGCTGGAACCCATGCAGCGCTGGCTGGTGCCCACCGCCGCAGCCCCCCGCCCGGCCGCCGCGCAGGGCCCGGGCGCCGGCGGCGGCCGCGCCGCCCGGCTGTCCGAGCAGGAGCTGCAACTGCTGGAGTCCACCGCCGCGATGTTCCGCGAGTGGGACAGCCAGTGCGGCGGCGGGCTGCGCCGCAAGGCCGTCGTCGGCCAGCTGCACGAGGTCACCGACCTGCTCCAGGAACCGCACCCCGAGCCCGTCGCCCGCCGGCTGTACCGGGTCACCGCCGACCTCGCCGCCCTGGCCGGCTGGATGAGCTACGACGTGGGTCTGCAACCGATCGCCCAGAAGTACCTGGTCCTCGCGCTGCACGCGGCCAAGGAGGCCGGAGACCGCCCGCTCGGCGCGTTCGTGCTCTCCTCGATGAGCCGCCAGATGATCCACCTGGAGCGCCCCGACGACGCCCTGGAACTCATCCACCTCGCCCAGTACGGCAGCCGCGACTCGGCCGGAGCCGCCACCCAGTCGATGCTGTACGCCCTGGAGGCCCGCGCCTACGCCAACATGGGCCAGGTCAACAAGTGCCACCGGGCGGTCCGGATGGCCGAGGACACCTTCTGCGACGTCCGCGCGGGCGAGGAGCCGGCCTGGATCGACTTCTTCACCGAGGCCGAGCTGCACGCCGAGAACGCGCACTCCTACCGCGACCTCGCCTATGTCGCCGGACGCAGTCCCACCTACGCCTCGCTCGCCCAGCCGGAGATGCTCCAGGCCGTCGAGGGGTTCCGCCGGGACGACGTCCACCAGCGCGCCTACGCGCTGAACCTCGTCGGCATGGGCACCGTCCAACTGCTGATGCGCGACCCGGCGCAGGCCGCCCACTACACCGACCAGGCGATGGCGGTCGCCAAACGGGTCCGCTCCGAGCGGGTCAACACCCGCATCCGCAAGACCACCCACGCCGCTGTCCGCGACTTCGGTGACGTTCCCGAGGTGATCGCGTTGGCGGAGCGGCTTTCCGAGGAACTCCCGGAAGTCGCCGAACCCGCGTGAACGGCGCACTCCCCACGACCGGTCGAACGCACTGATCGGCCGCTCGGACGATCACCCGGGCGCCAGGCTGATGGCCTGCTTTCCCACCCGTATACATCCTTCACCGAACACCCGGATGGTTCATCTCCGCGTAACACGGGTGACTTCTTCGTCACGGCGGTGAAACATCCTATGGCATCGGGTGAAACCCGCCTCGGCCAACCTCAAGGCCAATACCGGCCCACCCCTGCACCGCCCGCACGGGCCGTTCGGATGACGAGGAGACGCCGATGGCACCAGCCATCATCACACTGGCCGCGGACGCGCCCAAGCTCGACACCGGCAATACCGCATTCCTGCTCCTGAGCTCCGCGCTCGTGATGCTGATGACACCGGGGCTGGCGTTCTTCTACGGCGGAATGGTCCGCGTGAAGAGTGCCCTGAACATGCTGATGATGAGTTTCATCAGCCTCGGGATCATAACGCTGCTGTGGACCGGATACGGGTTCAGTTTCGCCTTCGACGGCGACAACGGCGGATTCCTCGGCGGCACGAGCTGGCTCGGCCTGCGGGACATCGCGCCGGACGACCTGTGGGGCGCCACCGGCACCCCGGTCTTCGCGTTCGCCGCGTTCCAGCTCATGTTCGCGATCATCACCCCGGCGCTGATCAGCGGCGCGCTCGCCGACCGGGTCAAGTTCACCGCCTGGTCGCTGTTCATCGCCGTGTGGGCGACCGTCGTGTACTTCCCGGTGGCCCACTGGGTGTGGGGCGGCGGCTGGCTCGGCCAGAAGGGCGTGATCGACTTCGCCGGCGGCACCGCGGTGCACATCAACGCCGGTGCGGCGGCCCTCGGCGTGATCCTCGTCATCGGCAAGCGGGTCGGCTTCAAGCGCGACCCGATGCGCCCGCACAGCATGCCCTGGGTGATGCTCGGCGCCGGCCTGCTGTGGTTCGGCTGGTTCGGCTTCAACGCCGGCTCGGAGATCACCGCCGACGGCGTCGCGTCGACCGTCTTCATCAACACCCAGATCGCCACCGCGGCCGCCATGATCGGCTGGCTCGCCTACGAGCGGCTGCGCCACGGCTCCTTCACCACCCTGGGCGCCGCCTCCGGCGCCGTCGCCGGCCTGGTCGCGATCACCCCCTCCTGCGCCTCCGTCAGCCCGCTCGGCGCCATCGCGGTCGGCGTCATCGCCGGTGTCATCTGCGCCGCGGCGGTCAGCCTGAAGTACCGCTTCAACTACGACGACTCGCTCGACGTGGTCGGCGTCCACATGGTCGGCGGCATCGTCGGCTCCCTGCTGATCGGCCTGCTGAACACCGGCGGTGTCGGCCAGGACGTCAAGGGCGTCTTCTACGGCGGCGGCTGGCACCAGCTCGGCGTCCAGGCGATCGGGGTCTTCTCCGTCCTCGGCTACTCCCTGGTCTGCTCCGCGATCCTCGCCAAGCTCATCGACATGGCGATGGGCTTCCGGGTCCCCGAGGACGTGGAGATCAGCGGCATCGACCAGGCCGAGCACGCGGAGACCGCATACGACTTCACCGGAGTCGGCAGCGTCTCGCACGCGGCCCCCTCGGGCGTCGAGACCGTGACCAGGAAGGTGGACGCGTGAAGCTCATCACCGCCGTCGTCAAGCCGCACCGGCTCGACGAGATCAAGGAAGCCCTCCAGGCGTTCGGCGTCCAGGGCCTGACCGTCACCGAGGCCAGCGGCTACGGCCGCCAGCGCGGCCACACCGAGGTCTACCGGGGCGCGGAGTACACCGTCGACCTCGTGCCCAAGATCCGGATCGAGGTCCTCGTCGAGGACGCCGACGCCGACGAGCTCATCGAGGTCGTGGTCAAGGCGGCCCGAACGGGCAAGATCGGAGACGGGAAGGTGTGGAGCCTGCCGGTCGACACGGCCGTCCGGGTCCGCACCGGCGAGCGCGGCCCCGACGCGCTCTGACGACCCAGGGGATGCGACCGGGGGCGGGCGGGCGGTGCCACGCGGCCCCGCGCCCCAGGCGCGCGCCGGCGTGAGCCGGCCGGCCTCCGGCCGCACCCCGGGCCGCAGGCCCCGGCCACCCCGCGCCGCGGCCCGACCACGAGACAGCGGAGCACGAGTGACCGACAGCGTCGAAGCGGAAGGCCACGGCTACGCGGCGGCCCGGCTGCACCTCCTCACCGAGGAGGGGCGGTCCGGGCCGCCGCGCCGTGCCGCCCTGGCCACCCTCACGGACCGGTGGCTGGCCGGCCTGGCCACCGAGGCCGCCCGGGAGACCGGCACCACCGGCTGGGCACTGGTCGCGGTCGGCGGCTACGGCCGCGGCGAGCTGTCCCCGCGCAGCGACCTCGACCTGCTGCTCCTGCACGACTCCCCGCAGCCCGTCGCCCCCCTCGCCGACCGCCTCTGGTACCCGGTGTGGGACCTCGGACTCGCCCTCGACCACTCCGTCCGGACCCCGGAGGAGGCCCGCAAGACCGCCGCCGACGACCTGAAGGTCCAGCTCGGCCTGCTCGACGCGCGGCACGTCGCCGGCGACGCCGCCCTCACCTCCGCGCTGCGCAGCACCGTCCTCGCCGACTGGCGCAACCAGGCCCCGAAGCGGCTGCCCGAGCTGCGCGAGATGTGCGCCGAGCGCGCCGAGCGCCAGGGCGAGCTGTCGTACCTGCTCGAACCCGACCTCAAGGAGGCCCGCGGCGGCCTGCGCGACGCCACCGCACTGCGCGCCGTCGCCGCCTCCTGGCTCGCCGACGCCCCCCGCGAAGGGCTGGAAGAGGCCCGTACCCGGCTGCTCGACACCCGCGACGCCCTGCACCTGGTCACCGGCCGCGCCACCGACCGGCTCGCCCTCCAGGAGCAGGACCAGATCGCCGAGGCCCTCGACCTGCCCGACGCCGACGCCCTGCTGCGCCAGGTCTACGAGGCCGCCCGCCGCATCTCCTACGCCTCCGACGTGACCTGGCGCGAGGTCGCCCGGGTCCTGCGGGCCCGCGAGTCCCGCCCGCGCCGCCGCGGCCTGCTCGGGCGCGGCCGCACCCCCAGCTCCCAGACGGCCGCCGAGCGGGTCCCGCTCGCCGAGGGCGTCGTGGAGCAGGAGGGCGAGGCGGTCCTCGCGCTGGCCGCCAGGCCCGAGCGCGACCCCGTGCTGCCGCTGCGCGCGGCCGCCGCGGCCGCCCAGGCCGGCCTGCCGCTGTCCCTGCACGCGGTACGGCGCCTCGCGGCCGCCGCCCGGCCGCTGCCCGTGCCGTGGCCGGCCGAGGCCCGCGAGCAGCTCCTCACGCTGCTGGGGGCGGGCGAGTCCGCCGTACCGGTCTGGGAGGCCCTGGAGGCCGAGGGACTGGTCACCCGGCTCATCCCCGACTGGGAGCGGGTCCGCTGCCGGCCGCAGCGCAACGCCGTGCACCGCTTCACCGTCGACCGGCACCTGGTGGAGGCGGCCGTCCAGGCGTCCGGCCTCACCCGCCGGGTCGGCCGCCCCGACCTGCTGCTGACCGCGGCCCTCCTGCACGACATCGGCAAGGGCTGGCCCGGCGACCACAGCGAGGCGGGCGAGGTGATCGCCCGCGACGTCGCCGCCCGGATCGGCTTCGGGGCCGCCGACGCGGAGACCCTCGCCCTGCTGGTCCGCCACCACCTGCTGCTCATCGACACCGCGACCCGCCGCGACCTGGACGACCCCGAGACCGTCCGCACCGTCGCCGAGGCCGTCCGCGACACCTCCACCCTCGAACTGCTCGCCGCCCTCACCGAGGCGGACGCGCTGGCCACCGGGCCCGCCGCGTGGAGCACTTGGCGCGCCTCCCTGCTCGCCGACCTGGTGGAGCGGGTGGCCGGCGCCCTGGACACCGGGGACCTGCCCGACAGCGCCGACCGCGAGCCCACCGCCGAGGAGGAGCGGCTGGCGATCGAGGCGGCCCGCACCCGCGGCCCGGTCCTGGCCCTGCACGCCAGGGCCGAGCCGGAACCCGAGGGCGACGCGCAGGACGAGGCGCTCGGCGTCGAACTGCTCCTGGCGGTGCCCGACCGGCCCGGCCTGCTCGCGCACGCCGCCGGGGTGCTGGCACTGCACCGGCTCACCGTGCGCGCCGCCGACCTGCGCGCGGTCGATCCGGTGGGGGAGGGGCCCGTGGCGCTGCTGAGCTGGCGGGTGTCGGCGGAGTACGGCGCGCTGCCCGAGGCCGCGCGGCTGCGGGCCGACCTCGCCCGCGCCTTCGACGGCTCCCTCGACATCGAGGCGCGGCTCGCCGAGCGGGAGGCCGCCTACCCGCGGCGGCGCGGTGTGGTGCCGCCGCCGCCCCGGGTCACCATCGCCCCCGGGCACACCTCGCAGACCGCCACCGTGCTGGAGGTGCGCGCCCACGACGCCCCCGGCCTGCTGCACCGCATCGGCCTCGCGCTGACCGCGACCGCCGTCACGGTGCGCTCGGCGCGCATCTCCACCCTGGGCGCCAACGCGGTCGACGCCTTCTACCTCGTCGGGAAGGACGGCGACCCGCTCCCGCCGGCCCGCGCGGCCGAGGTGGCGCACCAGGTCGAGGCCGCCCTGCGGTGACCGCCGATTCCGGCGGCTTGCGCCCGGGGCCTCCGGACCGGCGCGCGGGGCGGATACCCTGGAAGGCGACTGTCCTAGCCCCCGACCCCTGAGGACCTGCGACCACCGTGTTCGACACTCTGTCTGATCGCCTCGCGAATACCTTCAAGAGCCTCCGGGGCAAGGGCCGCCTGAGCGAGGCGGACATCGACGCCACGGCACGCGACATCCGCATCGCGCTGCTGGAAGCCGACGTCGCGCTCCCGGCGGTGCGGGCCTTCATCGCCAACGTCAAGCAGCGGGCCCTGGGCGCCGAGGTCTCCCAGGCGCTGAACCCCGCGCAGCAGGTCATCAAGATCGTCAACGACGAGCTGGTCACGATCCTGGGCGGGGAGACCCGGCGGCTGCGCTTCGCCAAGCAGCCGCCGACCGTGATCATGCTCGCCGGCCTCCAGGGCGCCGGCAAGACGACCCTCGCGGGCAAGCTGGGCCGGTGGCTGAAGAAGGAGGGCCACGCCCCCCTGCTGGTCGCCTGCGACCTCCAGCGCCCGAACGCGGTCAACCAGCTCTCCGTGGTCGCCGAGCGGGCCGGCGTGGCGGTCTACGCGCCCGAGCCCGGCAACGGCGTGGGCGACCCGGTCAAGGTCGCCCGGGACTCCATCGAGTTCGCGAAGACCCAGCAGTACGACATCGTCGTGATCGACACCGCCGGCCGGCTCGGCGTCGACCAGGAGATGATGCAGCAGGCCGCGGACATCCGGGACGTCACGCACCCCGACGAGATCCTGTTCGTGGTCGACGCGATGATCGGCCAGGACGCGGTGAACACCGCGGAGGCGTTCCGCGACGGCGTCGGCTTCGACGGCGTGGTGCTCTCCAAGCTCGACGGCGACGCCCGCGGCGGCGCCGCCCTGTCGATCGCGCACGTGACCGGCAAGCAGATCATGTTCGCGTCCAACGGCGAGAAGCTGGACGACTTCGACACCTTCCACCCGGACCGCATGGCGTCGCGGATCCTGGGGATGGGCGACGTCCTGTCGCTGATCGAGAAGGCCGAGCAGACCTTCAGCCAGCAGCAGGCCGAGGAGATGGCCGCCAAGCTGGCGAAGGGCCCCAAGGAGTTCACGCTCGACGACTTCCTGGCGCAGATGGAGCAGGTCCGCAAGATGGGCTCCATCTCCAAGCTGCTCGGCATGCTGCCGGGCATGGGCCAGATCAAGGACCAGATCAACAACCTGGACGAGAAGGACGTCGACCGCACCGCCGCCATCATCAAGTCGATGACGCGCGCGGAGCGGGCCGACCCGCACATCATCAACGGCTCCCGCCGGGCGCGTATCGCCAAGGGCTCGGGCGTCGAGGTCAGCGCGGTCAAGAGCCTTGTGGAGCGGTTCTTCGAGGCGCGCAAGATGATGTCCCGGATGGCGCAGGGCGGCGGCATGCCGGGGATGCCCGGGATGCCGGGCATGGGCGGCGGCCCCGGCCGGCAGAAGAAGCAGCAGAAGCAGGCCAAGGGCAAGCGGCAGTCGGGCAACCCGATGAAGCGGAAGGCCGAGGCCGCCGCGGCCGCGGCCCGGCGCGAGCAGCAACAGCAGCAGGGCGGCCCCGCGGGCCTGCCCGGCGGCAAGGACTTCGAACTGCCGGACGAGTTCAAGAAGTTCATGGGCTGACACCTCGTGGGTGGCAGGGGCCGGCGGTCGCGGACCGTCGGCCCCTGCCGCGCGTCCACGCGGAAAGGAAGGGCGCGCGCGGGCGTGTGCCGCCCGTGCGCCCAGGCGGTGGGCCCGCCCGCCGCGCGGTCCGCCACCCCGCGCGCCCCCTTCCTTTCCGCGTGGACGGCGCGCGGTGGCCGGGGGTCGGCTGCGATGATGCGATCATGCGTATTTCGATCCGCGAGCCCCGGGCGGGGGACGCCGAGGCCCACCGCGCCGCCGTGCTGCGATCCGCGGCCCACCTGAGCCCGTGGAACCCGGTCGAGCCGGACGCGCTGCCCGAACTGCTGCGGCGGCAGGGCGCCGGCCTGCGGACGTACCTGATCGTCGACGACGACGAGGCCGGGCAGGTCGGCGGAGCGGGCGGGATCGTCGGCACCTGCAACGTCGCCAACATCGTGCTGGGCCGCTTCCGCAACGCGGCGCTCGGCTACGACAGCTACCTGCCGTACGCGGGCACCGGGCGGATGACGCCCGGGCTGCGGCTGGTGGTCGACCGCTGCTTCGGCGCCCGGCCGCAGGGTCTCGGGCTGCACCGGCTGGAGATCAACATCCAGCCCGACAACGACCGCTCGCTGGCGATGGCCCGGCGGCTCGGCTTCCGCCACGAGGGCTTCTCGCCGCGCATGCTGTTCATCAACGACGCCTGGCGGGACCACGAGAGGTTCGCGCTCACCGCCGAGGAGTGGCGCGGCCCTTAGGACCTGTCCGGCGGGCCTGTCCGGCGGACCGCCGGGCGTCGTGGCGGCCGGAGGGGGCCGCGCTCACAGCAGGGAGGCCGGCCCGCCGCCCCGGGCCACCCGCTCCAACTCGTCGAGCGCGCGTACCGCCGCCCTCGCGGCGTCCGGGTCCCGCCCGGCCAGCCCGCTCGCCGCGAACTCGTCCTCGTCCAGCCGCAGCACCTCGGAACCGTCGGCGGACACCCACAGGTCGAGGTCCAGGTCCTCGGAGAGCAGCGTGGCGCCCCGCACGACGACCGGGCGGGTGACGTCGCAGTACCAGCCCTTCATGGCGCCGGCCGGGTCGCGCACCTCCTTGACCGCGTACCAGCGGTCGCGCCAGTAGTGCTCGGTGAAGGTGTCGCCGGGTGCGAAGCGGACGAAGCCGAAGTCGCGGACGGTCGGCAGCGACCAGGGCGCGGTGACGGTCACCCGGACGCCGTCGTCGAAGCGCACGGCGGCGTCGTAGCGGACCTTCTCCCGTCCGGCCTTGAGCAGGCGGACGACGGCGGGGGTACCGGGGGACAGGGGAGCGGAGGGCGTCGGCATGCGGTCACTGTGGCCCGGGCCGGCGGGCGGCGGCCAACCGTTTTCCCGCCGCTGTGCGGATCGGGCGGATCGGGGCGGCACGGGCACGAGGGGCGCTCGGGAGCACCGGCCGGCGCACCGCAGGGGACACCGGGGCCCATGGGGCACGGGGGACGCTCAGACGCGGGCGATCAGGTAGCGGAAGACGTTCTCCATGCGCACCGAGCCGTCGGGCCGGCGGTAGGGGTGCAGGGCCTCGGCGAGTTCCTTGTCGACCTGCTGGCTGTCGGTGGCGGCGACGGCCGCGTCGAACAGCCCGGTGGACAGCAGCCCGCGCACGGCGCTGGGCAGGTCGGGGTAGCCGAAGGGGCACGCCACGCGCCCCGAGCCGTCCGGCCGCAGCCCGGCCGTCCGGGCCAGGTCCTCCAGGTCGTCGCGGCCGCTGAGCCGCGGGGCGGGGGCCGCCCCGGCGCGGGGCTCGGCCAGCCGCGTGGCGATGCCCAGCACCCGGGAGGTGGCGCAGCGCTCGGGCGGGCCCCAGCCGGCCAGCACGACGGCGCTGCCGGGGCGCGAACCGCGCGCCACCGCGGCGAGCGCGGGGCCGAGTTCGCCGGCGGGCGCGGCGGGCTCGAAGGCGGTGACGACGTCGTAGCCGCGGGCGGGGGTGTCGGTCCGGCCGCGGGGCGGGGGCGCCGGCACCGCGGCGCCGCCGACGGGGGCGGGAGTCGCCGGGCGGCCGCGCAGGTCCGCCAGGCGCAGCTCCCCCGCCAGCAGCCGGGTGCGCCGCTCCGGCGGGCGGTCGCGCTCGCGGGCCGCCAGCCGCTCGCGGGCCAGGGCCAGCCGCTCGCCGTCACGGTCGTGGCCGGTGACGGCGGCGCCCCGCGCGGAGGCGAGCATCAGGGCCAGCCCGCTGCCGCAGGCCAGGCCGAGCAGCCGGGTGCCGGCGCCGACCTCCAGCCGGTCGTACACCGCGTCGTAGAGCGGTACGAGCATCCGCTCCTGGATCTCCGCCCAGTCCCGTGCCCTGCCCCGGGCGTCCGGCCTGGAACCGCGATAGAGCGTAGCCGTCATGAATGAGCTCCCATCAGCCGACCGGAACCGCCGTGTGCTCCCCGTGCCGTGGTGCTGGGGGGACGCGGGTCCCCTCATGCCAGACAACTGCCGTTTCGCGCCGCCGTCCAGAGGGCGGGTGACGCGTTCTCGTGAACTTCCGGAGACGTCCGTGTTGCGCCCGGCCCGCATGCGCCGGGCGTGCGCCGCCCGGCGGCCGATTCACGCTGGGGTGGCGCGGGGCCGTACCATCGGCCCATGGCTAAGGCTCCCGTTCTCACCCCCCAGGCGGACGACTTCCCGCGCTGGTACCAGGACCTGATCAACAAGGCCGAACTGGCCGACAACGGACCGGTGCGCGGCACCATGGTGATCAGGCCGTACGGCTACGGCCTGTGGGAGCGGATGCAGGCCGACATGGACGCGCGGATCAAGGCAGTCGGTGCGCAGAACGCGTACTTCCCGCTCTTCATCCCGCAGTCCTACCTCACCCGCGAGGCCGAGCACGTGGAGGGCTTCGCGCCGGAGCTGGCGGTGGTGACCCACGGCGGCGGCAAGGAGCTGGAGGAGCCGATCGTCGTCCGGCCGACGTCCGAGACGATCATCAACGAGTACTTCTCCAAGTGGGTGCAGAGCTACCGCGACCTGCCGCTGCTGATCAACCAGTGGGCGAACGTGGTGCGCTGGGAGCTGCGGCCGCGGCTGTTCCTGCGCACCACCGAGTTCCTGTGGCAGGAGGGGCACACCGCCCACGCCACCCAGGAGGACGCCCGCGAGTTCGCCTCCCG
This sequence comes from Streptomyces sp. SN-593, assembly GCF_016756395.1. Classification (NCBI taxonomy): domain Bacteria; kingdom Bacillati; phylum Actinomycetota; class Actinomycetes; order Kitasatosporales; family Streptomycetaceae; genus Actinacidiphila; species Actinacidiphila reveromycinica. Next base: position 6,291,049 of record NZ_AP018365.1, read on the forward strand.
CATCCAGTACGACGTGTACGGCGACTTCATGGAGAACGTCCTGGCGATGGACGTGGTGCCGGGCCGCAAGACCGTGAAGGAGCGGTTCGCCGGCGCGATCAACACCCTCACCCTGGAGGGGATGATGGGTGACGGCAAGGCGCTGCAACTGGGCACCAGCCACGAGTTGGGGCAGAACTTCGCGAAGGCGTTCAACACCTCCTACCTGTCCAAGGAGGGCACCCAGGAGCACGTCTGGCAGACGTCCTGGGGCAGCACGACCCGGATGATCGGCGCGCTGGTGATGATGCACGGCGACGACAACGGGCTGCGGGTGCCGCCGCGGCTGGCGCACGTGCAGGTCGTGGTGCTGGCGATCAAGGACGACGAGGCCGTCGTGGCGAAGGTGCGCGAGGTCGGCGAGAAGCTCCGCGCGGCCGGGCTGCGGGTCGTCGTGGACGACCGGACCGACACCCCGTTCGGGCGGCGCGCGGTCGACTGGGAGCTCAAGGGGGTGCCGCTGCGGGTCGAGATCGGCCCGCGCGACCTGGCCGGGGGCACCGCGATGCTGGCCCGCCGCATCCCGGGCGGCAAGGAGCCGGTCTCCCTGGACGCGCTGGACACGGTGCTGCCCAAGGCGCTGGAGGAGGACCAGGCGCGGCTGCTCCAGGAGTCCCGCGACCGCCGGCTGTCCCGGACGGTGGACGTGGCGACGGTCGGCGAGGCCGTGGAGGCCGCGGCCGACGGCTGGGCCCGCATCCCGTGGGCGGACCTCGGCGCGGAGGGCGAGGCGAAGCTGGCCGAGCAGGGCGTGTCGGTGCGCTGCCTGGTCGCCGAGGACGGCTCGGTGCCGGTCGCGGACGACGCCCCGGGCACCGTGGCGATCGTGGCCCGCGCCTACTAGGGCCTTGTCCGGCGGGGCGTGCCGGGCGCCGTGAGTCCGGCAGGATCCGCCGGACAGGCCCTTGGCCGCCGGTCTCCTCCCGGCACCGGGGGCGGGAGCCCCTCCGGTGTCCGCTGACCGATCAGCGGCGTACGGAATATGTTCATACGTCCACGCTTGGGGCGGGTGCGCAGGTTCACCGGTGTTACTCCGGTCCCTCCGCACCCGCCCTGCGTCATGCGTATCCATGCGCAACATCCGGAACTGACCGATCAGTGCAAATTAATTGGGCTAGCCCGGAATAGGAACACCGGGGGCGCCCGGCTCGTTGTCACGGCGTGAGCACGACACCACCTGTTCTCGCCGCCGAGCTGGCAGTCGCCTGGGCCGATATTCAACGGCACCATCCCGAGCTGCCCGATCTGGCCGCGCCCGAGTCCCTGATCGGTGAGTCCTCGTCCGCCTGCGGCACCGAGCTCTCCTTCGAAAGGCTGCTGCACGAAGCCGTGCACGGCATCGCCGCGGCCCGCGGCATCCGCGACACCTCGCGCGCCGGCCGCTACCACAACCGCAGATTCCTCGCCATCGCCGACGAGATGGGCCTGGACCACGCCGAGGAACCGCATCCCAGCAGCGGCTTCTCGCTCGTGGTGATGAGGCCCGAGACCCGGAAGCGGTACCGGGGCACCATCGAGCGCCTTCAGCGCGCGCTGAAGGCGCACACCGTGGCCACCACCGCGGACACCGCCCGCTCCTTCCGTGGGCCCGCCGCCCGGCACGGCTCCTCGGGCGGCGGCGTGCGGGTCAAGGCCGTCTGCGACTGCGGGCGGAATGTCCGGGTGGTCCCCTCGGTGCTGGCCCAGGCCCCGATCATGTGCGGAGCGTGCGGGCAGCCGTTCCGCATCCCGGAGGTCGTTGGGGTCGGCTGACTGTGGCAGAATGTTCAGCTGAGAACTCGACAGCCGTGCAGGAACCCTCTCTCCTTCGGCTGACGCGTCCGCCGGGCGCACGACCTCCACAACCCCACGTGGCCGTCCGCGTGCCCAAACACGTCAACTCCAGGAGAACCCACTCCCGTGGCAGTCAAGATCAAGCTGAAGCGCCTGGGCAAGATCCGCGCGCCTCACTACCGCATCGTCGTCGCCGACTCCCGTACCCGCCGTGACGGCCGGGCCATCGAGGAGATCGGCCTGTACCACCCGGTGCAGAACCCCTCGCGCATCGAGGTCGACTCCGACCGCGCGCAGCACTGGCTCTCCGTCGGCGCGCAGCCGACCGAGCCCGTGCTCGCCATCCTGAAGCTCACCGGCGACTGGCAGAAGTTCAAGGGCGAGCCCGCCCCGGCCCCGCTGCTCCAGCCGGAGCCGAAGGCCGACAAGCGCGCGCTGTTCGAGGCCGCTGCCAAGGACACCGCCGACGAGCCGAAGGGTGAGGCGATCACCCCCAAGGCCAAGAAGGCTGACAAGAAGGCCGACGACGCCGAGGCCACCGCCTCGGCCGAGTCCACCGGGGCCTGAGCGTGCTTGAGGAGGCCCTTGAGCACCTCGTGAAGGGCATCGTCGACAGTCCTGACGATGTGCAGGTCGGTATGCGGACCCTGCGCCGGGGCAGCGTGCTCGAGGTCCGGGTGCACCCCGACGACCTCGGCAAGGTCATCGGGCGCAACGGCCGCACCGCCCGCGCGCTGCGCACCGTCGTGGGCGCCCTCGGCGGCCGCGGTGTCCGGGTCGACCTCGTCGACGTGGACCAGGTGCGCTGAGCGCATCTGCCGCGGTCCCGTGCGTGCCGGCACCCGCCGGCACACCGGGTTTTCGTTGCACCGGGCCGGAGGCGGCTTCCCCGCCTCCGGCCCGACGCGTTTCCCGCCGCGTCCCAGGGGCGCGGCTTCCCCCGTTCCCCCAGCGGAAGTTGAGCAGGACGTGCAGCTCGTAGTCGGCCGGATCGGCCGCGCCCACGGCATCAAGGGCGAGGTGAGCGTCGAAGTGCGCACCGACGAGCCGGAGCTGCGGCTCGCGCCCGGCGCCGTACTCGCCACCGACCCGGCCGCGACCGGGCCGCTGACCATCGCCACCGGCCGGGTGCACAGCGGCCGCCTGATGCTGCGCTTCGAGGGCGTCACCGACCGCAACGGCGCCGAGGCGCTGCGCGGAACCATGCTGATCGCCGAGGTCGACCCGGACCAGACCCCGGAGGACCCCGAGGAGTTCTACGACCACCAGCTGATCGACCTCGACGTGGTGACCGTGGACGGACGCGAGATCGGCCGGATCGCCGAGATCACGCACCTGCCCTACCAGGACCTGCTGGTGGTGGCGCGTACCGAAGGCGGCGAGGTGCTGGTGCCGTTCGTCACGGAGATCGTGCCCGAGATCGACCTGGAGCAGCAGCGGGCCGTGATCGACCCGCCGCCCGGGCTGCTGGACGAGGCGGAGGTGCAGGTGGCCGGCACGCGGAAGGCGGCCGGGCCGGCCGAGGGCGGTGCTTCCGGGGGGAACGAGGGCGTCCCCGGGCGGGACGGCTCCGCGCCCGGCGGGGGCGGCGGTGCTTCCGGTGAGGTCGGCGGCGCTTCCGGCGGAGGCGGCGCCTGACATGCGGATCGACGTCGTCACGATCTTCCCCGAGTACCTCGAACCGCTGAACGTCTCCCTGGTCGGCAAGGCGCGCGCGGCCGGCCGCCTCGACGTCCGCGTGCACGACCTGCGCGGCTGGGCGCACGACCGCCACAACACCGTGGACGACACCCCCTACGGGGGCGGCCCCGGCATGGTGATGATGACCGGCCCCTGGGGCGAGGCCCTCGACCAGACCCTCGCCGACGGCTACGAGCAGGGCGCCCACGACCCGGTCCTGGTCGTGCCCACCCCCAGCGGCCGCCCCTTCACCCAGGAGACCGCGGTCGAACTGTCCCGGTGCCCCTGGCTGGTCTTCACCCCCGCGCGCTACGAGGGCATCGACAGCCGCGTCACCGCCGAGTACGCCACCAGGATGCCGGTCCACGAGGTCTCCATCGGCGACTATGTCCTGGCCGGCGGCGAGGCCGCGGTCCTGGTCGTCACCGAGGCCGTCGCCCGGCTGCTGCCCGGCGTGCTCGGCAACGCGCAGTCGCACGCGGACGACTCCTTCGCCCCCGGCGCCATGGCCGACCTGCTGGAGGGCCCGGTCTACACCAAGCCGCCGACCTGGCGCGGCCGCGGCATCCCCGACGTGCTGCTCAGCGGCCACCACGGGAAGGTCGCCCGCTGGCGCCGCGACGAGGCGCTGCGCCGTACCGTCGCCCACCGGCCCGACCTGGTCGAGCGGGCCGACCCCGCGGCCTTCGACAGGAAGGACCGCGAGATGCTCAGCATCCTGGGCTGGCAGCCCGGCCCCGACGGCCGATTTGGGCGCAACCCCGACGCCGTGGAAGAATGACCCGCTGTCGCCTGCCCGGCTCGCGCCCCTGCCACAGGGGGACAGCCGCCGCCCGGTGCCGGGCGACCACACCGTAGGACACCGAACATCCAAGACGAGCATGCCGTCGATGACCTGTGGCATCGGCGAGGAAGCGACGAACGACCATGACCAACCTCATCGAGAGCGTCAACAGCGCGAGCCTGCGCACCGACGTGCCGGCCTTCCGCCCCGGCGACACCGTCAACGTCCACGTGCGCGTCATCGAGGGCAACCGCTCCCGTGTGCAGCAGTTCAAGGGCGTCGTCATCCGCCGCCAGGGCGCGGGCGTCAGCGAGACCTTCACGGTCCGCAAGGTCAGCTTCTCCGTCGGCGTCGAGCGCACCTTCCCGGTGCACACGCCGATCGTCGAGAAGATCGAGGTCGTCACCCGCGGCGACGTGCGCCGCGCCAAGCTGTACTACCTCCGTGAGCTGCGCGGCAAGGCCGCGAAGATCAAGGAGAAGCGCGACAACTGAGCGTTTGACCTTCCCTTGGGGCGGGCCGGATAAGCTTCCGCCCCGATGGACAGCGAAGCAGTGACACCGGAGCGCGACCGTTCCCCCACCGCCGACGAGGCGGACCCGGAGGAGCGGTCGCGTTCCGTCGTGAGGGAGCGGCTCGCCCTGTGGTGGGAGGACTGGAACCGCACCCTGCTGCTCGCGCTCGCCTGCTGCGCCGCGCTGCTGCTGGTCAGCCACTTCGTGGTGGAGCCCTTCGAGGTGCCCAGCTCGTCCATGGAGAACACGTTGCGGGTCGGCGACCGGGTGCTCGTCGACAAGCTGGCGTACCGGTTCGGCGGCACGCCGGCGCGGGGGGACGTGATCGTGTTCGACGGGAAGGACTCCTTCTCCACCACCGGCGGCACCGACTACGTCAAGCGCGTGATCGGTGTCGGCGGGGACCGCGTCATCTGCTGCGACGCCCGGGGCCGGATCACCGTCAACGGCCGCGCCCTCGACGAGGACGGCTACCTCAAACCGGGGAACGCGCCGTCCCGCGACCCGTTCGACATCGTGGTGCCCCCGGGCCGGCTGTGGGTGATGGGCGACCACCGCGACGACTCCGCCGACTCCCGCGACCACCTCGGCGACCCCGGCGGCGGCACCGTGCCCGTGGGCAAGGTCATCGGCCGCGCCGAGTGGATCGCCTGGCCGCCCGGCCACTGGACCCGGCTGCGCCGCCCCGCCACCTTCTCCCAGGTGCCCGCGCCGGCCGGTGCGCATGGGTAACCGGGGCCGCCCGCGCGGGACGGACGCCCCGCCCGCGGCGCCGGTCAGCGGCAGCCGGGTGGAGCGGCGGAAGCTCGCCCGCAAGGTCAGGCGCAAGCGGCGCCGCGCGACGGCCCGCGAGGTGCCGCTGCTGATCCTGGTGGCGCTGGTCATCGCGCTGGTGCTGAAGACCTTCCTGGTCCAGGCGTTCGTGATCCCGTCCGGGTCGATGGAGCAGACCATCCGGATCGGCGACCGGGTGCTCGTCGACAAGCTCACCCCGTGGTTCGGCGCCGAGCCGCACCGCGGCGACGTGGTGGTCTTCAAGGACCCCGGCGGCTGGCTCCAGGGCGAGCCCGCGCCGAAGCCCGACCCCGTGGTGATCAAGCAGGTCAAGCAGGCGCTCGCCTTCATCGGGCTGCTGCCCGCCTCCGGTGAGCAGGACCTGATCAAGCGGGTGATCGGGGTCGGCGGCGACACGGTGCAGTGCTGCGACGCCCAGGGCCGGCTGACGGTCAACGGCAAGCCGCTGGACGAGCCGTACCTGTACCCCGGCAACCCGCCGTCGACCATCAAGTTCACCGTCCACGTCCCCCTCGGCCGGCTGTGGGTGATGGGCGACCACCGCTCGGACTCGGCGGACTCGCGTTACCACATGGACGAGGTGGTCGACGGCAAGCGCACCGAGGGCACCATCTCGGAGAAGCAGGTCGTCGGCCGCGCCTTCGTGATCGGCTGGCCGATCGGGCACTGGCGGCGGCTGCAGGAGCCGCCGACCTTCGGTTCGGTGCCGCGGGCGGACGCGGCGCTCCCGGCCCGCACAGCGGGCGCGACTATGGTGGATGGGACCGACAGCTCGGCCAACAATGCTCAAAGGACCGACCCGCTCCCGACTCCTGCGGAACTCCCGCTCGTTATGGGAATGGTGGGCCTGCGCCGAACCCGGCGCAGGCGACGTAATCGAATGAGGAGTGGATGTGGGGGACCTGGTGGTCGGCGCGCGGTCCGGTTCCGGCGAGCCCGAGAAGGGGGATGGCCGCCCGGTGCCCCCTGCGGACGGCACGGAGGCCGATGGCGTGGTCCCCGAGGGCTCGACGGGCAACGGCACGTACGGCACCCCGCCCGCCGGCAGGGTCCCCGGACCCGCTGGGGGCGGCCACGCCGGCGGCCATGACCCCGGCCGGGACCCCGGGCCCCAGGACGGGTACCGGCCCGGCGGCCCGGAAGGAAACGGTTACCCGTCCGGCTACGACCAGGGCGCGGACCAGGGCCGGGAGTACGACCCGGGTGCGGGGTACGGACCCGGGTACGTCCCCGTGGCCGGCAGCGGTCCGGGGGACGTGGACGGCGTCGGCGGCGCGCAGCGCTACGACGCCGGCGGCCCCGGCGATCCCGGCGGCACGGGCAGCGGCGGCCCGTCCGGCGGCGAGCCGGCACACGCCGCCGAGCGCGCGCCGCGCTCCTTCTGGAAGGAACTGCCGCTGCTGGTCGGCATCGCCCTGGTGCTGGCCCTGCTGATCAAGACCTTCCTGGTGCAGGCGTTCTCCATCCCGTCCGACTCCATGAACAACACCCTGCTCAAGGGCGACCGGGTGCTGGTCGACAAGCTGACCCCGTGGTTCGGCTCCTCGCCGACCCGCGGCGAGGTCGTCGTCTTCCACGACCCGGGCGGCTGGCTGCCGGAGAACCCGCCGCCGAGCAGCAACCCGGTGGTGCGCGGCCTGCAGAAGACCCTCAGCTTCGTCGGCCTGATGCCGTCGGCCGAGGAGAAGGACCTGATCAAGCGGGTGATCGGGGTCGGCGGCGACACCGTGAGCTGCAAGGGCACCGGCCCGGTGATGGTCAACGGCAAGCCGCTGAACGAGCCGTACGTCTACCCGGGCAACACCCCGTGCAGCCCGGACAAGCCGTTCACCGTCCACGTCCCCAAGGGCCACATCTGGGTGATGGGCGACCACCGCCAGGACTCGCTGGACTCGCGGTACCACATGGACGAGGTGATCGACGGCAAGCACACCGACGGCACCGTCTCGAACAAGCAGGTCGTCGGCCGCGCGATCGTGGTCGCCTGGCCGATCAACCGCTGGGACTGGCTGGGCATCCCCGGCACCTTCTCGCAGCCGGGCATCAATGCGGCCGGCACCGCGGGGCCGGCGGCCGTCGGCCTGGCGGGGGCGGTCCCGCTGGTGATGCTGCGGCGGCGCAGGCTGCTGCGCAGGCACGAGGCGGCGGGCGCGTCCGAGGGCGCGGAGAGCTGACCCGGGCGCGTACCGACGGGTAGGGTGCGGCTGCATGAGCGCGACACGTACGAGCGGCGGTCAGGCGATATCCACGGGCCGCGGCGGGACCGGGCACCGGCTGTCCGGGATCGCCGTGGCCCTGGGCTGCGTCCTCTTCCTGGGCGGCTTTGCGTGGGCCGCGATCGTCTACCGGCCCTACACGGTGCCCACCGACTCGATGGAGCCCACGGTCCGCCCCGGCGACAAGGTGCTGGCCGAGCGCGTCTCGGGCGACCAGGTGCACCGCGGCGACATCGTCGTCTTCAAGGACAAGCTCTGGGGGGACCTGCCGGAGGTCAAGCGGGTCGTCGGGGTCGGCGGCGACACGGTCTCCTGCTGCGACGCGCAGGGCCGCCTCATGGTCGACGGCAAGCCCGTCCAGGAGACGTACCTGGCCGCGCCGGGGCAGGCGTCGGCGTCGAAGTTCGACACGAAGGTCCCGAAGGGCGAACTGTTCCTGGTCGGGGACAACCGGGCGGTCTCGCAGGACTCCCGGCTGCGGCTGGACGACGCCCAGCGCGGCGCGGTGCCGGCCGGCGACGTGAAGGCACGGGTGGAGGCCACCGCATGGCCGCTGGGCCGGGCCGGTGCGGTGGCGCGCACTTCCGCCTTCGACGGCCTGTCCGGCGGCGGAGCGTCGTCCTACGGCCCGCTGCGCTGGCTGCTGGCCTCGATCGTGGCCGGGGTGGTGCTGATCCTGGGCGGGGCCGCGTACCCGCCGCTGGCCGGCCTCTTCCGGCGGCGATCGGGCTGACGACCCGTCGTGTCCGCCTCGGCGCTCGCGGTGCGATACGGCGGTGTGCGGCTCCGGCGGTCTCCGGGTAGCGCACAATGGGGTCACGTACGGCTGAAGGGGAACATGCCATGAGCGCCGAGGACCTCGAAAAATACGAGACCGAGATGGAGCTGAAGCTCTACCGGGAGTACCGCGACGTCGTCGGCCTGTTCAAGTACGTGATCGAGACCGAGCGGCGTTTCTACCTCACCAACGACTACGAGATGCAGGTGCACTCGGTCCAGGGCGAGGTGTTCTTCGAAGTGTCGATGGCCGACGCGTGGGTCTGGGACATGTACCGGCCGGCCCGCTTCGTCAAGCAGGTGAGGGTGCTCACGTTCAAGGACGTGAACATCGAGGAGCTGAACAAGGCCGATCTGGACCTGCCGTCGGACGACTCCGGGTTCAACGGCTGAGGGTGTTCGTCGGCTGAGAGGTTATCCACAGGGCGACGCCCAAGATCATCTTCGGTGGGCCGCCTTCTGTCACAGTGAGTGACGGAGGTGGTACTGATGAACGCACGAGGTGCGCTGGGGCGGTACGGCGAGGGCGTGGCCGCCAGGACCCTGCAGGACGCCGGGCTGGCCATCCTGGAGCGGAACTGGCGGTGGGGCCGCCGGGGCGAGATCGACATCGTCGCGGCCGACGGCGACGCGGTGGTGGTGTGCGAGGTGAAGACCCGCCGGGAGGGCGGCCACCAGCACCCCATGGCGGCGGTCACGCCTGCCAAGGCGGCGAAGCTGCGGTCGCTCGCCGAGCGGTGGGCCGCCGAGCACGGCGGAGCGCCACCGGGCGGTGTCCGGATCGACCTCGTCGGCGTGCTGCTGCCCGCCCGCGGCGCGCCCCGCGTCGAGCACGTGCGGGGGGTGGCGTGATGGGGTTCGCGCGCACCTGCTCGGTCGCCCTGGTCGGCGTGGAAGGCGTGGTGGTCGAGGTCCAGGCCGACCTGGAGCCGGGTGTCGCCGCCTTCGCGCTGGTCGGGCTGCCGGACAAGAGCCTGGTGGAGAGCCGCGACCGGGTCCGCGCGGCGATCGTCAACAGCGGGGAGACCTGGCCGCAGAAGAAGCTGACGGTGGGACTGAGCCCCGCGTCGGTGCCCAAGGGCGGCTCCGGCTTCGACCTGGCGGTGGCCTGTGCGGTGCTGGCCGCGGGCGGCCGCATCGCACCGAGCGCCATCGCGGACCTGATGATGATCGGCGAGCTGGGGCTCGACGGGCGGGTCCGCCCGGTGCGCGGCGTGCTGCCGGCCGTGCTCGCCGCGGCCGACGCGGGATACCGGCAGGTGGTGGTGCCCGAGCGCACCACATCGGAGGCGGCGCTCGTGCCCGGTGTGTCGGTGCTGGGCGTGCGCAGCCTGCGTCAGTTGGTCGCGGTGCTCAACGACGAGGTGGTGCCCGAGGAGCCGGAGGAGGACACCGCGGCCGGCCGGGAGCGGCCCGACCCGATGCTGGCGGGGCTGGCGGTGCCCGGCGCGGGCGGCGGGCTGCGCGGCGGAAGGGCCGGCGCGTTCGCGGGGACCGGGTTCGGCGGCGCGGGGTTCGGCGGCTCCGGCTTCGCCGGGGGCGAGGGCGCCGGCGAAGCGGGCGGCGGCCCGCACTGCCCCGACCTGGCCGACGTCGCCGGCCAGCGGGCGGCCCGGCTCGCTCTGGAGGTCGCCGCGGCCGGGGGCCACCACCTGTACCTGCACGGTCCGCCGGGCGCGGGCAAGACGATGCTCGCCGAGCGGCTCCCGGGCATCCTGCCGCCGCTCACCCGCCAGGAGTCGCTGGAGGTCACCGCGGTCCACTCGGTCGCCGGCATCCTCCCGACCGGCCGCCCCCTGGTCGACACCCCGCCCTACTGCGCGCCGCACCATTCGGCGACCATGCCCGCGCTGGTCGGCGGCGGCAGCGGACTGCCGCGGCCGGGCGCGGTCTCGCTCGCCCACCGTGGAGTCCTCTTCCTCGACGAGGCACCGGAGTTCAGCTCCCAGTCGCTTGAGGCACTGCGCCAGCCGCTGGAGTCCGGCCACGTCATCGTGGCCCGGGCCGCCGGGGTGATACGGCTCCCGGCCCGCTTCATGCTGGTGCTGGCCGCGAACCCGTGCCCGTGCGGGCGGTACTCCGTGCTCGGCGGCGGCTGCGACTGCTCGCCGAGCGCGGTGCGGCGCTACCAGGCCCGGCTGTCCGGCCCGCTGCTGGACCGGGTGGACCTGCGGGTGGACGTCGAGCCGGTCGGTCGGGCCGAGCTGATGGGGCAGGCCGGTGAGGGTCCGACGGGGGAGCCGTCGGCCATGGTGGCCGCCCGGGTCGTCGCCGCCCGGGCCAGGGCCGCCGCCCGCTACCAGGACACCCCCTGGAAGCTGAACAGCGAGGTGCCGGGCCACGAACTGCGCACCCGCTGGCAGGTCGCGCCGGGTGCGCTCCGCGCGGTGGAGCGGGACATGGAGCGCGGCCTGCTCACCGCGCGCGGCCTGGACCGGGTGCTGCGCGTGGCCTGGACCCTCGCCGACCTCGCGGGCGCCGACCGGCCGAGTCCCGAACACGTTCTGCTGGCACTCCAGTTGCGCACCGGGGTGAACAGGGGGGTGCCGGTTGTGGCGGGAGCACGGTGAGGGCGGGGGAGGAGGGCGCCGGGGCGGGAGCAGGCCGGGCAGTGGGTGCGGTGCGCGGGCCGGCGGCCGGCGGGGGCTGGGAAGGGGGCAGGGACGAGGCCGAGGAGGAGCTGCGGGCGGCCTACGCCGAGGGCGGGCTGACGGGCGTCGTGGGGCCGGGCGCGGTGGTCGGGTGGCAGGAGCGGCTCGCCCGGGTCGCGCTGACCCGGGTGGCCGACCCCGGGGACGAGGTGATGGGCCGAGCGGTGCGGGAGTTGGGTCCGCGGGCAGCGCTGCGTGCCGCACTGGGCGGGCGGCGGCTGCCGGGGGCGGGCGGACGGCGGACGGAGAGCTACGGCATCAGGGCCGCCCGGGCCGACCCGGTGGCGGACCTTGCCGCGGCGCACCGGGCCGGCGGCCGGTTCCTCTGCCCGGGCGACGGCGACTGGCCCGGCCAGCTCGACGACCTGGGGGAGGGGCGGCCGTACGGGCTGTGGGTGCGCGGGGCGCCCTCGCTGCGGCTGTGGGCCCTGCGGTCGGTCGCGGTGGTGGGTGCCCGGGCCTGCACGGACTACGGCCGGCACATGGCGGTGCGGCTGGGCGCGGGCCTCGCGGGCGCAGGCTGGACGGTGGTGTCCGGAGCGGCGTACGGCGTGGACGGCGCCGTGCACCGGGCCGTGCTGGAGGCGGGCGGCGCCACGGTCGGCGTGGTGGCCAGCGGCATCGACGTGGCCTACCCGCGGGGGAACGCCGGACTGATCGGCGCGATCGCCGAGCGGGGGCTGCTGGTCGGGGAACTGCCGCCGGGAGACCATCCGACCCGGTCGAGGTTCGTGCTGCGCAACCGCGTCATCGCTGCACTGACCAGGGGCACGGTCGTGGTCGAGGCCCGGTACCGCAGCGGTTCCCTGATCACCGCGCGCCGGGCGGCCGAGCTGGGCCGGATCACCATGGGGGTGCCCGGGCCCTGTACCAGCTCCATGTCGGAAGGGGTGCACGAACTGCTGCGCGGCGGCGCGGCGATGGTCACCGACGCGGCCGAAGTGGTCGAGTTGGTCGGGGAGATCGGCGCCGACCTCGCACCGGTGCGGCGCGGGCCGGTGCTGCCCCGGGACCTGCTGCGGCCGGACGCGGCACGGGTGTTGGAGGCGCTGCCGGGCCGCGGCGACGCGGCGGAGCAGGACATCGCCGACGCGCTCGGCAGGTCCACCGCCGACACGCTCGGACGGCTGCACGAGTTGCGGGCGCTCGGGTTCGTCGAACGGGAGTGCGGGCGCTGGCGGTTGGTCCGTACCGCGCGCGACGGACCGGGAGGTGGGCCAGGTTGACGCGACCGACACCCCATCAGGTGACAGGGAACCTCGCTGACCTGCGGTGTTCGCAGGGCGGACGGTGAGGCGGCGGGAGGCGGCGCATGATTGCCCTCACGCCCCCACCTGGTCCGGTGCGCCCCCGCGCGCGCCGCCCGGACCGCCCGCACCCGTAGAGGAACGTATCTGCGCATGTCCCACACGGATGCCGTAGCAATCCGCGACACTATGGTCACGCTACGCTCGCGGAGGTTTGATCTCCCGCCCACGCCACGGCAGAACGGCTCACGACAACGTATGCCCCAGCACACCCCCGGGTCCGAACCGGCGGCGGTGGCCACCGCCCGGGCCATCCCCCGGCCCGCCGCACCCACCTCGCTCGACGCGCTGTGGCGGACCTACAAGTCCACGGGGGACGCGCGGCTGCGGGAGCAGCTCATCCTGCACTACTCGCCGCTGGTCAAGTACGTGGCCGGCCGGGTCAGCGTCGGACTGCCCGCGAACGTGGAGCAGGCCGACTTCGTCTCCTCCGGCGTGTTCGGCCTGATCGACGCGATCGAGAAGTTCGACCCGGACCGCGCCATCAAGTTCGAGACCTACGCCATCACCCGCATCCGCGGCGCCATGATCGACGAGCTGCGCGCGCTGGACTGGATCCCCCGATCGGTCCGGCAGAAGGCCCGCGCGGTCGAGCGGGCCTACGCCACGCTGGAGGCGAAGCTGCACCGCACCCCCAGCGAGCCCGAGGTCGCCGCCGAGATGGGCGTGGGCCTGGAGGAGCTGCACGGCGTGTTCAGCGCGCTCTCACTCGCCAACGTGGTCGCCCTGGAGGAGCTGCTGCACGTCGGCGCCGAGAGCGGCGACCGGCTCAGCCTGGTCGACACCCTGGAGGACACCGGCGCGGACAACCCGTCCGACGTCGCCGAGGACCGCGAGCTGCGCAGGCTGCTCGCCCGCGCCGTCAACACCCTGCCCGAGCGGGAGAAGACCGTGGTCACCCTGTACTACTACGAGGGGCTCACACTCGCCGAGATCGGCCAGGTACTGGGCGTCACCGAGAGCCGCGTCAGCCAGATCCACACCAAGTCCGTGCTCCAACTCCGGGCGAAGCTGGCGGACATGGGGGCACGCTGAGCAGGACTGTCTACAGTGGGGTAATGCCGAGAATTCGAGCGGCCTCGGTGGCCGAGCACCGGACGATGCAGCGCCGCGCCCTGCTGGACGCCGCCCGCACCCTGCTGACCGAGGGCGGCACCGACGCCCTCACCTTCCCCGCGCTCGCCGAGCGGACCGGGCTGGCCCGTTCCTCGGTCTACGAGTACTTCCGCTCGCGGGCGGCCGTCGTGGAGGAGCTGTGCGCGGTCGACTTCCCGGTCTGGGCCGCGGAGGTCGAAGCCGCGATGCAGGCCGCCGAGAGCCCCGCGGACAAGATCGAGGCGTACGTCCGCAGCCAGCTCACCCTGGTCGGCGACCGCCGGCACCGCGCGGTGGTGGCGATCTCCGCGGGCGAGCTGGACGCCGGCGCCCGGGAGAAGATCCGCGCCGCGCACGGCGGCCTGGTCGCCATGGTGGTGGCCGCGCTGTCCTGTCTCGGGCACCCCGAGCCCCGGCTCACCGCCATGCTGCTGCAGGGCGTGGTCGACGCGGCGGTCCGCCGGATCGAGCTGGGCGCCGCGGAACTGCCCGCGGAGATCGTCGAGGCGGCCGTCGCCATGGCCCTGCACGGCGTCACCCGGTCGGCGGACGGCTCGGAATAGCCCGTCCGCACCGTCCTGTTGGTGATGTCATGACGACAGAAGCCTCAGGAGCAGCACACCAGCAGATCGGCCGGGTCGGGGTGTGGGACCACCGGCTGGCGCAGGAGGACGCCGAGTTCCAGGACGAGAACCGGGAGGCCGCCGCCGAACTCGACGCCCTCGGGTACGGCGCGATCTGGCTCGGCGGCTCGCCCCGGGTGGCCCGCGCGGTGCCGCTGCTGGCCGCGACCCGGCGCATCACCGTGGCGACCGGCATCCTCAGCGTCTGGAACCAGCCCGCGGCCGAGGTCGCCCAGGACGTCGCCGACCTGGAGCCCGGCGCCGCCGAGCGCTTCCTGCTCGGCCTCGGGGTCAGCCACGCCCCGATCACCGAGGGGTACACCCGTCCGTACGCGAAGATGGTCGACTTCCTCGACGGCCTGGACTCCGCGCCCGTCCCGGTGCCGCCCGCCCGGCGGGTGCTGGCCGCCCTCGGTCCGCGGATGCTCGGGCTGTCCGCGGACCGCTCGGCCGGCGCGCACCCGTACCTGGTCACGGTCGAGCACGTCGCGCAGGCCCGCGCGGCCCTCGGCCCGGGCAGGCTGCTCGCGCCGGAGCTGGGCGTCGTCCTCGACCCCGACCTCGCCCGCGGCCGCGCGACGGCCCGCGCCGCCCTGTCCGGGTACCTCCGGCTCCCGAACTACGTCGACAACTGGCGCCGGCTCGGCTTCACCGAGGAGGACTTCGCGGACGGCGGCAGCGACGCGCTGCTGGAGGCCCTCTTCGCGATCGGCGACACGGCGGACGTGCGGACGCGGGTCGCCGCCTACCACGAGGCCGGCGCCGACCACGTGGCCATCCAGGCGCTGCGCTCCGACGGCGCCCTTCCGCGGGAGGAATGGCGCCGCCTCGCCAGGGCGCTGCCGTTGAACTGACCGGTTCCGGGCGGGCCGCCTCCGAAGGGGCCCGCCCGTTTACCGGTGGTGCCCGCTCACCGGCGGTGCCCGCCTGCCGTTGGGGGCGCCCGCCCCCACCCGCGGGGCCCGCCCACCGCTGGTCGGCTCTTGCGCGGGCGGCTCTCCCGTCAGTCGGCCCAGCCGTCGGTCCGCCGTCGACCGGCCCACCCGTCCGTCCGCTCACCCCGCCGTCACCGTCCCGCCCTCCGGGAAGGGCACCCCCTCCACCGGCAGCAGCCGGGACGGTCCGGCCCGGCGCAGCGCCGGCGGCAGCAGGGTGAGCGGGTCGAGGTACACCTCGCCGCGCAGCAGCCCCCAGTGCACGCAAGCCGCCGGGCAGTGCGGGGGTGCCCCCGCGGCCATCTCGCCGATCCGTTCCCCGGCGGCCACTCGCGTGCCCACCGCCACCGCGGGCCGCACCGGTTCGAAGGTGGTGCGCAGACCGCCGGGCAGCGCCACGACCACCACCGGCACCCCCGCGACCGGCCCGGCGAAGGCCACCTCGCCCGCGGCCGCGGCCCGCACCGCCGTCCCCGGCCGGGCCGGCAGATCGACCCCGCGGTGCCCGGCCGCCCATGGTGTCGCGGGCGGCTCGAACGCGCGCAGCACCAGCGGCCGTCCCCGCGCCCCCGGCCCCGTCACCGGCCAGCACCGCGCCGCGTCCCCGGGCGGTCCGGTACAGCCCGCCCGCACCGCCGGGCCGCCCCCGCCCGGCACACCCCCACCCGCCATGCCTCCCGGGGCACCGCCGCCCCGGTCCCCGAGCCGGTCCACCGCAGGGCTCGCGAGCAGGTCCACCGCCCGGTCCGCTCCCCGGACCCGCACCGCCGGGCCGCCCCCACCTCCCCGCGCGCGCCCGCCCTCGGTGCCCGCCGCCGCGCTCCCGCCCGCCGCCAGCACCGCCACCGCCACCACCGTCAACCACGCCGCCGTGTACGCCATGTCCCCCACGATGACGCACCGCACCCACCCCGCGATGATCTTGGTCCCGGTCCTGTGGACAACTCGGGTGTCGCCCGCGGCTCCGGCGGTCCCGTACACTTTCTCTGGCGACCCGGGTCACCGGGTCGACTTCGCACGCCCCGCCACCAACCCCGGACCTTGATGGTCACGGGCGGTGGCCGCGCCCCTCGGTCCCCTGTGGCACGGCGCGTCGGGACGTCAGGCGCGGCCACCGTCCGGCGGCCGCGGTAACCGAGTACCTCAAGGAGTACGGCCATGGCCGTCGTCACGATGCGGGAGCTGCTGGAGAGCGGCGTCCACTTCGGGCACCAGACCCGCCGCTGGAACCCGAAGATGAAGCGCTTCATCTTCACCGAGCGCAACGGCATCTACATCATCGACCTGCTCCAGTCGCTGTCGTACATCGACCGCGCCTACGAGTTCGTCAAGGAGACCGTCGCGCACGGCGGCTCCATCATGTTCGTCGGCACCAAGAAGCAGGCGCAGGAGGCCATCGCCGAGCAGGCGTCCCGCGTCGGCATGCCCTACGTCAACCAGCGCTGGCTGGGCGGCATGCTCACCAACTTCTCGACCGTCTACAAGCGCCTGCAGCGCCTGAAGGAGCTCGAGGAGATCGACTTCGCGGACGTGGCCGCCTCCGGCCTCACCAAGAAGGAACTGCTGGTCCTCTCCCGCGAGAAGGACAAGCTGGAGAAGACCCTCGGCGGTATCCGCGAGATGCAGAAGGTGCCCAGCGCCGTCTGGATCGTGGACACCAAGAAGGAGCACATCGCGGTCGGTGAGGCGCGCAAGCTCCGCATCCCGGTCGTCGCGATCCTCGACACCAACTGCGACCCCGACGAGGTCGACTACAAGATCCCGGGCAACGACGACGCGATCCGCTCCGTCACGCTGCTCACCCGCGTGATCGCCGACGCCGTCGCCGAGGGCCTCATCGCCCGCTCCGGCGCCGCCACCGGCGACAAGAAGGCCGAGGGCGTCGCCGAGCCGCTCGCCGAGTGGGAGCGCGACCTGCTCGAGGGCGAGAAGAAGGCCGACGCCGAGCCGGCCGACGCGGCCCCGGCCGAGGCGCCCGCCGCCGACGCCGCCCCCGCCGAGGAGGCCCCGGCCGACGCTGCTGCGGCCGAGGCCGCCGAGGAGAAGCCCGCGACCACCGAGGGCGACGCCGCCACCGGCGCCTGACCGCCCCGCGGACGCGAGCGTCCGGGAACAGCACCACGCGTGACGACGGCGGGGGCCCAGCGCCCCCGCCGTTCACCCGTAGATACACCGACCATCCGGGAAGAGACTCACACCCATGGCGAACTTCACCGCCGCCGACGTCAAGAAGCTCCGCGAGCTCACCGCCGCGGGCATGATGGACTGCAAGAACGCCCTCACCGAGGCCGAAGGCGACCTGGACAAGGCCGTCGAGATCCTCCGCGTCAAGGGCCAGAAGGGCGTCACCAAGCGCGAGGGCCGCTCGGCCTCCAACGGTGCCGTCGTCTCCCTCATCGCCGCCGACAACTCCGAGGGCGTCCTCGTCGAGCTGAAGTGCGAGACCGACTTCGTCGCCAAGGGTGACAAGTTCGTCGCCGTCGCCGACGCGATCGCCGCCCACGTCACGGCCACCAAGCCGGCCGACCTCGCGGCGCTGCTCGGCTCCGAGATCAAGGACGGCCAGACCGTCCAGGCGTTCGTCGACGAGGCCAACGCCACCCTCGGCGAGAAGATCGTGCTGGACCGCTTCGCGCAGTTCACCGACGGCTACGTCGCCTCCTACCTGCACCGCACCAGCCCGGACCTGCCCCCGCAGGTCGGCGTGCTGGTCGAGCTGGACAAGGCCGACGCGCAGACCGCCAAGGACGTCGCGCAGCACATCGCCGCCTTCGCCCCGAAGTTCCTCAGCCGCGACGAGATCGACGAGGAGACCGTGGCGAACGAGCGCCGGGTCGCCGAGGCCACCGCGCGCGAGGAGGGCAAGCCCGAGGCCGCCCTGCCGCGTATCGTCGAAGGACGGGTCAACGGCTTCTTCAAGGAGAACGTCGTCCTGGAGCAGGCGTTCGCCAAGGACGCCAAGAAGACCGTGCAGAAGGTGCTCGACGAGGCCGGTGTCACGCTGAAGCACTTCGCGCGCTTCCGCGTCGGCGTCTGACGTCCGCTCCATCGGCGCCCGCCGGTCCGGCCGCAGACACGGGTTCGGCCGCCGCGGGCTGCCATCCACGTCCGCACGGTCGCCCCGCGGCCGCGCGGTGCAAGACGGACGGTCCCGCTGGGGCCGTACGCGGCCGGTCGCCCGCCGGCCGGCCGCAGAGGTGACGAGGAGGCCATTGCCGTAACGGGAACCGACAAGGACCCACGGCAATGGCCTCCTCGGTACGTGCACGAGGAGATCTCCCATGGATGATGGTGCCGAAGGCGCCGGCAAGGCCCGCGACCACACCCACGACCACGGCGGACGCCGCCCCGAAGGCCGCGACGGGACCACTCCGCGCCGCTACCTGCTCAAGCTCTCCGGCGAGGCGTTCGCCGGAGGTGGCGGTCTGGGCGTCGACCCCGACGTCGTGCACGCCATCGCCCGGGAGATCGCCGCGGTGGTCCGCGACGGCTACGAGATCGCGGTCGTGCTCGGCGGCGGCAACTTCTTCCGCGGCGCCGAACTCCAGCAGCGCGGCATGGACCGGGCCCGCTCCGACTACATGGGCATGCTCGGCACCGTGATGAACTGCCTCGCCCTCCAGGACTTCCTGGAGAAGGAGGGCATCGAGACCCGGGTGCAGACCGCCATCACCATGGGCCAGGTCGCCGAGCCGTACATCCCGCTGCGGGCCGTCCGGCACCTGGAGAAGGGCCGCGTGGTCATCTTCGGCGCGGGCATGGGCATGCCCTACTTCTCCACCGACACCACCGCCGCCCAGCGCGCACTGGAGATCGACGCGGTCGCGATGCTGATGGGCAAGAACGGGGTGGACGGGGTCTACGACTCCGACCCCAAGCACAATCCGAACGCCGTCCGCTTCGACGCCCTGGAGTACGGCGAGCTGATCGCCCGCGACCTGCGGGTCGCCGACCTCACCGCGATCACCCTCTGCCAGGACAACAAACTGCCCATCCTGGTCTTCGAACTGCTCGCCGAGGGCAACATCGCCCGCGCCGTCAAGGGTGAGAAGATCGGCACGCTGGTCAACGACCAGGGCACCAGGGCGTGACCGGCGCCGCCGGTATGGACAACAGGCTGCCCGGTCCGAGACCGTGCAGGAAGACGTGCGCAGGGGCCCCGACCCGACGGCTCTGCCTTCTGAATACCAGGAGCACATGGTGATTGAAGAGACCCTCCTCGAGGCCGAGGAGAAGATGGAGAAGGCCGTCGTCGTCGCCAAGGACGACTTCGCGGCGATCCGCACCGGCCGTGCGCACCCGGCGATGTTCAACAAGATCGTCGCCGAGTACTACGGCGCGATCACCCCGATCAACCAACTCGCCTCCTTCGCGGTGCCCGAGCCGCGGATGGCGGTGATCACCCCCTTCGACAGCAGCAGCCTGCGCAACATCGAGGAGGCGATCCGCAACTCCGACCTCGGCGTGAACCCCAGCAACGACGGCCGGATCATCCGCGTGGTGTTCCCGCAGCTCACCGAGGAGCGCCGGCGCGAGTACATCAAGGTCGCCAAGACCAAGGGCGAGGACGCGAAGATCTCCATCCGCAGCGTCCGCCGCAAGGCCAAGGAGACCCTGGACAAGCTCGTCAAGGACGGCGAGACCGGCGAGGACGAGGTGCGCCGCGCGGAGAAGGAGCTGGACGACACCACGTCGAAGTACGTGGCGCAGATCGACGAGCTGCTCAAGCACAAGGAGGCGGAGCTGCTGGAGGTCTGACCTCCGCGCCCTGCCCGGACCGCACGCTCCCCCCGGCCGACCACCAACCTGACGACGACGCGAGGCGACGCTCCGTGAACGATTCTTCCTGGGGCGCTTCGCCACGCGCCGGTCACGCGGCGGGTTCCGCCACGGAACCCGGGGTCAGGAGGAAGATCTCCACCATGCCGCCGCCACCGCCCTCGCCGCCCCAGGACCCGACGCCACCCGGTCCGGGCCCCGGTGGCGGCTTTGGAGCCCACGGCTCCGAGCCGCCGGCCGCGCCGCCGGCGAAGAAGTCCGCCGGCCGCGACCTGCGGGCGGCGATAGGGGTCGGAGTCGGCCTGGGCGCGGTGGTGGTCGCGGCGCTGTTCGTGGTGAAGGCGGTCTTCGTCGGCATCGTCGTGGTGGCGGTGGTCGTCGGGCTGTGGGAGCTGACCTCCCGGCTCGCCGAGCGCAAGCAGATCCAGGCGCCGCTGGTCCCGCTGGCCCTCGGCGGCACCGCGATGGTGATCGCGGGATACGTCCGCGGCGCCGACGGGGCGTGGATCGCGATGGCGCTGACCGTGCTCGCGGTGCTGGTCTGGCGGATGGCCAAGCCGCCGGAGGACTACCTGCGTGACGTCACCGCGGCCGTCTTCGCCGCCTTCTACGTCCCGTTCCTCGCCACGTTCGTCGTCATGATGCTGGCCGCCGACGACGGCCCGCGGCGGGTCCTGGTCTTCCTCCTGCTCACCGTGATCAGCGACACCGGCGCCTATGCGGTCGGCTGGCGCTTCGGCAGCCACAAGCTCGCGCCGCGGATCAGCCCCGGCAAGACCCGGGAGGGCCTGGCCGGCGCGATCAGCTTCGCGATGGTCGCCGGCGCCCTGCTCATGCAGTACTTCGTGGACGGCGGCCGCTGGTGGCAGGGCCTGCTGCTGGGGCTCGCCGCGGCCGTCAGCGCCACCCTCGGCGACCTCGGCGAGTCCATGATCAAGCGCGACCTCGGCATCAAGGACATGGGCACGCTGCTGCCGGGCCACGGCGGCATCATGGACCGCCTCGACTCCCTGCTCCCCACGGCGCCGGTCGTCTGGCTGCTCCTGGTGGCGTTCGTCGGCCAGGGCTGACCCCCGGCCCCGCCTCCCACGCCGCCCGGCCCCCACCTCCCACGCCACCTGGCCCGCACCCTTGTCCACAGCCCCCCACTTCCCCGACGAGGGCACCGCGCGGAGTCTGCGACACTGGTAGGCATCATGCCTGTACCCGGAGAACTGACGTTTGCCGTGCCACGCGGGGCCAAGAAGCCGCCGCGGCACCTTGCCGACCTCTCGCCCGCGGAGCGGAGGGAGGCCGTGGCGGCGCTGGGGGAGAAGCCGTTCCGGGCCAAGCAGTTGTCGCAGCACTACTTCGCCCGCTACACCGACGACCCGGCGACGTGGACCGACATCCCGGCCGGCGCGCGCGGCCGCCTCGCCGGCGACCTGCTGCCCGAGCTGATGACCGTGGTCCGACACGCGTCCTGCGACGACGGCGACACCCGCAAGACGCTCTGGCGGCTCTTCGACGGGACCCTGGTCGAGTCGGTGCTGATGCGCTACCCGGACCGGGTGACGATGTGCATCTCCTCGCAGGCCGGCTGCGGCATGAACTGCCCGTTCTGCGCCACCGGCCAGGCCGGCCTGGACCGCAACCTGTCGACTGCGGAGATCGTGCACCAGATCGTCGCCGGGATGCGGGCGCTGCGCGACGGCGACGTGCCCGGCGGCGGGCCGGGCGCCCCCGACCGGCTGTCGAACATCGTCTTCATGGGCATGGGCGAGCCGCTGGCGAACTACCGCCGGGTGGTCGACGCGATCCGCCGCCTCACCGACCCGGCGCCCGACGGGCTCGGGCTGTCCCAGCGGGGCATCACCGTCTCCACGGTCGGCCTGGTCCCCGCGATGCACCGGTTCGCCGACGAGGGCTTCAAGTGCCGGCTCGCGGTGTCCCTGCACGCCCCCGACGACGAGCTGCGCGACACCCTCGTGCCGGTCAACACCCGCTGGAAGGTCCGCGAGGTGCTGGACGCCGCCTGGCGCTACGCCGACGTCTCCGGCCGCCGCGTCTCCGTCGAGTACGCCCTGATCCGCGACGTCAACGACCAGGCGTGGCGCGCCGACCGGCTCGGCCGGCTGCTGAAGAACCACCGGGTGCACGTCAACCTGATCCCGCTCAACCCCACCCCCGGCTCGAAGTGGACCGCCTCCCGTCCGGAGGACGAGCGGGCGTTCGTGGCCGCGCTGGAGTCCCACGGCGTGCCGGTGACCGTCCGCGACACCCGTGGCCAGGAGATCGACGGGGCCTGCGGTCAGCTCGCCGCTTCCGCACGCTGATACGGTGCGCTGGTGCGTTCATCGCACCAGCGGGACAAATGAACATCCGACAGGGGAGCGCCTGAGACGGCGCTGAGAGTGCGGCTGGGACGACGCGACGGCAGGACCGTCGCCGGGCCCAGGCCGCAGACCCTCCCACCTGATCCGGGTCATACCGGCGTAGGGAGTCAACGACAGTGAACAGCACCATCCGTCGGCGTGCCATGGGCGCGCTCGTCCTCGCCACCGCGGGCGCCACGCTCCTGGCCGGCTGCGGCGGTTCGGGCTCCGGGTCCGGGAGCGCGTCCGGCACCCCGTCGAAGACCGTCACCCTGGTCAGCCACGACTCGTTCGCCGCCTCCAAGTCGGTGATGGCGCAGTTCACCAAGGAGACCGGCTACACCGTCAAGGTGCTGCGCGGCGGGGACGCGGGCGCGGCGGTCAACCAGGCGATCCTCACCAAGGACCACCCGCGCGGCGACGTGTTCTTCGGCGTGGACAACACCCTGCTCTCCCGCGCCCTCGACAACGGCCTGTTCGACCCGTACACGGCCAAGGGCCTGGACCAGGTGCCCTCCGACGTCCAGCTCGACGCCGCGCAGCACCGCGTCACGCCGATCGACTCCGGCGACGTGTGCGTCAACTACGACCGCGCCTACTTCACCTCGCACCACCTCGCGCCGCCGCAGACCTTCGCCGACCTGGTCAAGCCGCAGTACAAGAACCTGCTGGTCACCGAGAACGTGTCCACCTCCTCACCGGGCCTGGCCTTCCTGCTGGGCACGGCCGCCACCTACGGCGACGACGGATGGCAGGCGTACTGGAAGAAGCTGAAGGCCAACGGCGTCCAGGTCGTCGACAGCTGGGAGCAGGCGTACGACAGCACCTTCTCCGGGTCGGCCGCGGGGAGGAAGGCCAAGGGCGACAAGCCGCTGGTGGTCTCCTACGCCTCCAGCCCGCCCGCCGAGGTGGTCGGCGTCACCCCGCAGCCCGCGCAGTCACCCGTCGGCGTGGCCACCGGCACCTGCTTCCGCCAGATCGAGTTCGCCGGGGTGCTGCACGGCGCGAAGAACCCCGCCGGCGCGAAGGCGTTCATCGACTTCATGCTCAGCCGGACCTTCCAGCAGGACATGCCGCTCCAGATGTACGTCGACCCGGTGGTCAAGGGCGCCGTCGAGCCGGAGCTGTTCACCAAGTACGGCGCGAAGGTCCCGCACCCGACCACGATCGCGCCCGACAAGATCGCCGCGAAGCGGGACGACTGGGTGAAGTCGTGGAACTCGATCGTCCTGTAGAGCCGCGCGCGTCCGGTCGCGGGAGGCGGCCCCGCCCCCTCGCGGCCGGACTCGCCCTGGCCGCGCTGCCGCTGGCGTTCTTCGCCGCCTTCTTCGCCTACCCGGTGGCGTCCATCGTCAGCCGCGGCCTGCACCAGGGCGGCCGCTGGCAGTTCGGCCGGATCGGCGACGTGCTCGGCGACGGCTCGGTGCGCCACGTGCTGTGGTTCACCTGCTGGCAGGCCGCCGCGTCCACCGCCCTGACGCTCGCGGTCGCGCTGCCGGGGGCGTACGCCTTCGCACGGCTGGACTTCCCCGGCAAGCGGCTGCTGCGGGCCGTGGTGACCGTGCCGTTCGTGCTGCCGACCGTGGTCGCCGGCTCGGCGTTCCTCGCGCTGCTCGGGCAGGGAGGCTTCACCGACAGCCTCTTCGGGGTGCGCCTGGACACCTCCGTGTGGGCGATCCTGATCGCGCACGTGTTCTTCAACTACGCCGTGGTGGTCCGTACCGTCGGCGGCCTGTGGGCGCAGCTCGACCCGCGCCAGGAGGAGGCCGCCCGCATGCTCGGCGCGGGCCGCCTCGCCGCCTGGCGCCGCGTCACCCTCCCCGCCCTCGCCCCGGCCGTCGCGTCGGGCGCGGTGATGGTGTTCCTGTTCACCTTCACCTCCTTCGGCGTGATCCAGATCCTCGGCGGCCCGACCCGCGCCACCCTTGAGGTCGAGATCTACCGGCAGACCGCCGAGATCTTCGACCTGCCCACCGCCGCGGTGCTCACCCTGCTCCAACTCGTCGCGGTCGTCGCGATCCTGGCCGTGCACGCGTCGGCCACCCGCCGCCGCGAGTCGGCGCTGCGGCTGGTCGACCCGGCCGGCACCGCGCACCGCCCGCGCGGCGCGGGGGAGCGCACGCTGCTCGCCGCCGTCCTCGCCTCGATCGCGGTGCTGATCCTGCTGCCCCTCGGCGTGCTGGCCGCCCGCTCGTTCGACGGTCCGAACGGCTACGGCCTCACCTTCTACCGCGCGCTCGGCACCACCAGCGCCGACGGCACCTTCCTCGTCTCGCCGCTGCACACGGTCTGGAACTCGGTGCGGTACGCGGCCGCGGCGACCGTGATCGCCCTGGTGGTCGGCGGGCTGGCGGCGGCCGCGCTGACCCGCCGCGCCGGCCGGCTGACCCGCGGCTTCGACGGGCTGCTGATGCTGCCGCTGGGCACCTCCGCGGTCACCGTCGGGTTCGGCTTCCTCATCGCCCTGGACAAGCCGCCGCTGGACCTGCGCGACTCCTGGCTGCTGGTGCCCCTGGCCCAGGCGCTGGTCGGCGCGCCCTTCGTGGTGCGGGTGATGCTGCCGGTGCTGCGGGCGGTCGACGAGCGCCTGCGGGAGGCCGCCGCGATGCTGGGCGCGTCCCCGGCACGGGTCTGGCGCGAGGTCGAACTCCCCCTGGTACGGCGGGCGCTGGGCATCGCGGCCGGTTTCGCCTTCGCCGTCTCGCTCGGCGAGTTCGGCGCCACGGTCTTCATCGCCCGCCCCGACAGCCCCACCCTGCCGGTCGCCGTCGCCCGCCTGCTCGGCCGGGCCGGCGAGATGAACTACGGCCAGGCGATGGCGCTGAGCACCATCCTCATGGTCGTCTGCGCGGCCAGCCTGCTGATCCTTGAGTACCCGCTGTCAAAGAGGTCGCGATGACCGACGCCCTGGCCGGAGGGGCCGCCATGACCGAAGCCCTGCTGCGCGTGGACGCGGCCACCGTACGGTTCGGGGCGCGCACCGCGCTGGACGCGGTGAGCCTGGACACCGCCGCACACCAGATCGTCTGCGTGCTCGGGCCCTCCGGCAGCGGCAAGTCCACGCTGCTGCGCGCGGTCGCCGGGCTCCAGGCACTGGACGGCGGCCGGGTGCTGCTGGACGGCGCCGACCAGGCGGGCGTGCCCGCGCACCGCCGCGGGATCGGGCTGATGTTCCAGGACCACCAGTTGTTCCCGCAGCGCGACGTGGGCGGGAACGTGGCGTTCGGGCCGCGGATGCACGGGATGCCGCGCGCCGCCCGCGACCGGCGGACCGCCGAACTGCTCGACCTGGTCGGTCTGCCCGGAGCCGCGGCCCGCCCCGTCGCCACGCTCTCCGGCGGCGAGCAGCAGCGGGTCGCCCTCGCCCGCGCGCTCGCGCCCGAGCCGCGGCTGCTGATGCTCGACGAGCCGCTGGGCCAGCTCGACCGCTCGCTGCGCGAGCGGCTCGTGGTCGAACTGCGGCGCCTCTTCGGGCAGTTGGGCACCACGGTGCTCGCCGTCACCCACGACCAGGGCGAGGCGTTCGCGCTCGCCGACCGGGTGGTGGTGATGCGGGACGGGCGGATCGTGCGCAGCGGCACCCCGCTGGAGGTGTGGCAGCGGCCCGGCTCGGAGTTCGTGGCCCGCTTCCTGGGGTTCGACAACATCACGGACGCCGCCGTCAGCGGCGGGGTCGCCGTCACCGCGTGGGGCAAGCTGCCCGTCCCCGACGGTACGCCCGACGGCGGGCACCGCGTCCTCGTGCGCCCCTCCGGGGTGCGGCTCGGCCCCCTGGACGGCGGCGGACCGCGCTGCGAGGTGGTCGCGCGGACCTTCCGGGGCGGCCATGTGGGCGTGGTGCTCCGGCCCGAGCAGGGGCCGGCGCTCGAAGCGGAGTGCGCGCTGCGCGAGGCGCCGGAGATCGGTGAGCGCGTGGGAGCTTCGTTCGCCCCCGAGGACGTGGTCGTCCTCGCGTAGGGCCCGTCCGGCGGATCCCGCCGGTCCCGCGACGCCCGGCGCCGCACCTCCCCGCGTTGTCGAACCCTCCGCGTACGAGACCCGGTACGAGGACGGTTCTCCGCCGTGCGACGCACGGCACCGGACGCCGCGAGCCCGACCGGCACGATCCGCCGGACGGGCCCCAGCCGCTCCACGGCGCCCCGCCGGCCGTCCCCGGGAACACCTCGGGGTGCCGTCGCTCCCGGCGAAACGGCGGCAGCGGGTCAGGGGCGCGGGGAACCGCGGGGTCGGCCACGGCCGGGCGTGCGGTCCGGTGGCCTGCGGGGCGTGGCCGGGCAGAGCGGCCGGCGGGGCAGGGCGGCCGGACCGCTGAGGCGACGGAAACCGCTACCCGTCGAGGCGCTCCAGGGCCGCGGGGACGTCGTCCACGCTGTCCACCAGGGCGAGCCGGCCGCTCATGGAGCGGCCCTCCGCCAGGGCCTGGAGGAGCGGCCAGGCGGGCAGCTTGGTGGTCCAGTGCGCGCGGTCCACCAGCACCATCGGCGCCGGATCGCCGTGCGAACCGTAGTAGTTGGCGGTGGCGGCGTCGAAGACCTCCTGGACGGTGCCGGCGGCACCCGGGAGGAAGACCGCACCGGCCGAGCACCGCGAGAGCAGGCCGTCCTCGCGGGTGGCGTTCGCGAAGAACTTCGCGATGTGCGCGGCGAACGCGTTCGGCGGCTCATGGCCGTAGAACCAGGTGGGCAGACCGTAGGAGGGCCCGCCGTCCGGCCAGCGCTCGCGCACCTCGAAGGCGGCCGACGCCCAGGCGTCCACGGACGGTGTGAAGGACGGGGTGCCCGCCAGCACGTCGAGTGCCTTGCCGAGCATCACGTCGTCGTACGCGGCCGCGTACGCGCCGAAGTTCGCCGCCTCCATCGCGCCCGGCCCGCCGCCGGTCGCCACGGTCAGCCCGGCCGCGGCGAGTGTGCGGCCCAGCCGGGCGGCACCCGCGTACTCCGGCGTGCCGCGCTCCATCGCGTGGCCGCCCATCACGCCCACCACCCGCTCGCCGCCGAGCCGCTCGTCCAGCGCGTCGGAGACCGCGTCGTCGTGGATGGACCGCAGCATCGAGGCGAACACGTCGCGCTCCGCGGAGGTGCGCAGCCACCACGCGTACGTCTGCGCGTCCGGCGTCGCGCCGTACCCGCCCTCGGCCAGACCCGCGTACAGCTCCTCGGGCCGGTAGGGCCGCGCGCGGTAGGGGTCGAACGGCAGGCCGGGCACCGGCGGGAAGACCAGCGCGCCGCCGGCCCGCACGTGGGCCAGGGCCTGCGGCTCCATCGGGCAGCCGAGGAAGACCGCCTGCGAGGTGTCGGTGACCAGCAGCGCGAAGGTCCGCGAGGTCAGGTCCACCGCCTGCACCCGGCAGTCCGCGAAGGACCCGCCGAGCGCGACGGCGTCGAACTCCTCCAGCGTCTCCACCTCGCGGGCCCGGCGCGGGCCCTCCGGCGCGGCGCCGGCCGGCGCCTTCGGCGGTTCGGGCGGCACCGGTGGGCGGCGGGACCCGTACGCGGGGCGGGGCAGCCGCGGACGGGGCGGATGGGGCGAATCGGGGGGAGTAGGCGCTGGCACGCCAGCACGATAGCGCGCCCGGCCGGTCGCCGGGCCGAGGCGGAGGGGGACCCGGACGGCGCGCTGTTGACGCCGAGGGACCGGGCCGGCGCTCCGCCGACGGGGCGTCCTGGCGGCGCGCGGGGCGGGGGAGTGCCCGGCGCCGCAGCGTCCAGGGGGAAGCGTCCGAGGGCGCCCGCGGGTGCGCGGCGCCGTGCGCGCAGGCCCCCGCGCGCCGCCGCCCGCCCGGACCTGCGGGGCTACGGCGTGGGCGAGAGCGCCGCGACCAGCAGTGCCGGCAGCAGGCACGCGACCGCCAGCGCGGCGCCCCGCAGGGCCGCCGACGCGCGCAGCACGGAGGCGGGCGCCGCCAGTTCGCGCAGCGCGGCGGTCGCGGAGGCGCGCGCCGCGCGGGACTCCATGACGGCCACCGCCGCCGAGGCCAGTACGCACATGCAGACCAGCACCACCGCGAAGGTGGTCACCGGCCCGGGCGTGCGGCCGTTGTCCTGGTGCAGGCCGTAGCCGGACAGCCCGGCCGCCACCGTCGCCGAGAGCAGGCCGAGCGGGCGGCCGAGCCGCCGCGCCTCCTGCTGGAGCCCGCGGCCGGACAGCAGCCGCAGCCCGCCGGGCCGGAACGCGGCGAGCAGCCGCCCGCAGCCGTGGACCAGCCCGGGGCCGGCCAGGACCAGGCCGGCGGTGGCCAGCGCCCAGCCGCCGACCGCGGCCGGTGCCATCGCCCCGAGACCGCTGGGCAGCGGGAAGGTGTGCCGGTCCGGCGCCGTCGCCTCGACCGCCAGCCCGACGGCGACCAGCGCGACGCCCCACGGCAGCTCGCCCGGCATGTCGTCGCCCGGCTCCGCTCCGGCCCGCAGCCGCGCGGCGCTCGCGGCGCCGGCCGCCAGCGGGACCAGCGCGAGCAGGGTGACCGCTCCGGCCGGCGGCAGGCTGCGGCCCGCGGCGAGCAGCCCGGGCCCCACGCCGTGGTAGGGCACGCCGGTCACGTCGCCGCGCAACTGGAGGAAAGCGAGCAGGGCCAGCACGCTGCCGAACACGCACACCGCGGTCACGGTCGCCGCGGCCAGCAGCACCACGCCGTTGCGGCCGAGGCCGGCCGCGGCCAGTCCCTCCCGGGGCCAGGTGCTGGACTGCGCGCGGCCCACCACGACGGCGAGCTGCACGCTGACGGCGACCGGCACCACGCACCAGCCGAGCCGCACCACCGCGTCGGAGGTGTCGCCGCCCGGGTGGGCCAGGGCCCAGCCGAGGGCCGCCAGCAGGAGCAGGCCGGCGCCGCAGGAGGCGAGGGCGACCAGGGCCCACCGGCCCAGCGCGGCGGGTCCGGCCCCGCGCAGCAGCCGCAGGCTCAGCACGGACCGCTCCCCCCGCGTCCGGCCGCGACCGGTCGCGGCCCGGTCCGCCGGCCGCCGGCGGCCGGGCCCGGGTGCACGCCGCGGGCACTCATACGGTCGCCGGGCGGGGAGTGGACAGGTCCTTGCTCTGCCCCTGCTGAGGGCCCTTCCCCTGGCCCTTCCCCGGCCCCTTGGCCTGGTCCTCGCCCTGGCCTTGGTCCTGGCCCGGGTCGTGGGCAAAGGGCGCCACCCGGCCGTCGGCGAAGGGCACGATGCGGTCGGCGTGGGCGGCGATGTCGGGGTCGGTGGTGGCCAGCACGACCGTGATGCCGTGGGTGCGGGCCGCGCTGGTGAGGGTGCGCAGCACCAGGGTGCGCTCGTCCCGGTGCAGCGGGGCGGTCGGCTCGTCGGCGAAGACCACGGCGGGCCCGGTGACCAGTGCTCGTGCCACGGCGACCCGCTGGCGCCTGGCGGCGGACAGACCGGTCGGCCGCCGCCGGGCGATGTCGCCGATGTCGAGGCGGTCGAGCCACTCGCGGGCGGCGGCCCGGGCGACCCTGCCGCTCTCACCGCGCAGCAGCAGCGGGAGGGCGGCGTTCTCCCAGACGTTCAGCTCGGGCAGTAGCTGCGGGTCGGCGCCCACCCAGCCGAAGCGGTCGCGGCGCAGCCGTTCGCGGGCGGTCTCCGGCAGGGTGTGCACCGGGCCGCTGTTGAACCACACCTCGCCCTCGTCCGGGACGAGCTGCCCGGACAGGCAGCGCAGCAGCGTCGACTTGCCCGAGCCGCGCGGGCCGGCGAGCGCGAGGATCTCCCCGGCCCGCACGCCCACCGAGACACCGAGCAGCGCGGGCGTGCCCTGGTAGGAGTGACGCAGGGCGCGAGCCCAGAGCACGTCGTTGTCGGGCGGGGCCTCCATGCCGTACCTCCGCGGATCGCGAGTTCACCCGGGCAACGAGCCCGGGACGTGTCCGGTCACTGCTCGGCACGCTATGCGCGCATCGCGGCCCCGCCCCGCAGGCGCAGCCGCGATGCCCCCGATCGGCCGAGCCCGCCCCCGGGCGGGGGCGGGGCGCCGTCAGAGCTTGGTCCACGCCTCCTGGAGCACGCCGCGCAGGATGGACTCGATCTCGTCGAAGAGCGGCTGCTCGGAGATGAGCGGCGGCGCGAGCTGGATCACCGGGTCGCCGCGGTCGTCGGCGCGGCAGTAGAGCCCGTTGTCGAAGAGCGCCTTGGACAGGAAGCCGTACAGGACGCGCTCGGTCTCCTCGTCGGTGAACGTCTCCTTGGTCGCCTTGTCCTTGACCAGCTCGATGCCGTAGAAGAAGCCGTTGCCCCGCACGTCGCCCACGATCGGCAGGTCGCGCAGCTTGTCGAGGGTGGCCCGGAAGGCGGCCTCGTGGTCGAGCACGTGCTGGTTGAGGCCCTCCCGCTCGAAGATGTCGAGGTTGGTGAGGGCCACGGCGGCCGAGACCGGGTGGCCGGCGAAGGTGTAGCCGTGCAGGAACGTGTTGTCGCCGTGGTAGAACGGCTCGGCCAGCCGGTCGGAGACGATGCACGCGCCGATCGGGGAGTACCCGGAGGTCATGCCCTTGGCGCAGGTGATCATGTCGGGGACGTAGTCGAACTTGTCGCAGGCGAACATCGTGCCCAGCCGCCCGAAGGCGCAGATCACCTCGTCGGAGACGAGCAGCACGCCGTACCGGTCGCAGATCTCGCGGACCCGCTGGAAGTAGCCGGGCGGCGGCGGGAAGCAGCCGCCGGCGTTCTGCACCGGCTCCAGGAAGACCGCGGCGACCGTCTCGGGGCCCTCGAAGAGGATCTCCTGCTCGATCTGGTCGGCGGCCCAGCGGCCGAACGCCTCCGGGTCGTCGCCGTGGATCGGGGCGCGGTAGATGTTGGTGTTGGGCACCTTGCGGGCGCCGGGCACCAGCGGCTCGAACGGGGCCTTGAGCGCCGGCAGCCCGGTGATGGACAGCGCGCCCTGCGGGGTGCCGTGGTAGGCGACCGCGCGCGAGATCACCTTGTACCGGGTGTGGTTGCCGGTCAGCTTGTGGTACTGCTTCGCCAGCTTCCAGGCGGTCTCCACCGCCTCGCCGCCGCCGGTGGTGAAGAAGACCTTGTTCAGGTCGCCGGGGGCGTATCCGGCCAGCCGCTCGGCGAGCTCGACCGCCTTGGGGTGGGCGTAGCTCCAGATCGGGAAGAAGGCCAGCTCCTGCGCCTGCTTGTAGGCGGTCTCGGCGAGTTCGTGGCGTCCGTGTCCGGCCTGCACCACGAACAGCCCGGACAGGCCGTCGATGTAGCGCTTGCCGCGTGCGTCGTAGATGGAGGAGCCCTCGCCGCGGACGATGGTCGGCACCGGGGAGTCCTGGTAGTCCGACATGCGGGTGAAGTGCATCCACAGGTGGTCGTACGCGGACTTCGACGAGTCGGGCTGATCGGCGTGCGAAGCGGTCATGGCTATCTGGTTCCCCAGGTGTAGGTCTGCTTGCGGAGCTTGAGGTAGACGAAGGTCTCGGTGGAGCGGACACCCGGCAGCGCGCGGATGCGCTTGTTGATCATCTCCAGCAGGTGGTCGTCGTCCTCGCAGACGATCTCCACCAGCAGGTCGAAGGAGCCGGCCGTCAGCACCACGTACTCGACCTCGTCGAGGGCCGCGAGCGCGTCGGCGACCGGTTCGAGGTCGCCCTCGACGTTGACGCCGACCATCGCCTGGCGGCGGAAGCCGACGGTGAGCGGGTCGGTCACCGCGACGATCTGCATGACGCCCTGGTCGAGCAGCTTCTGCACCCGCTGGCGCACCGCGGCCTCGGACAGCCCCACCGCCTTGCCGATCGCCGCGTAGGGGCGGCGCCCGTCCTCCTGGAGCTGTTCGATGATCGCCTTCGACACCGCGTCTATGGAGGCGGCGGCGCCGTTCATGTCACGAGTGGCCACGCGCACCACTGTGCAGGAGAGGTCGACGGTCCCGCAAGCCCCGCACGATGAATTCCGTTGTGTTAAGCCGTCTGTAACACTGAATCGGTTGTTGTAGCCCGGCGGGTGTGTCGAATACGGCAGTCCTGGCGTTAGGCTGGGCTGTGTCTCACTACATGGACACGAACCGGATGGACCAGGGAGCAAGCGCCGTGACCGAACTCCGTACTCTGCGCAACCACATCGACGGAGAATTCCGCGACGCCGCCGACGGGCGCACCACCGAGGTGGTCAGTCCGGTCACGGGCCGGGCGTACGCGACCGCGCCGCTGTCCGGCAAGGCCGACGTGGACGCGGCCATGGCCGCCGCACAGGCCGCCTTCCCGGGCTGGCGCGACACCACGCCCGCCGAGCGGCAGAAGGCGCTCCTGCGGATCGCCGACGCGATCGAGGCGCGCGCCGACGAACTGGTGGCGGTGGAGAGCGAGAACACCGGCAAGCCGCTCGCGCTGACCGCGAGCGAGGAGGTCCCGCCGATGGTGGACCAGATCCGGTTCTTCGCCGGCGCGGCCCGGATGCTGGAGGGCCGGTCGGCGGGCGAGTACATGGAGGGCCTGACCTCCATCGTGCGGCGCGAGCCGGTAGGGGTCTGCGCGCAGGTCGCGCCGTGGAACTACCCGATGATGATGGCGGTGTGGAAGTTCGCCCCGGCGATCGCGGCCGGCAACACCGTGGTGCTCAAGCCGTCGGACACCACCCCGGCCTCGACCGTGCTGCTCGCCGAGATCCTCGCCGGGGTGCTGCCCAAGGGCGTCTTCAACGTGGTCTGCGGCGACCGCGACACCGGTCGGCTGATGGTCGAGCACCCGGTGCCGGCGATGGCGTCCATCACCGGCTCGGTCCGGGCCGGCATCGAGGTCGCCGGGTCCGCCGCCAAGGACGTCAAGCGGGTGCACCTGGAGCTGGGCGGCAAGGCCCCGGTGGTGGTCTTCGACGACCTGGACAGCCAGGCCCTGGCCAAGGCCGCCGAGGACATCGCGGTCGCCGGCTTCTTCAACGCCGGCCAGGACTGCACCGCCGCGTGCCGGGTGCTCGTGCAGGAGGGCGTGCGCGAGGAGTTCACCGCGGCGCTGGCCAAGGTCGCCGCCGGCACCAGGACCGGCCTGCCCGACGACGAGGACGTGCTCTTCGGCCCGCTCAACAACGCCAACCAGCTCGCCCAGGTCGCCGGCTTCGTCGACCGGCTGCCCGCGCACGCCAAGGTCGAGGCCGGCGGTCACCGGGTGGGCGAGGAGGGCTACTTCTACGCGCCCACCGTCGTCTCCGGGCTGCTGCAGGACGACGAGGCCGTGCAGCGCGAGGTGTTCGGCCCGGTCATCACCGTGCAGTCGTTCACCGACGAGGAGCAGGCCGTGGCCTGGGCCAACGACGTGGACTACGGCCTGGCCTCCTCGGTGTGGACGAAGGACCACGGCCGGGCGATGCGGATGTCCAAGAAGCTCGACTTCGGCTGCGTGTGGATCAACACCCACATCCCGCTGGTCGCCGAGATGCCGCACGGCGGGTTCAAGCAGTCCGGCTACGGCAAGGACCTGTCCGCCTACGGCTTCGAGGACTACACCCGGATCAAGCACGTCATGACGTCGCTGGAGGCGTGAGCGGCGTGGTGTGAGCGGCGTGGCGCGACGACCGGGGTGTGACGACCGGAAGGCGGCGTTCGCGGCGTGCCGTGCGGGCGCGTGCGCGGGCGCGGGTGCGGGGTACCCGCGCCCGCGGCGCGGCCGGGGTACGGGTCAGCCGGTCCTGCCCCGCAGCCGCAGCAGCACCTCCGGCCGGTTGGTGGTGATGGCGTCCACCCCGGCCGCGACCAGGCGGGCCATCGAGCGCCGCCGGTCGGCCGTCCAGGCGGCGACCAGCAGCCCGCGGTCGTGCGCCCACGCGACCGTCGCCGGGTCCGCCAGGCCGAAGCGGAGGTTGAGCCAGCGCGGCGCGAGGCCGTCCAGCAGCGTGCCGGCCGGGCGCGCGGAGGTGGTCCACGTCATGGCGACCTCGGCCGCGGGTTCCAGCGCGCGCACCTCGCGCATCGCGGACAGCTTCCCGCAGTAGTAGACCCGGTCCGCCGCGCCCGCTTCCCGTACGGCCGCGACGGCCGCGGGCGCCTGGGCGGCCTCCGTGAGGTCGATCAGCATCCGGGCCGGGCCGGGCCGCCGCAGGAGTTCGGCGAGCGCGTCCGCGAAGGACGGCACGCCGCCGCCGGTCGCCTCGGCCACCTCCTGGTATGCCAGCGAGGCCACCGGCGCCGCGACGCCCCACAGCCGCTCCAGCGTCGGGTCGTGCAGCAGCACCGGCACGCCGTCACGGGTGAGGCGGACGTCCACCTCGACCACGTCGGCGCCCCTGTCCAGGGCCGAGCGCACCGACGGCAGCGTGTTCTCGCGGTGGACGTAGGGGTCGCCCCGGTGCGCGACGACGGCGACCGGGTGCCCGGGGCGCGCTGCCACGGCGTCAGCTCCGGGCGGCGGGAACGCCCGGGCCGCCGCCCGGGGTGCCGTACGCCGCGGTGTAGGCGTCGATCTCCGCCGCCAGCCGCGCCTTGCCCGCCGGCTCCAGGAAGGACGCGTGCACCGCGTTCTTCGCCAGCTCCGCGACGCCGGCGCGGTCCAGCTCCAGCAGCCGGGCGGCGACGGCGTACTCGGTGTTGAGGTCGGTGCCGAACATCGGCGGGTCGTCGCTGTTGACGGTGACCAGCACGCCCGCCTCGACCATCCGCCGGATCGGGTGCTCCTCCAGCGTCGGCACCACCCGGGTGGCGATGTTGGAGGTCGGGCACACCTCCAGCGGGATGCGGTGCTCGGCGAGGTGGTCCAGCAGCCGGGGGTCCTGCACGGCGCTGGTGCCGTGGCCGATCCGCTCCGCGCCCAGGAGCTCCAGCGCGTCCCAGACCGTCTGCGGGCCGGTCGCCTCCCCGGCGTGCGGCACGCTGTGCAGTCCGGCCGCCCTGGCCCGGTCGAAGTACGGCTTGAACTGCGCCCGCGGCACCCCGATCTCGGGCCCGCCGAGCCCGAAGGAGACCAGGCCCTCCGGCCGCAGGTCCACCGCCAGGTGCGCGGTCTCCTCCGCCGAGGCCAGGCCCGCCTCGCCGGGGATGTCGAAGCACCAGCGCAGCACCACGCCCAGTTCCGCCTCGGCGGCCTTGCGCGCGTCCTCGATCGCCTCCATGAACGCCTGCTCGGGGATGCCCCGGCGGGTCGAGGAGTAGGGGGTCACGGTCAGCTCGGCGTAGCGGATCTGCTGCCGGGACATGTCCCGCGCCACCTCGTAGGTCAGCAGCCGGATGTCCTCGGCGTCCCGGATCAGGTCCACCACCGACAGGTAGACCTGGATGAAGTGGGCGAAGTCCCGGAACGTGAAGTAGTCGGCGAGCGCGGCCGGGTCCGAGGGCACCGCGGAGTCCGGGTGCCGCGCGGCCAGTTCGGAGACGATCCGCGGGGAGGCCGAGCCGACGTGGTGGACGTGCAGCTCGGCCTTCGGCAGCCCGGCGATGAAGGAGTCCAGTCCGGTGCCCGGAGCGGTCCCCGGGGCGGGGGCGGCGCCGGCCCGGACGGCGGGGGAGGGGCCGGGTGCGGTCTCGGACATGCGGGGTTCCTCCGGTGGACGTGCGGGACGGGCCGGTGCGCCGGCCGGTGCCGTTCATCGTAATGGGCCCGTCCGCGCGGGCCCGGGCACGCCGGCGGGCGACACGGCCGCGCCCGGGCGTGCGGGGCGGCACCCGCCCGGCGGGCCGCACGTTCGTGCCGCCGGGCACCGGTGCCGAGGGCGGCCGGGCGCAGAATCCGTCGATTAACCAAAAGGCAACAACGGAATCCCTTGTTGGAGGCGGTCCGCTCTGCCAGGATCATCCATCATTCCAGGCTTTGACCACGCTGGTACATGGACTCGCGACCCCGGTGGGGTGTCCCGGCCGCACCTGGCCGGTCCGCTCCGCCGCCCCCGGCCACCCGCCCGGCGCCACCCGGCCGAAACCCTCGGAAGGGCACCACCCATGGAGCAGTTCGAGACCCTCTCCCCGCCCCAGCGCGCCGCCATGGCGCGCAGCATGACCAGCGGGCGGGCCGCGCTCGCCCGCCGCTCGCTGCTGCGGGTCGCCGGGCTCGGCGCGCTCGCCGGCGTCGGCCTCACCGGCTGCGGCATCCCCGCGGCCGGCCGCAAGGGCGCGACCGCCTCCACCGACCACTCGGCGCAGGAGAAGGTGGTCGACTTCTCCAACTGGACCGAGTACATCGACGTCACCGACGACGGCAAGCACCACCCCACCCTCGACGCCTTCACCAAGCGCACCGGCATCAAGGTGAAGTACACCGAGGACATCAACGACAACGTCGAGTTCTTCGGCAAGATCAAGCCGCAGCTCGCCGCCGGCCAGGACACCGGCCGCGACCTGATGGTGCTCACCGACTGGCTGGCCGGCCGGATGATCCGGCTCGGCTGGGTGCAGCAACTGGACTCCGCGAACCTGCCGCACGCCTACGCCAACCTGGAGCAGCGCTTCCGCAGCCCCGACTGGGACCCCGGGCGCGCCTACTCCTACCCCTGGCAGGGCATCAGCACCTGTATCGCCTACAACAAGAAGGCCACCGGCGGGCGGAAGGTCACCTCCGTCTCCCAACTGCTGGAGGACGGCTCGCTCAAGGGCAGGGTCGCCATGCTCTCCGAGATGCGGGACACCATCGGGATGACCCTGCTGGACATGGGCGAGCTGCCCGAGAAGGTCACCGACGACACCTTCGACGCGGCCGTCGCCCGCATCCAGAAGGCCGTCGACAGCCAGCAGATCCGGAAGTTCACCGGCAACGACTACACCGACGGCCTCAGCAAGGGCGACATCGCCGCCTGCGTCGCCTGGGCCGGCGACCTGGTCCAGCTGCGTCTTGACGACCCGGACATCGAGTACGTCTTCCCCGACGCGGGCTTCCTGTCCTCCACCGACAACCTGCTGATCCCCGACAAGGCGCGGCACAAGACGAACGCGGAACGGCTGATCGACTACTACTACGAGCCGCCGGTCGCCGCCCAGGTCGCGGCGTACATCAACTACGTGTGCCCGGTCGCCGGGGTGAAGCCGTACCTGGCCAAGATCGACCCGAAGCTGGCGAGCAACCCGCTGATCATCCCCGA
Source organism: Streptomyces sp. SN-593 (assembly GCF_016756395.1). Lineage (NCBI taxonomy): Bacteria > Bacillati > Actinomycetota > Actinomycetes > Kitasatosporales > Streptomycetaceae > Actinacidiphila > Actinacidiphila reveromycinica. Next base: position 6,328,344 of record NZ_AP018365.1, read on the forward strand.
CGCGTCGATGGACGCCAAGGGCCACGAGTTCCGCTCGCTCACCGACACCGAGGACGCGCGGTACGAGGACAAGTTCTCCAAACTCATCGGCGCCTGACCCCGGCCTGCTCCCGCACCCACCGAGGACACTCCCCATGACGACCCCCAGCACGAGCACAGCCAAGTCCGCCGACGCCGTACGCCTCACCGGGATCAGCAAGTCCTACGGCGCCTTCACCGCCGTGCACCCGCTCGAACTGTCGGTGCCGGCCGGCTCGTTCTTCGCGCTGCTCGGCGCCTCCGGCTGCGGCAAGACCACCACCCTGCGGATGATCGCCGGCCTGGAGACCCCCAGCACCGGCGCGGTGCACCTCGGCGGCCAGGACGTCACCGCCCTGCCGCCGTACAAGCGCCCGGTCAACACGGTCTTCCAGAACTATGCGCTCTTCCCGCACCTGGACATCTACGAGAACGTCGCGTTCGGGCTGCGCCGGCGCGGCATCAAGTCGGTGCGCAAGCAGGTCGGCGAGATGCTCGAACTGGTGCAGCTCGGCCCGCTGGCCCGGCGCCGGCCGCACCAGCTCTCCGGCGGCCAGCAGCAGCGCGTCGCGGTGGCCCGGGCACTGATCAACCAGCCGAAGGTGCTGCTGCTGGACGAGCCGCTCGGCGCCCTCGACCTGAAGCTGCGCCGCCAGATGCAACTGGAGCTCAAGCGCATCCAGACCGAGGTGGGCATCACCTTCGTCCACGTCACCCACGACCAGGAGGAGGCCATGACGATGGCCGACACGGTCGCGGTGATGAACGCCGGCCGGGTCGAGCAGATGGGCGCGCCCGCCGACCTCTACGAGAACCCCGCCTCCACCTTCGTGGCGAACTTCCTGGGCACCTCCAACCTGATCGAGGCCGAGGTCGCCGGCGTCTTCGACGACACCCTGCGGCTGGAGCGCGCCGGGTACGAGCTGGCGCTGCCGGCCGCCCGCTGCCGCACCCCGGCGGCCGCCGGCGGCCGGGTGCTGGCCGGGGTCCGCCCGGAGAAGATCACCCTGGCCCACCGCGACGACGAGGACGGCGTGCCCGCCGGCCGCAACCGGATACCCGGCCGGATCGTGGACTCCAGCTTCATCGGCGTCTCCACCCAGTACGTGGTCGACAGCCCCGTCGGCGCCGGCCTGGAGGTCTTCGTGCCGAACGTCGAGCGCGACACCCGCCTGGTGCCCGGCGCACCGGTCGTCCTGCACTGGAACCCCGAGCACACCTTCGGCCTGGACGCCGGGCAGGACATCGGCGCCGGGCTCGGCGCGGGACTCGACGACGCGGCGCCCGGAGCGGCGTCCGGCGGCCCGCAGCCGGGCGAGGGCGGCGACGACGGCACCGGGCGCACCGAGCCCGCCGAGGGGGCCGCCGTATGAGCGCCGCCACCCAGCCCGCGCCGGCGCCCGCCGCGGCGGCGCCCCCGCCGCCCGAGGCGGTGCGCCGCGCGGCCGCCCGCCGCCGCCGGGTGCCCTACCTGCTGCTGCTGGCCGGTGTCGCCTGGCTGCTGGTCTTCTTCGTGGCCCCGATGGTGTACCAGGCGTCGACGTCCGTGCAGACCGGCACGCTGGAGGACGGCTTCAAGGTCACCTGGCACTTCGCCACCTACTGGGACGCGCTCAGCGAGTACTGGCCGCACTTCGTGCGCTCCCTGGTCTACGCCGCCGTCGCCACCGCGCTGTGCCTGCTGATCGGCTACCCGCTGGCGTACACCATCGCCTTCCGCGCCGGGCGGTGGCGCAACCTGGTGCTGGTCCTGGTGATCGCGCCGTTCTTCACCAGCTTCCTGATCCGCACCCTCGCCTGGGAGACGATCCTCGCCGACCAGGGCCCGGTGGTCTCCCTCCTCAACGACCTCCACGTGCTGGACGTGACGTCCTGGCTGCGGATCACCCAGGGTCACCGGGTGCTGGCCACCCCGCTGGCGGTCGTGTGCGGCCTGACCTACAACTTCCTGCCGTTCATGATCCTTCCGCTGTACACCTCGCTGGAGCGGGTGGACGGTCGGCTGCACGAGGCGGCCGGCGACCTGTACGCCACGCCCCTCACCGTCTTCCGCAAGGTGACCTTCCCGCTGTCGATGCCCGGGGTGGTGGCCGGCACCCTGCTGACCTTCATCCCCGCCTCCGGGGACTACATCAACGCCGAGTTGCTGGGCTCCACCAACCAGCAGATGATCGGCAACGTCATCGAGGCGCAGTTCCTGCGGGTCCTCGACTACCCGACGGCCGCCGCCCTGTCGTTCATCCTGATGGCGGTCATCCTCGCCGTCGTCACCGTCTACATCCGCCGTGCCGGAACGGAGGAGCTGGTCTGATGCGCCTCGTCCGCCGGCTGCGCGCCAACCTCGTGGTGATCGCGGGCGTCCTCGCCCTCGTCTACATGATCCTGCCGAACGCGGTGGTGCTCGCCTTCTCCTTCAACAAGCCCAAGAGCCGCTTCAACTACACCTGGAACCAGTTCTCCACCGACGCCTGGCAGCACCCCTGCGGGGTCTCGGGCATGTGCGGCTCGCTCGGCCTCAGCCTGAAGATCGCCGTCTACGCCACCATCGCCGCCACCGTGCTCGGCACCATGACCGCCTTCGCGCTGGCCCGCTACCGCTTCCGCGGCCGCGCGGCCACCAACATGCTGATCTTCCTGCCGATGGCGATGCCCGAGGTGGTGATGGGCGCCTCGCTCGGCACCCTCTTCCTCAACATGCGCATCCAGTTCGGCTTCTGGACCATCCTCATCGCGCACGTCATGTTCTGCCTGAGCTTCGTGGTCACCGCGGTCAAGGCCCGCGTGATGAGCATGGACCCGCGCCTGGAGCAGGCCGCGCAGGACCTGTACGCCACCCCGACGCAGACCTTCCTGCGGGTCACGCTGCCGCTGGCCGCGCCCGGCATCGCCGCCGGCGCCCTGCTGTCCTTCGCGCTGTCCTTCGACGACTACATCATCACCAGCTTCAACGCCGGCAACAGCGTCACCTTCCCGATGTTCGTCTGGGGCTCGGCGCAGCGCGGCACCCCGGTGCAGGTCAACGTGATCGGCACCGCCATGTTCGTGCTCGCGGTGCTGCTGGTGCTGGCCGGCCAACTGGTCGGCGGCCGCAGGAAGGCGCGTGGCTGACGTGGACGCCGCCCGCGCCCTCGCCTCCGTCCGCCCGGTGCCGTACTGGCTCGACGACCCGGCGCGCCCGGAGGCCGAACCGGCGCTGTCCGGCGTGGAGCACTGCGACCTGCTGGTGGTCGGCGGCGGCTACAGCGGGCTGTGGACCGCGCTGCTGGCCAAGGAGCGCGACCCGGGCCGGGACGTGGTGCTGATCGAGGGCGGCAGGATCGGCGCGGCCGCCTCCGGCCGCAACGGCGGCTTCTGCGCGGCCAGCCTCACCCACGGATTCGCCAACGGACTCGCGCGCTGGCCCGACGAGTTCGCCGCCCTGCAGGAACTCGGCGCGCGCAACCTCGACGCCATCGAGGACGCGGTGCGGCGCCACGGCCTGGACTGCGAGTTCGAGCGGACCGGCGAGATCGACGTGGCCACCGCCCCGTACCAGGTCGACGAGCTGCGCCAGGCGCACGCCACCGCGCGGCGGCACGGCGTCGACCTGGAGTTCCTCGACCGCGACCAGGTGCGCGCCGAGGTCGACTCGCCCACCTTCCACGCCGGGCTGTACGACCGGCGCGGCGTCGCCCTGGTCCACCCGGCCAAGCTCGCCTGGGGCCTGCGGCACGCCGCCGACCGGGCCGGGGTGCGGATCTACGAGCACACCCCCGCCCTGTCCCTGGTCCGCTACGGCGCCGCCCTCGCGGTGCGCACCCCCTACGGCCGGGCGCTGGCCCACCACGTGGCGCTGGGCACCGGCGTGTTCCCCTCGCTGCTGCGCCGGACCCGGCGCCACACCGTGCCGGTCTACGACTACGCCCTGACCACCGAGCCGCTCACCGCCGAACAGCGCGCCGCGATCGGCTGGCGCGGCCGGCAGGGGCTGGGCGACAGCGCCAACCGCTTCCACTACTTCCGGCTCACCGCCGACGGCCGGGTGCTGTGGGGCGGCTACGACGCGGTCTACCCGCGCGGCGGCCGGATGAGCGCCGCCTACGACCAGCGGCCGGAGACGTACCTGCGGCTGGCCCGGCACTTCTTCGCGTGCTTCCCGCAGTTGGAGGGGGTCAGGTTCAGCCACGCCTGGGGCGGCGCCATCGACACCTGCACCCGCTTCTCGGCGTTCTTCGGCACCGGGTTCGGCGGCCGGGTCGCCTACGCGGCCGGGTACACCGGGCTCGGGGTCGGCGCCACGCGGTTCGGGGCCGAGGTGATGCTCGACCTGCTGGCCGGGCGGACCACCGAGCGCACCGCGCTCGCCATGGTCCGCCGGCGCCCGCTGCCCTTCCCGCCCGAGCCGCTGGCCACCGCCGCGATCGGGCTGACGCAGTGGTCGCTGGCGCGCGCCGACCGGGCCGCGGGGCGGCGCAACCTGTGGCTGCGCGCCCTGGACCGGGCCGGCCTCGGCTTCGACTCGTGAGCGGCCCGCCGCGCCGGCCCGCCGCGCGGTGTGAGGCGGGTCACAGCCGATGAGGGGCCGAACCCGCGTAATGAACCGGCCCCGACGCCCTCTCCCGTGTGACGGCACACGCCTCGCACGACGGACGGAGGGGTCCAAGGATGGCCGACACGGGCGCGAAGGGCGCGGTGGAGTGGCTGGCTTCGGTCGCGGACGACCCGCGGGGATGCAGACGGGAGTGGGAGCGCAGCCCGCTCGGCGTGGCGCTGCTGCCCGCCGGGCGGCAGTGGGACGTGCTGATCGTGCCGGTCCGGATCGGCTACCCCACCCTCGACGTGCTGACCCGGCTGATGGGCCGGACCGGCCCGGTGCTCGCCGACTTCGGCGAGGAGCGGATGGGCTTCTTCGTGCCGCCGGGCACCGCGGCGCGCTGGCTCGGCACCGGGGTGCGCGGCGCCGGCCGCGGCACCTGGATCGTGGTGCCCTACCCCGGCCGGCCGACCGGGGGAGTGCGCTGGCTGATCCCGCCGGACGGCACCGGGCACCTGACCGACCCGGTCGTGCTCGAACTCGCGATGCACGAGGCGGCCGCCCGGCTCGCCGGCGGCTGAGGGCGACCCGCCCCCGCCGTCGCGCCCGGGTCCTTGTGGCACCCCGCCGCCCGTGGCGACACTGGCGGCAGACGACGACGGAAGGGCTCACCCCGTGACGACCTCGACCTCGCACATCACGCACTGGATCGCCGGCCGCGCCTGGACGGGCACCGCCGAGCGGCACGGCGACGTCTACGACCCGGCCACCGGCCGCGTCACCGGGCGGGTGGACTTCGCCGGGCCCGACGTCGTGGACGAGGCGGTCGACGCCGCCACCGCGGCGTTCGGCGGCTGGCGCGACGCCTCCGTCGCCCGGCGCACCGGGGTGCTGTTCGCCTTCCGCGAGCTGCTCCACGCCCGCCGCGACGAGCTGGCCGCGCTGATCGTCTCCGAGCACGGCAAGGTGCACTCCGACGCGCTCGGCGAGGTCGCCCGCGGCCTGGAGGTCGTCGAGTACGCCTGCGGCATCCCGCAACTGGCCAGGGGCGCCTACACCGAGCAGGCGTCCACCGACATCGACGTCTACTCGCTGCGCCAGCCGCTGGGCCCGGTCGCGATCGTCTCGCCGTTCAACTTCCCCGCCATGGTGCCGATGTGGTTCTTCCCGCTCGCCATCGCCACCGGCAACACCGTCATCGTCAAGCCGTCCGAGAAGGACCCGTCCGCGGCGAACTTCCTCGCCGCCCTGTGGCGGGAGGCCGGCCTGCCCGACGGCGTGTTCAACGTCGTGCACGGCGACCGCGCCGCCGTCGACCGGCTGCTGGAGCACCCCGGCGTCAAGGCGGTCTCCTTCGTCGGCTCCACCCCGGTCGCCCGGTCCGTCTACGAGGCCGGCACCCGCCACGGCAAGCGCGTCCAGGCCCTGGGCGGTGCCAAGAACCACATGCTGGTGCTGCCCGACGCCGACCTCGACCTCGCCGCGGACGCGGCGGTCAACGCCGGCTACGGCGCCGCCGGCGAGCGCTGCATGGCGGTCTCCGTGCTGGTCGCGGTCGACCCGGTCGGCGACGACCTGGTGGCGCGGATCAAGCAGCGCATCGCCACCCTGACCGTCGGCCCCGGCTCGGCGCCCGGCTCCGCGATGGGCCCCCTGGTCACCGGCGCGCACCGGGACAAGGTCACCGGCTACCTCGACTCCGGCACCGCCGACGGCGCCGTGCTGGTCGCCGACGGCCGCAAGCACGCCGTGGACGGCGACCCCGGCGGCTTCTGGCTCGGCCCGACCCTCTTCGACCACGTCCGCCCCGGCATGTCCGTCTACGACGACGAGATCTTCGGCCCGGTGCTCTCCGTGGTGCGCGTGCCCAGCTACGACGCCGGGCTGGAGCTGATCAACGCCAACCCGTACGGGAACGGCACCGCGCTGTTCACCTGCGACGGCGGGGCGGCCCGGCGCTTCCAGCGCGAGGTGGAGGTGGGCATGGTCGGCATCAACGTGCCGATCCCGGTGCCGGTGGCGTACTACTCCTTCGGCGGGTGGAAGTCCTCGCTGTTCGGCGACGCGCACGCCTACGGCGAGGACGGGGTGCGCTTCTTCACCCGCGGCAAGGCCGTCACCCAGCGCTGGCCCGACCCCTCGCACGCGGGGCTCAACCTGGGCTTCCCGACCAACTCCTGACCGCCCCCGGCACCCGCTGCGCGGCCGCCACGGCCGCCAGCAGCGCCACCGCCAGGCACCAGCTCGCCAGCACGTCCAGCGGCCAGTGGAAGTCGCACCACACCAGCGCGACCCCCACCAGCAGCGCCAGCAGCGCGGTGCCGACGGCCAGCAGCACGCGCAGCGCCGTACGCCGCACGTACGGCAGCAGCACCAGTGCGGCCAGCCCGAACGCCACGGAGGAGGTCGCGGTGTGGCCGGACGGGAAGTAGCCGTAGTCCGGGTCGGCGCGCACCCGGCCCGGCGCCGGGCGGTCCACCGCCGACTTCACCCCGCCCACCACCACCGGGAGCAGGCACAGCGCCAGCGCCGCGGCGGCCGGCGGCACCCACCAGCGGCGCAGCCCCGCCCGGCGCCCCAGCCGGGCGGCCAGCAGCAGAGCGGCCAGTGACACCGGCACGGCCACCGCGATGTCGCCGAGGTCGCACAGGACGTGCGCGGCGCCGTCGAACCCCGGGTGCGCGGCGGCCGCCCGCCGCGCGGCGCGCAGCGCCCGCCAGTCGTCCGCGACCAGCCGGCCGCCGCTGGACACCTGCCAGGTCAGCAGGCAGAAGGCGGTGACGGCGAGGGCGAGGAGGCCGGCGAGCGCGGCGAGGGCCCGGAAAGGAGTCAGCCGCCCCGGAACAGGGGGGAGAGTTCCGGGGCGGCCAGGGCGATCGCCGTACCGTCCGTCCCGGGGGGTTTGGGACGAACGGCCAGCCGATCGGCGAGGATCACCGGGGCCAGAGGTCCCGGCGTTTTCGTGCGCGAGGGCACTGCTGCGCCGGTGATGGGGATTCATCGGCGCGGTGTCGCCCGCGGCCTCCTCACTGGGATTCGGCCACGTGCGGGGTGTTCCTCGGAAACCGTACGTCACAGGCGGCTCATCAGGGCCGCCGATCACCCGTCCGCCATCAGGCTCGCACACCTTCTTCACGACCCCGTCCCCCGTGTCCCACGGGCCACACCCGCCACACGGCACGTCTCACGTTCACACGCCGGCGAAGGCCGCCTCGATGATGTCCAGGCCCTCCCGCAACAGATCCTCGCCGATCACCAGGGGCGGCAGGAAGCGCAACACGTTCCCGTACGTGCCGCACGTCAGCACGACCAGGCCGGCCGCGTGGCACGCCTTGGCGACCGCGGTGGTCAGCGCCGGGTCCGGCTCCTTCGTGCCCGGCCGCACCAGCTCGACCGCGATCATCGCGCCCCGGCCGCGGACCTCGCCGATCGCCGGGAACTTCTCCTGCAGCGCGCGCAGCCGCGGCGTCATCACCTCGCCGATCCGCCGCGCCCGGGCCGGCAGGTCCAGCTCGCGCATCGTCTCGATCGCGCCGAGCGCGGCCGCGCACGCCACCGGGTTGCCGCCGTAGGTGCCGCCCAGGCCGCCGGAGTGCGCCGCGTCCATGATCTCCGCGCGGCCGGTCACCGCGGCCAGCGGCAGCCCGCCCGCGATGCCCTTCGCCGTGGTGATCAGGTCCGGCACCACACCCTCGTCCTCGCACGCGAACCACTGGCCGGTCCGGCAGAAGCCGGTCTGGATCTCGTCGGCCACGAACACGATGCCGTTGTCCCGGGCGAACTGCGCCATCCGCGGCAGGAAGCCCTTCGCGGGCTCGATGAAGCCGCCCTCGCCCGCGATCGGCTCGATCACGATCGCGGCGACGTGCTCGGCGCCGATCTGCTTGGTGATCATGTCGATCGCCTGGGCCGCGGCCTCCTCGGCCGCGTGCTCGGGCCCGGTCAGCCAGCGGTAGCCGTACGCCAGCGGCACCCGGTACACCTCCGGCGCGAACGGCCCGAAGCCCTCCTTGTACGGCATGTTCTTGGCGGTCAGCGCCATCGTGAGGTTGGTCCGGCCGTGGTAGCCGTGGTCGAACACCACCACGGCGGGGCGCCTGGTGTACGCGCGGGCGATCTTCACCGCGTTCTCCACCGCCTCCGCGCCGGAGTTGAACAGCGCGGACTTCTTCGCGTGGTCGCCCGGGGTGAGCGCGGCCAGCTCCTCGCACACCTCGACGTAGCCCTCGTAGGGCGTGATCATGAAACAGGTGTGGGTGAAGTCCGCGAGCTGGGCCGAGGCCCGCCGGACCACCGCCTCCGCGCTGTTGCCCACCGACGTCACGGCGATGCCCGAGCCGAAGTCGATCAGCCGGTTGCCGTCCACGTCCTCCACGATGCCGCCGCCCGCGCGGGACACGAACACCGGCAGCGTCACCCCCACCCCGTCGGCCACCGCGGCCGACTTGCGGGCCGCCAGCTCCCGCGACTTCGGTCCTGGTACCTCGGTGACGAGCCTGCGCTCCTGCGGAACTGTGGTCATGACGGCGCTCTCCCTACGTGTGCTGTGACGCTCCCCGGTTTTCTCCGGAGGGTAGGCGGGGCCCGGGGCACCCGCATACGCCGATAGGTAACACTGCGGGCCGCGGTTTCGCCGGTTCGGACAGTGCGCGCGGCGGCGCCGGAATACGCCAAGATCCTTTTGTCCACGTAGCGGCTCGACTACATTGTGCGCATCGGCGGCGATGATGGGGTGAGGGCAGGCGCGCGATGGATGCCAAGGACCGCAACACCCGTCCCCAGGGCGCCCCGTACGGGCAGCCCGCCCCGCCGCCCCGGCCGCCGAACACCCCGGTGCCGCGGCCGGCCGCGCCACCGCCCGCCCCGGCGCAGGCGCCGCCGCTGTCCGCGGTCGAGCGCTGGCTGCGCACCCCGCGCGTGTCGGACGCCCCCGGGATCTACGCCTACGGGCACGTGCCCCGGCCGCCGGACGACCCCGACCGGATGACCGACCGCAGGCTGATCGGCGGGGCGGTGCTGGCGCTGCTGTGCTGGTTCCTGCTGTGGTCGCTGATGAAGAACGGCTACGTCCCGCTCTGGAAGCGCCCGCTGACCATGCTCACCCCCGGTGCCTGGTGGCACGGCAGCCACCCCTCACGGATGGGCCAGTTCGCCGCCGCCTTCTACGAGTGCCTGTGGCTGGCACTGCTCACCCACTACTTCGCGAAGATCGGCAGTTGGCGGGAGGTGGGCCGGCGCTACCTGAGCGAGCCGCGCGCCCGGGCCGCCGCCGCCGCGGCGATCGGCGTGGCCGTCTGGGTGCTCAGCGACAAGAACGTCCTGCCGCTGATGTCGCTGATACTGCCGTTCTACCCGCCGTCGTCCTTCCAGCACGGCCAGCAGGCGGCGCTGCGCGTGCAGTACGAGGTCGACGTGATCGCCGCGCTGGTCGTGGCGGTCGCGGCCGCGAAGTACGGCCGCTGGGCCGACCTGCTGCGCGGGCGCACCGGGCCCGGCGGCCGGCAGCCGTACGCGCCCGGAGCCGTACCGAAGCAGGGCCCCGGCGAGCCCGCGGCGCTCCCCGCGCCGGCCGAGTGGGCGGAGCTGCGGGCGGCCGGGTACGCCGCGGTGGCCGACCGGCTCGCGCAGGACGTGCGCACCGGCCGGATGAACGACGTCGACTGCGCCCGGGTGCGCCGGGCATGGCAGGCGGTGCACCAGCGGCACGAGGGCGCGCAGGAGTTCGCGGACGGCGTGCTGCGGCTCGGCGGCGCCGCCATGGTGCACCCCTCCGGCGCCCGTGACGTGCCGCGGCGGACCGCCGACCACGACCTGCTCGGCGGCCAGGTGCGGATCGGCACGGGCGTGGAGGACAAGCGCAACGGCTACCAGTACCGCGGCGCGGGCATCGCCCTCGACCCGGGCGTGCTCGGCACCGGGCTGCTCGCCGTCGGGCCGCCCGGCGCCGGCAAGAGCCGACTGCTGATGCGCCCGGTGGTCGAGTCGCTGTGCCTCCAGGCGCTCGCCGGCCGCGCCGCGGTCGTCGCGGTCGCCGGCGCCGACGTGGACCTCGGCCCGGCCGAGGCGTACGACGTGGTGATCTCGCTCGCCGACCCCGCCTCGCGCTACGACCTCGACCTGTACGGCGGCACCACCGATCCCGACACGGCCGCCTGGCTGCTCGCCGAGGCGCTGACCGACGGACCGGAGACCGACCAGCGCCGCGCCGCCACCGCGCTGGGCCAGTTGCTGGGCCCCTACGCCGCCGCGCACGGCCGGTTCCCGCCGGTGCCGGTGCTGCGCGAACTGCTGGAGGGGCTGCCGCACGCCTTCGCCGCGCTGCGCGAGGCCGTCGACGCGGTGGGCATGCCGGGCCTGGTGCGCGAACTCGACGCCCGGGAGCGGCAGAGCGCCCGGCCCGGCGACATCGGCACCGCGCTCGCCGACCGGATCGGGGTGCTCGACCGGCCCGCGTTCGCCGGCTTCTTCGACACCTCGGGGCGCAGCCGGCCGTTCGCCATGCACGCGCTGGCGCACCCGCTGCGGGTCCGGGTGGAGCTGCCCGAACGCGGCCACGCCGAGGCGTCCCGCATCCTGGTGCGGCTGCTGCTCGCCCAGTTCACCGCCGCGGTCTCCGCCCGCCGGGACCGCTCGCTGTTCGCCTGCATCGTGGTCGACGACGCCGCCCAGGCGCTGTCGGAGGGGACGCTGCGGGCGCTGCCGTCCCTGCGCGGCCTCAACGCCGGCGCGCTGTTCGGGCTGCGCTCGCTGGACGCGCTGCCGGAGGGGCTGCGCGGGGCGGTGGTCGGCGCGGTCGGCTGCCGGATGGTGTTCGCGGGCGTCTCGCCGCGCGACGGCCGGTTCTTCTCCGAGACGTGGGGCACCATGCGGGTGCAGACCCGCGACGTCACCCGGACCCCCGACCAGTCCGGCGGGCTGCCCCGGCGGCTGAGCCGCGGCGTACGGCGGCTGTTCACCGGAGAGGTCGTCACCACCGAGTCGGTCACCGTCCGCGAGGTGGAGCGGGAGCGCTGGTCGGCCGCCGACCTCTCCCATCAGGTTCCCGTGGGGCACGCGGTGGTGTCGCTGACCACGACCACGGGCGAGCACGCGCCACCCGTGCTGGTCGACCTGCGCACGTGAGGGGGTGCGGTACGGTGCGGGGGAATCCAGGGTGCCGGCGGCCGGTCGGCGGGCCTGCGTCCTCGAACGGCACCAGGTAGGCATGCCTCTCACGCTCGCGTCGCTCGCGCACCACACGTCGCTCAGGCTCACCGCGCTCGCCGCGGGCGAGCGGCTCGGCGCGCAGGTGCGCTGGGTGCACACCAGCGAGCTGGAGGACCCCGCGCCCTACCTGGAGGGCGGCGAACTCCTCCTCACCACCGGCCTGAAGCTGGACACGGCCGACACCGGGGCGGTGGCCGCCTACGTGCGGCGGCTGGCGGCGGCCGGCGTGGTCGGGCTCGGGTTCGGCGTCGGCGTGGGCCACGACGAGGTGCCGCGGGCGCTGGTCGAGGCCGCGCAGGAGGCCGGCCTGCCCCTGCTGGAGGTGCCGCGGGCCACGCCCTTCATCGCGATCAGCAAGGCGGTGTCGGCGGCGGTGGCCGCCGACCGGTACCAGGCGGTGACGGCCGGCTTCGAGGCGCAGCGGGAGCTCACCAGGGCGGCGCTGGCGCCCGACGGGACCGCCGCGCTGCTGGCCCGGCTGGCCGCGCACCTCAACGGCTGGGCGGCGCTGTACGACGCGTCCGGCGCGGTACTGGCCGCGGCACCGGAGTGGGCGGGGCGCAGGGCCGCGCGGCTGGGCGGCGAGATCGACCGGCTGCGGGCCGTGCCGGCGCCCGCGAGCGCGGCGGTGGCCGGCCCGGCCGGCAGCGAGGACCGGGTCGAGCTCCAGTCGCTGGGCACCGGGCGGCGGCCGCGCGGCTTCCTCGCGGTCGGCACCGAGGAGCGCCTCGACACCTCCGCGCGGTACGTCGTGCACGCCGCGGTCGCGCTGCTGACGCTGTCGCTCGAACAGTCCCGGGCCCTGGTCGCCGCCCAGGGCCGGCTCTCCGCGGCGCTGTTGCGGATGCTGCTGGCCGGCGAGACCGAGCACGCCCGCGCCACCGCCGGGCCGCTGTACGGCACGCTCCTGGACGCGCCGGTGCGGATGCTCGTCGCCGAGGCGGGCGGAAGCGCGGCCGGCGCACAGGCGCCGCTCGGGTCGGAGGCGCCGCAGGGCGTCGAGGCACCCGGGCTCCCCGAGGCGCTGGCGCTGCTGGCCGAGCGCACGGAGGCCGCCGCGGTCCGCGCCGCCGAACCCGTCCTGGTCGTCACCGAGGGCGAGCGGCTGATCGTGCTCGCGGCCGAGGGCGCCGCGGCGCTCACCGTGGCCGCCGACCTGGCCGGGGCCGAGGAGGGGGTGGCGGTCGGCGTGTCGGCGCCGGTCGATCCCGCCGACGCGCCCACCGCCCGCGGCCAGGCCGAACGCGCCCTCGCGGTGGCCCGGCGGCGCGGTGTGAACCTGGTCGAGCACGGCGAGGTCGGGGTCGGCTCGGTGGTCCCGCTGCTCGCCGACGACGCGGTGCGCGCCTTCGCGGAGGGGCTGCTGCGGCCGCTGCGGGAACACGACGCGACCTCGCGGGGGGACCTGGTGGCGTCGCTCGCCGCGTGGCTGGCCCGCCACGGCCAGTGGGACGCCGCCGCCGCGGACCTCGGCGTGCACCGGCACACCCTGCGGTACCGCATGCGGAGGGTCGAGGAGATCCTCGGGCGCTCCCTGGACGACCCGGACGTGCGCATGGAGCTGTGGCTCGCCCTCAAGACGGAGCAGTGAGACGGATCAGTGAGACGGAGCGGTGCGGGGGCGCCCCGGACCTTCCGGGGCGCCGGTGCCCGGTCCCCCAACCGACCGGGCACCCGGTGGGCGGCGGAGGTTCCACCGCGCGCTCGGCGGGCACGCCCCCCACTCCGGGGGTGATCGGGCGGTCCGGCGCGGGTCGCTGGCCAATCCGTAGCGGAGGACGGCGGTCGTGCTCCACCGCGGACAACAAAGCGCCCCGCACCTGCGAACTAGCGTGGGGCCCATGACGACCATAGACACAGCGCCGCACGCGTTCTGGCTCGCCGGCCGCCCGGTCCGCGGCGCGCAGGAGTTCGACGTGACCAGCTCGTGGGACGGCGGCCTGGTCGGCCGGGTCTCGGTCCCCGACGAGGAGCAGGTCGAGCAGGCCGTCGCGGCGGCGGCCGCGGCCACCGACGCGTTCGCGGCGACCCCCGCCCACGTGCGCGCCGCGGCGCTCGACCACGTGGCGAAGCGGCTCGCGGAGCGCGCCGGGGAACTGGCCGCGCTGATCACCGCGGAGAACGGCAAGCCGTTGAAGTGGGCACGCGGCGAGGTCGGCCGCGCGGTGTCGGTGTTCCGGCTCGCCGCCGAGGAGGCTCGGCGCTTCAACAGCGGCGAGGCGCAGCGCCTGGACACCGACCCGGGCGGCGTCGGCCGGCTGGCGCTGACCCGCCGCTTCCCGCGCGGCCCGGTGCTGGGCATCGCGCCGTTCAACTTCCCGCTGAACCTGGTCGCGCACAAGGTCGCCCCGGCGATCGCGGTCGGCGCGCCCATCATCCTCAAGCCCGCGCCGGCCACCCCGCTGTCCGCGCTGGTGCTCGGCGAGCTGCTGGCCGAGACCGAGGGGCTGCCGGAGGGCGCCTGGAGCGTGCTGCCGGTGCCGAACGACCGGATGCCCGAGCTGGTGCGCGACCCGCGGCTGCCGGTGATCTCGTTCACCGGGTCGGACACCGTCGGCTACCAGATCGCGGACTCGGTGCCGCGCAAGCACGTCACGCTGGAGCTGGGCGGGAACGCCGCGGCCGTGGTGCTCGCGGACTGGTCGAGCGAGGAGGACCTGGAGTGGGCGGCGACCCGGATCGCCACCTTCGCCAACTACCAGGCGGGCCAGTCCTGCATCTCGGTGCAGCGGGTCATCGCCGACGCCTCGGTGTACGACGCGCTCGCCGAGAAGGTCGTCGCCAAGGTGCGCGCCCAGGTCACCGGCGACCCGACCGACGAGGCCACCGACGTCGGCCCGCTGGTCAGCGAGGCGGCCGCGGAGCGCGTGGAGCAGTGGGTGGACGACGCCGTCGCCAAGGGCGCGAAGCTGCTCACCGGCGGCACCCGGGAGGGCGCGGCGTACGCGCCGACGGTGCTCGCCGAGCTGCCCGCCGACGCGGTGCTGGCCACCGCGGAGGCGTTCGGGCCGGTGCTGTCGCTGCACCGCGCCGACGGCGTGGCGGAGGCGTTCGCGGCCGTCAACGACTCGCGGTTCGGTCTTCAGACCGGCGTGTTCACCCACGACCTGCAGACCGCCTTCCGGGCCCACCGGGAGCTGGAGGTCGGCGGCGTGATCATCGGCGACGCGCCCTCCTACCGCGCCGACCAGATGCCCTACGGCGGGGTCAAGGACTCCGGGCAGGGCCGCGAGGGCGTCAAGTTCGCGATGGACGACTACACCTACGAGCGGGTGCTGGTGCTGACCGGGCTCGACCTGTAGCGGGCACCCGGCGGCCGCGCAGGCCGCCCGGGGCACGACGGCCGGGCCGCCGACAGCGCGTCGGCGGCCCGGCCGTCCTTCTGTGGCCGGTTCGCCCGATGTCGGATAGGACGGACACGTACACCGGTCCTCCCCGGAGGTGACGCCCACCGTGTCCGCACCCACCGCAACGCGCAACGTCTCGGAACGCGAGGCCCGGCAGGTCGCCGAGGCCGCCCGCGAGCAGGAATGGCACCGGCCCAGCTTCGCCAAGGAGCTGTTCCTCGGCCGGTTCCGGCTCGACCTGATCCACCCGCACCCGCTGCCCTCGCCCGAGGCGGTGGCGACGGGCGAGGCGTTCCTCGCCCGGCTCGGCGACTTCCTGCGGACCGAGGTGGACGCCGCCCGGATCGAGCGCGAGGCGCTCATCCCCGACGAGGTGGTGCGCGGTCTGAAGGAGCTGGGCGCCTTCGGCATGAAGATCGACACGGCCTACGGCGGCCTCGGCCTCACCCAGGTGTACTACAACAAGGCGCT
Source organism: Streptomyces sp. SN-593 (assembly GCF_016756395.1). NCBI lineage: Bacteria > Bacillati > Actinomycetota > Actinomycetes > Kitasatosporales > Streptomycetaceae > Actinacidiphila > Actinacidiphila reveromycinica. The sequence continues at coordinate 6,343,899 of NZ_AP018365.1, forward strand.
GGCCATGGTCGGCTCGGTGAGCCCCGCGGTGGGCGCGCTGCTGTCGGCCCACCAGTCGATCGGCGTGCCACAGCCGCTGAAGATGTTCGGCACCCAGGAGCAGAAGGACGCCTTCCTGCCGCGCTGCGCGCGCACCGACATCAGCGCCTTCCTGCTCACCGAGCCGGACGTCGGCTCCGATCCGGCCCGGCTGGCCACCACGGCGGTGCCGGACGGGGACGACTACCTGCTCGACGGCGTCAAGCTGTGGACCACCAACGGCGTCGTCGCCGACCTGCTCGTGGTGATGGCCCGGGTGCCGCGGTCCGAGGGCCACCCCGGCGGCATCAGCGCCTTCGTGGTCGAGGGGGACGCCGAGGGCGTCACCGTGGAGCACCGCAACGCCTTCATGGGGTTGCGCGGCATCGAGAACGGCGTCACCCGCCTGCACCGGGTACGGGTGCCCGCGGCCCACCGGATCGGCCCCGAGGGCGCCGGCCTGAAGATCGCGCTCACCACCCTGAACACCGGCCGGCTCTCGCTGCCCGCGGCCTGCGTCGGAACGGCCAAGTGGTGCCTGAAGGTGGCCAGGGAGTGGTCGGCCGCCCGCGAGCAGTGGGGCAAGCCGATCGCCGAGCACGAGGCGGTCGGCGCGAAGATCGCCTACATGGCGGCCACCACGTTCGCCCTGGAGGCGGTGGTCGACCTCTCCTCGCAGATGGCCGACGAGGACCGCAACGACATCCGCATCGAGGCCGCGCTCGCCAAGCTCTTCGGCTCCGAGGCGGCCTGGAAGATCGCCGACGAGCTGGTGCAGGTCCGCGGCGGCCGCGGCTTCGAGACCGCCGACTCGCTCGCCGCCCGCGGCGAGCGCCCGATCCCCGCCGAGCAGATGCTGCGCGACCTGCGGATCAACCGGATCTTCGAGGGCTCCACCGAGATCATGCACCTGCTGATCGCCCGCGAGGCCGTGGACGCCCACCTGTCGGTCGCCGGCGACCTCATCGACCCCGACAGCACCCTTGCCGACAAGGCCAGGGCGGGCGCCAGGGCCGGCGGCTTCTACGCCCGGTGGCTGCCGAAGCTCGTCGCCGGTCCGGGCCAGCTTCCCACCTCCTACGCGGAGTTCGGCCGGCTCGCCGGACACCTGCGGTTCGTCGAGCGCGCCTCCCGCAAGCTCGCGCGCAGCACCTTCTACGCCATGTCCCGCTGGCAGGGCCGGATGGAGCTGAAGCAGAACTTCCTGGCCAGGATCGTGGACATCGGGGCCGAGCTGTTCGCGATGAGCGCGGTGTGCGTGCGCGCCGAGCACCTGGCCGCCCGGGGCGGGAACGGTGCGGCCGCCCGCGGGCTCGCCGACGCGTTCTGCCGCCAGTCCCGGATCCGGGTGGAGGAGCTGTTCGGCCGGCTGTGGACCAACACCGACGACGCCGACCGCCGCCTGGCCCGGGCGGTCCGCGACGGCGCGGTCGGCTGGCTGGAGGAGGGCATCGCGGACACCGGTGCGGAGGGCGCGTGGATCGCCGACGCGAGCCCGGGCCCGGCCACCACCGGGAACGTGCGGCGCCCGGTGCGCTGAGGAGCCGTACGCCCGCGGCCGGGGCGCCGCGCACCGCCGGTTCGGGCGGGTGCGGAGCCGCGCACAGCCTCCGGGCGTACGCTGGCCGGCGCCCCCTGCCGACCGGCGCACCGACCGGCGCACCGGGGCGCGTACCGACCACCCGCCTACACCGCCCGCCACCCGCCGCGACCCCGCCCGACCCGGGCCCGTGCGTGGGAGGGGGCCCGGGCAGGACACAATGACCTCCATGACGGACGCTCTCGCTGACCCGCACTACCGCCCGCACGTGCCCGCCGGACCCGACGACGGGCCCCGGGAGATCGTGATCCTCGGCTCGACCGGCTCGATCGGCACCCAGGCCATCGACGTGGTGCTGCGCAACCCCGACCGGTTCCGGGTGGTCGCGCTGTCCGCCGCGGGCGGGCGGGTCGCGCTGCTGGCCGAGCAGGCGCACCGGCTGGACGTGCGCACCGTCGCCGTCGCCGACGAGAAGGCGGTCCCCGCGCTGCGCGAGGCGCTGGCCGGGCACTACGGCGGCCGGCCGCTGCCGGAGATCCTCGCCGGGCCGCAGGCCGCCACCGAGGCCGCGGCCCTGCCGTGCCACTCCGTGCTGAACGGCATCACCGGCTCCATCGGCCTGCGGCCCACACTCGCCGCGCTGGCCGCCGACCGGGTGCTGATCCTCGCCAACAAGGAGTCGCTGATCGTCGGCGGCCCGCTGGTGAAGGCGCTCGCCAAGCCCGGCCAGGTCGTGCCGGTCGACTCCGAGCACTCCGCGCTCTTCCAGGCGCTGCTGGGCGGTGCCCGCGCCGAGGTCCGCAAGCTGGTCGTCACCGCCTCCGGCGGGCCGTTCCGCGGCCGCACCCGCGCCGAACTGGCCGGTGTCACCGTCGAGCAGGCGATGGCCCACCCGACCTGGGACATGGGGCCGGTGGTGACGATCAACTCCGCGACCCTGGTCAACAAGGGCCTGGAGGTCATCGAGGCGCACCTGCTCTTCGACGTCCCCTTCGACCGGATCGAGGTCGTCGTCCACCCGCAGTCCTACATTCACTCGATGGTGGAGTTCACCGACGGCTCCACCCTCGCGCAGGTCAGCCCGCCCGACATGCGGATGCCGATCGCGCTGGGCCTGGGCTGGCCGCACCGGGTGCCGGACGCCGCGCCGGGCGTCGACTGGACGAAGGCGGCCACCTGGGAGTTCTTCCCGCTCGACGACGACGCGTTCCCCTCCGTCGCACTGGCCCGACATGTCGGTAGCCTCGGGGGCACCGCGCCCGCGGTGTTCAACGCGGCCAACGAGGAATGCGTCGAAGCCTTCCGCGCCGGCCGGCTGCCGTTCACCGGGATCGTGGACACCGTCGCCAAGGTCGTCGAGGAGCACGGCACACCGGCGTCGGGAACTCGGCTGCGGGTCGAGGACGTCCTCGAAGCGGAGACCTGGGCGCGGGCCCGGGCCGGCGAACTGGCGCAAGCAACGGAGGCAGCAGGCGTATGACGGCACTCATGACGGTCCTCGGCATAGTCGTCTTCGCCGTCGGTCTGATGATCTCCATCGCGTGGCACGAGCTGGGCCACCTGATGTGGGCCAAGATCTTCAGGATCCGCGTGCCGCAGTACATGGTCGGCTTCGGCCCCACGCTGTGGTCGCGGCGCAAGGGCGACACCGAGTACGGCTTCAAGGCGATCCCGCTGGGCGGCTACATCCGGATGATCGGCATGTTCCCGCCCGGCGAGGACGGCCGGGTCACCGCCCGCTCCACCTCGCCGTGGCGCAGCATGATCGAGGACGCCAGGACCGCCGCGTACGAGGAGCTCCAACCGGGCGACGAGACGCGGATGTTCTACACGCGCAAGCCGTGGAAGCGCGTGATCGTCATGTTCGCCGGGCCGTTCATGAACCTCGTGCTCGCCGTCGCGCTCTTCCTCACCGTCTTCATGGGCTTCGGCATCAGCATGTCGACGACCGTGGTCGGCCAGGTCAGCGACTGCGTGATCTCGCAGGCCGACACCTCGCACCGCGACCCGGACAACCCGTGCCGCCCCACCGACCCGGTCGCGCCCGCCAAGACCGCCGGCCTCAAGGCGGGCGACAAGTTCGTGGAGTTCGACGGCAAGCCGGTCAAGAGCTGGTCGGAGCTGTCCGAGGACATCCGCAAGGGCGCCGGCCCGGCGACGATCGTGGTGCTGCGCGACGGCCGGCGGGTCACCCTGCACCCGGACATCACCACCAACACGGTGGCCAGGACCGACAGCGACGGGAACCCGACCGACGGCGACCCGGTGAAGGCCGGCTTCCTCGGCTTCAGCCCGGCCAGCCACATCCAGCCGCTCGGCTTCGCCGACTCCGTGGACCACATGGGCGACATGGCCAGGCAGGGCGTGGACTCGCTGGTGTCGCTGCCCCAGCGCATCCCCGACCTGTGGAACGCCGCCTTCCACCACGCCCCGCGCAAGGCCGACTCGCCGATGGGCGTGGTCGGCGCGGCCCGGGTCGGCGGCGAGGTCTTCGCGATGAAGGAACCGGCCATCGACCGGGTGGTGACGATGAGAGTCGCGGGCGCGGTGTCGTAATCTCGATGCCGGAGCCCGCTCACGCCGGGACCTCGTTCCACACCTTGGGGATGCCACGCAGATGACCGCGATTTCGCTCGGTATGCCGGATGTTCCGACCAAACTCGCCGACCGCCGCAAAAGCCGTCAGATCCAGGTCGGAAGTGTCGCGGTGGGCGGCGACGCGCCGGTCTCCGTGCAGTCGATGACCACCACCCGCACCTCCGACATCGGTGCCACCCTCCAGCAGATCGCCGAGCTGACCGCGTCCGGCTGCCAGATCGTCCGGGTCGCCTGCCCCACGCAGGACGACGCCGACGCGCTGGCCACCATCGCGAGGAAGTCGCAGATCCCGGTCATCGCCGACATCCACTTCCAGCCGAAGTACGTCTTCGCGGCGATCGACGCGGGCTGCGCGGCGGTCCGGGTCAACCCCGGCAACATCAAGCAGTTCGACGACAAGGTCAAGGAGATCGCCAAGGCCGCCTCGGCGGCGCGCGTGCCGATCCGGATCGGCGTCAACGCCGGCTCGCTGGACCGCCGGCTGCTGGAGAAGTACGGCAAGGCCACCCCGGAGGCGCTGGTCGAGTCCGCGCTGTGGGAGGCGTCGCTCTTCGAGGAGCACGACTTCCGCGACATCAAGATCTCCGTGAAGCACAACGACCCGGTGGTCATGGTCAACGCCTACCGGCTGCTCGCGCAGAAGTGCGACTACCCGCTGCACCTCGGCGTCACCGAGGCCGGTCCGGCCTTCCAGGGCACCATCAAGTCCGCGGTCGCCTTCGGCGCGCTGCTCGCCGAGGGCATCGGCGACACCATCCGGGTCTCGCTCTCGGCGCCGCCGGCCGAGGAGGTCAAGGTCGGCATCCAGATCCTGGAGTCGCTGAACCTGCGCCAGCGCCGGCTGGAGATCGTCTCCTGCCCGTCCTGCGGCCGCGCCCAGGTCGACGTCTACAAGCTCGCCGACCAGGTCTCCGCGGGTCTGGACGGCATGGAGGTCCCGCTGCGGGTCGCCGTCATGGGCTGCGTCGTCAACGGCCCCGGTGAGGCCCGCGAGGCCGACCTCGGCGTCGCCTCCGGCAACGGCAAGGGGCAGATCTTCGTCAAGGGCGAGGTCATCAAGACCGTGCCCGAGTCGCAGATCGTGGAGACCCTGATCGAGGAGGCCATGAAGCTGGCCGAGCAGATGGAGGCGGCCGGTGTCGCGTCCGGCGAGCCGCAGGTGAGCATCTCCTGACCGCACGCCTTCGGCCGGGTGCCGCGTCCGGCGTGCCGCACGCGACACCCGCCACGCCCGACCGCAGCCCCGTACGGTGCCCGCGGACCTCCTCGCCCGCCGAGGAGCCCGGCCCGTACGCTCAGGGGTGCCCGTGCTGACCCAACCGACCGCGCGCGTCCTCGAACCCGGCGACCTCGACGCCGCCCTCGCGGTGCTGGACCGCGACCCGGTCGCCAACGCCTTCGTCACCTCCCGGGTGAACATCGCCGGCCTCGACCCGTGGCGGCTCGGCGGCGAGATGTGGGGCTGGTACTCCGGCGGACGCCTCACCTCGCTGTGCTACGCGGGCGCCAACCTCGTGCCGATCTGCGCGACGCCCGAGGCGGTCAGCGCCTTCGCCGACCGGGCCCGCCGGGCCGGCCGCCGCTGCTCGTCGATCGTCGGCCCGGCCGAGGCGACCGCCGACCTGTGGGCGCGCCTCGAACCGTACTGGGGCCCGGCCCGGGAGATCCGTGCCCGGCAGCCCCTGATGACCACGCGCGCGCTGCCCGCCGACGTCGCCCCCGACCCGCTCGTGCGCCGGGTCCGGCGCAACGAGATGGAGGTGGTCATGCCCGCGTGCGTGGCCATGTTCACCGAGGAGGTCGGGATCTCGCCGCTGGCCGGCGACGGCGGGCTGCTGTACCAGGCACGGGTCGCCGAACTCGTCTCCGCCGGGCGGGCGTTCGCCCGGATCGAGAACGGCGAGGTGGTCTTCAAGGCGGAACTCGGCGCCGTCACCCGGCACACCTGCCAGATCCAGGGCGTCTGGGTCGCGCCCGCGTACCGCGGCCGCGGGCTGTCCGAGACCGGCATGGCCGCGGTGCTGCACTACGCCCTGCGCGACGTCGCCCCGGTCGCCAGCCTCTACGTCAACGACTTCAACACCCCCGCGCGCGCCGCCTACCGCCGTGTCGGCTTCACCGAGGTCGGCGCCCTGATGTCGGTCCTCTTCTGAGCCCCGCCCGCCTCGCGGCCCCCCAGGAGCGCCGCCCGGCGGGTGCCCCCGCCTCCCGGCACCGGCGCGCCCTCCGGCCCACTCAGGACACCGGGAGGGTTCCGGCGGGCGGGAGGCGATCGGGAGGCGATAAGGTCGCGCGTCATGGAGAACGTGGTGGTCCGCCCGTGCGCGCTCGCCGAGCACGTGGACGAGGCGCTGGCCGTGCAGGCGAAGGCGTTCGGGCTCGGCCCCGAAGAGGTCGCGATCCGCCGGCAGATCGTGCTGCGCCACCTGGCCTGCGCCGGCGCGCGGGCCTGGGCCGCGCACCACACGGTCGACGGCCGGATGGTCGGGTTCGTCTACGGCCTGCCCAACGACCGCGGGCACTGGTGGTCGAGCGTGGTCCAGCCGTACCTGCGGGCGCAGGACAACGACGGCTGGCTCGACGACTCCTTCGTGATCACCGAACTGCATGTGCTGCCCGACTTCCAGGCCCGCGGCATCGGCCGGCGGCTGATCACCGAGATCACCGACACCGCCACCGAGCCGCGCAGCATCCTCTCCGCGATCGACGGCGAGAGCCCCGCCCGGCACCTCTACCGCACCCTCGGCTACCGCGACCTGGCCCGCCCGGTGCACTTCCCCAGCGCCCCCCGCCCCTACGCGGTGATGGGCGCCCACCTCCCCCTGCCGCGCCCCCCGGCGTAGTCCCCCGCCGCCCGCCCGCGAAAAGGAGCGGCGGCGCTCACAGCCAGGTGGCGAACTCCAGGAGGAGTTCGGCGTCGGCGGTGTCGCCGACGGACAGGCTCCAGACACCCGCCTCGACCGCGCGGAAGCGCGACCAGCCGCGCAGCCGCTCGGGGTCCACCTCCACCGCGTCCGCGAGCTTCGCCAGGCGCCGCCGGGCCGCCGCCCGGGAGCCCGGCTGCGCGGCGAGGGTCGCGAGCCGGTCCCGCACGAGCCACGCCAGGTCGTAGGCCCGCTCGCCGACCAGCGGCTTGGGGTCGATCGCCAGCCACGGCAGGCGGTCCCCGGCGAGCACGTTCCCGTGGTGGAAGTCGCCGTGCAGCAGCACGGCCTCGGACGCGGTGCCGACCAGGTGCTCCCGGTCGGCCAGCGCCTCGTCGACCAGCGGCCGCGCGTCCTGCGCGTACGCCCGCTCCCGGCGCTCCCGCAGCAGCGGCACCAGCTCGCCGGTGTACTCCTCGACGGTGGTGAACGGGTGCCCGGCCCCGGGCGGCACCCACAGCCGCTGGAGCACCCCGGCCGCCTCCAGCATCGCCTTCGGCTCGGCCAGCGAGCGCAGCGACACGTCGGCGTGCAGCCGCTCCAGCAGCATCACGCCCTGCTCCGGGTCCGCCCGCAGCAGCCGCACCGCGCTGTGCCCGCCCCAGCACGCCAGCGCGGCGTGCTCCTGCGCGGTCTCCCGGTTGACCATGCCGACCTTGAGCACCGCCGGTGTGCCGTCGTCCGTGCGGACCAGCACGATCATGCTGATCTGGCCGCCGGCGGCGAAGACCCGCTCCGCGGTGAGCCCCCAGCGGTCGAGGTAGCCGGCGACCGTCTCCGGCAGCCGGGCCAGCCACCGCCGGCCGGCCTCCCCCTCCCAGGCGGTGACGGTGCGGGTGAGCCGCTCGGGCGGTTCGAGGACCACGCGCGCCGCCCGGCCGTCCTCGGCCCCGCCCTCGTGCGCCGCTGCGCTCATCGTGTCGCGATCCCTCCGTCGTGCGCCCCCGCGGCCCGCCGGTCAGCGCTCCTCGGCCACCCCGGGGAAGGCTACGCCGCCGCCGGTCCAGCGCACGGCACGCACCGCCGCCTCCCGCATCGCGGCCGCCGCGTCCTGCCGTATCCCGCCTATCGCGGCCGCCACCAGGTCGCCGTACGCGCCCGCGACGCGGTCCTCCAGGTATCCGGCCAGCCGCACCGCGCCGGCCGGCCCGGTCACCGCGAAGGGCAGGTCGTAGCCCGCGGCCGCGGCCACCGGGACCGCGCCCAGATCCGCCACGGTGCGGGCCATCACGTCGCGGCGGGCGCGGTGCGCGTCGTACGCCTGCTGCGCCTCGGCCCTGCGGGAGCCGGCCACCTGGCCGCCGACCACGCCGTATCCGTAGACGGCCGCGTGCTCGGCGGCGAGGGCGGCCTGCGCGGCGTCGACGATCGTGGTCATCCTGCGCTCACTTTCCGGCCGGGGAGCCGAGCAGGACCACGTGGCCGGCCCCGGCCGCGGCCACCGAGGCCAGCAGCCGGGCGAGGGCGCCCGGCGCGTCGAGCAGCGTGCGGGCCCTGCGGTCGGCGAGCGCGCGCTCGGCGGCGGCGAGCGCCGCCAGCGGCGCGGTGGGGGCGGAGGAGGACCCCGCGGGCGTGGGGGAGTCCGTTCCCCCGCCGTCGGACGCGGGCGCGGAAGCGGAAGCCGAAGGGGGCGCTGCGGCCGGCCGGCCCCCGAAGGCCCGCACGTGCGCGGCGGTGTCCGCGCGCAGCGGCGCGAGCCGCGCCGACAGCTCCGGACGGGCCGCGATCGCCGCGTCGTACCGCGCCAGCAGCGCCGCGCTGTCCCGGACCTCGCGCGCCTGGAGCGCCGCCTGCGCGCTGTCGGACCGCGTCGCCGCGGAGGCGCGGCCGCGGCCGCCGGAACACCCCGCCAGCACCCCGGCGGTCGCCATGGCCACGGCGCCACGCCGGGTCAGCTTCGGGATCATGACAGGGAGTGTAGGGGCAGTCGCCGGCATCCCGGCGGGCGCCCCGCGGCGCGTCCGGGGGCCTCCGGACTCGGGTAAAGTTCCGCTCAACACGCGACCTTCCATGACAACAGCAGACGCGGCCGAGGAGTCACCCGGATGAGCACCACCCAGAGCGAGAGGCTGCGCGCGCTGCTTGAGCCGCTGGTCGGCGAGGCGGGACTGGAGCTGGAAGAGGTCAAGGTGGCGGTGGCCGGCCGGCGCCGCCAGCTCATGGTGGTCGTGGACGCGGAGGACGGCGTGCAGCTCGACGCCGTGGCCGAGCTGAGCCGCGCGATGTCGCAGGCCCTCGACGCGTCCGACGCCATGGGCGACACCGAGTACGTCCTGGAGGTCAGCTCGCCCGGCACCGACCGGCCGCTGACCGAGCCGCGGCACTTCCGCCGCAACACCGGCCGCCTGGTCAAGCTCCAGCTCAAGGAGCGCGGCGAGCTGATCGCACGGATCATGGCGGTGGACGACGAGGGCCTGGACCTGGAGGTCCCGGGCGTCAAGGGCCGCAGGCCCAAGCCCGCCCGGGCGGACTTCGCCGAGATCGCCAGGGCCCGGGTCGAGATCGAGTTCAGCCGTAAGAGCGGCGCCGACGACGACAGTGACGACGACAGTGACGACGACAGTGACGGCGGCGGGGCGGACGACGAGGCGGACGACGGCGACGAGACCGTCGACGACGACGAGAACACTGAGGAGGCGTAGCCGTGGACATCGACATGAAGGCCCTGCGGGGCTTGGTGACCGAACGGCAGATCTCGTTCGACCTGCTGGTCGAGGCGATCGAGTCGGCACTCCTCATCGCGTACCACCGGGAGCCGGGCAGCCACCGCCGCGCGCGGGTCGAGCTGGACCGGACCAGCGGGCAGATCACCGTGTGGGCGACGGAGGACCAGGAGGAGGCGGGGGAGGGCGCCGAGCCGCGCGAGTTCGACGACACCCCCAGCGGCTTCGGCCGGATCGCCGCGTCGACCGCCAAGCAGGTGATCCTCCAGCGGCTGCGCGACGCCGAGGACGACGTCACCTTCGGGGAGTACGCCGGCCGGGAGGGCGACATCGTCACCGGCGTGGTCCAGCAGGGCAAGGACCCCAAGAACGTGCTGGTCGACATCGGCAAGCTGGAGGCGATCCTGCCCGTGCAGGAGCAGGTCCCCGGCGAGGACTACGGTCACGGCACCCGGCTGCGCGCCTACGTGGTGCGTGTCGCCAAGGGCACCCGCGGCCCCTCGGTCACCCTCTCGCGCACCCACCCGAGCCTGGTGAAGAAGCTCTTCGCCCTGGAGGTGCCCGAGATCGCCGACAACTCGGTGCTGATCGAGGCGATCGCCCGCGAGGCGGGCCACCGTACGAAGATCGCGGTCCGCTCCACCCGGTCCGGGCTGAACGCCAAGGGCGCCTGCATCGGCCCGATGGGGGCCCGGGTGCGGGCGGTGATGGCCGAGCTGCACGGCGAGAAGATCGACATCGTGGACTGGTCGGACGATCCCGCCGAGATGGTCGCCAACGCGCTGTCCCCGGCGCGGGTCTCCCACGTCGAGGTGGTGGACGCCGCCGCCCGGTCCGCCCGGGTGACCGTGCCGGACTACCAGCTGTCGCTGGCGATCGGCAAGGAGGGCCAGAACGCGCGGCTCGCCGCCCGCCTGACCGGCTGGCGGATCGACATCAGGCCGGACACCGAGCAGCAGGACTGACCCGCCGGGCCGGCACCGGCCGGGGCGGGACGGTGAGTTCCGGACGAACAACCGTACGTTGACCCACTCGAAGGAGTGAGGTTGGCGCGGGGAGGTAGACTTAGAGGTGTCTGGTCGGACGCTGACGCCAGCATGCCCGGAGCGAACGTGCATCGGCTGCCGTCAACGCGCGGCCAAGAGCGATCTGCTGCGTGTGGCGGTGAGCGGGGGCGCGTGCGTTCCCGATCTTCGCGGTACGCTGCCCGGTCGGGGTGCGTATCTGCATCCCGCCCTTGCCTGCCTCGACCTGGCGGTCCGCCGTCGGGCGTTCGCCCGGGCCTTCAGAGGACCGGTCGCGCCGGACACCGCGGAGTTGCGCCGGTACGTCGAGCAGGCAGCCCCGTAGCACCGGCAGAACCGTAGGCAGCACGACAGGAACGGCACGGGCACACCGTGCGGTCAGGTACCTCGCGAGATGGAAGTAGGTCGAGATTGCGATGAGCACTCGATGAGTACGCGATGAGTACGCCCATGAAGTAGCGACGGTCCGGTGGACGATCACCCCGGACCTAAAAGGAGCGAAGTGGCTAAGGTCCGGGTATACGAACTCGCCAAGGAGATGGGAGTCGAGAGCAAGGTCGTCATGGCCAAGCTCCAGGAACTCGGCGAATTCGTCCGTTCGGCGTCCTCGACGATCGAGGCGCCGGTTGTCCGCAAACTGACTGACGCTTTCCAGGGACCCGGCGGCGGCGCCGGCAAGTCCGCTGCGAAGCCCTCCGCGCCGCGCAAGGCGGCGCCCTCCCCGGCGGCAGGCCGTCCGGGGCCCAAGCCGGCAGGCCCCGCCCAGGGCACGTCGGCCCGTCCGGCTGCCCCGGCCCCGAAGCCGGCCGGCGGCCCGACCACCCCTGCCGGTCCGAGCGGCGGCCCCGCGCAGTCCGGGCCGCGTCCCGGCCCCCGGCCGACCCCCGGGCCCAAGCCCGCGCCGGCCGCGCCCGTGCCCGCCGCGGAGTTCCAGGCGCCCCCGTCGGCGCCCCCGGCCCCGGCCGCCGGCCAGCGTCCCGGCGCGCCGACCCCCGGTCCGCGTCCGGCCCGTCCGGCCCCGTCCGGTGGCCAGCGCGACGGTGGCCAGCGTGACGGCGGTCAGCGTGACGGCGGCCGCCCCGGCGGCAACCGGCCCGCGCCCGGCCAGGGCCAGGGCGGTGCCCGTCCCGGCGCCCCGCGCCCGGCCGGCCCGCGTCCCGGCAACAACCCGTTCACGTCCGGCTCCACCGGCATGCCGCGCCCCGGTGGCGCGGCGCGTCCCGGTGGCGGCCAGGGCGGTGCCCCGCGTCCCGCGGGTCCCGGCGGCGGCGCTCCGCGTCCCGGTGGCGCCCCGCGTCCCGGCGGCGGTCAGGGCGGCCCCGGCGGCGCCCGTCCCACCCCGGGCGGCATGCCCCGCCCGCAGTCCTCGGGCCCGCGCCCGAACCCGGGCATGATGCCCCAGCGCCCCGCGCCCTCCACGGGCGGGCGTCCGGGCGGTCCCGGTGGCCGTTCCGGCGGTCCCGGCGGGCGTCCGGGCGGCCCCGGCGGTCGTCCCGGCGGCGGTGGCGGCTTCGCCGGCCGTCCGGCCGGTCCCGGCGGCGGCGGTCGTCCCGGTGGCGGCGGCGGCTTCGGCGGTCCTCGTCCCGGTGGCGGTGCCCCCGGCGGCGGTGGCGGCTTCGGTCCGCGCCCCGGCGGCTTCGGCGGGCGTCCCGGCGGCCCGGGTGGCCGTGGCGGAACGCAGGGTGCCTTCGGCCGTGGTCCTGGCGGCCGTCCGGCCCGGGGCCGCAAGAGCAAGCGCCAGCGGCGCCAGGAGTACGAGGCCATGCAGGCCCCGTCCGTGGGCGGCGTGCTGCTGCCCCGCGGCAACGGCCAGACCGTGCGCCTGTCGCGCGGTGCCTCGCTCACCGACTTCGCCGAGAAGATCAACGCCAACCCGGCGTCGCTCGTCCAGGTGATGCTGAACCTCGGCGAGATGGTCACCGCCACCCAGTCGGTGTCCGACTCCACCCTGGAGCTGCTCGCCGGCGAGATGAACTACGTGCTGGAGATCGTCAGCCCGGAGGAGGAGGACCGCGAGCTGCTCGAGTCGTTCTCCATCGAGTTCGGTGAGGACGAGGGCGGCGAGGAGGCCCTGGTCTCCCGGCCGCCGGTGGTGACCGTCATGGGTCACGTCGACCACGGTAAGACCCGCCTGCTCGACGCGATCCGCAAGACCAACGTGGTCGCGGGCGAGGCCGGCGGCATCACCCAGCACATCGGCGCCTACCAGGTCGCCACCGAGGTCAACGGCGAAGAGCGCGCGATCACCTTCATCGACACCCCGGGCCACGAGGCGTTCACCGCCATGCGTGCCCGCGGTGCGAAGTCCACCGACATCGCGATCCTCGTGGTCGCGGCGAACGACGGTGTGATGCCGCAGACGATCGAGGCGCTCAACCACGCCAAGGCCGCGGACGTGCCGATCGTGGTCGCGGTCAACAAGATCGACGTCGAGGGCGCCGACCCGACGAAGGTGCGCGGCCAGCTCACCGAGTTCGGCCTGGTCGCCGAGGAGTACGGCGGCGACACCATGTTCGTCGACATCTCCGCCAAGCAGGGCCTGCACATCGACAGCCTGCTGGAGGCCGTGGTCCTGACCGCGGACGCCTCGCTCGACCTGCGCGCCAACCCGAAGCAGGACGCGCAGGGCATCGCGATCGAGGCGCACCTCGACCGCGGCCGCGGCGCCGTGGCGACCGTCCTGGTCCAGCGCGGCACCCTGCGGGTCGGCGACACCATGGTGGTCGGCGACGCGTACGGCCGGGTCCGGGCCCTGCTCGACGACAGCGGCGCCAGCGTGGAGGAGGCGGCCCCGTCGACTCCGGTCCTGGTGCTCGGTCTGACCAACGTGCCCGGCGCCGGCGACAACTTCCTCGTCGTGGACGAGGACCGCACGGCCCGGCAGATCGCCGAGAAGCGTGCCGCCCGCGAGCGGAACGCGGCGTTCGCCCGCAAGGGCCGCAGGTTCTCGCTAGAGAACCTGGACGAGGCGCTCAAGGCCGGTGAGGTGCAGGAACTCAACCTCATCATCAAGGGCGACGCGTCCGGTTCGGTCGAGGCCCTGGAGTCGGCACTGCTCCAGCTCGACGTCGGCGAGGAGGTCGACATCCGCGTGCTGCACCGCGGCGTGGGTGCGGTCACCGAGTCCGACATCAACCTGGCGACCGGCTCCGACGCCATCGTCATCGGCTTCAACGTGCGCGCCGCCGGGCGTGCCACCCAGATGGCCGAGCGCGAAGGCGTCGACGTCCGCTACTACTCGGTGATCTACCAGGCCATCGAGGAGATCGAGGCGGCGCTCAAGGGCATGCTGAAGCCCGAGTACGAGGAGGTGGAGCTCGGCACCGCCGAGATCCGGGAGATCTTCCGCTCCTCCAAGCTCGGCAACATCGCCGGTGTGCTGGTGCGCTCCGGCGAGGTCCGGCGCAACACCAAGGCCCGCCTGCTGCGCGACGGCAAGGTCATGGCGGAGAACCTCAACATCGAGGGCCTGCGCCGCTTCAAGGACGACGTGACCGAGATCCGTGAGGGTTACGAGGGCGGTATCAACCTCGGCAACTACAACGACATCAAGGTCGACGACGTCATCGCCACCTACGAGATGCGGGAGAAGCCGCGCGGCTGATCCCACGGCCCGCCGCCGCAAGGCGGCGGGCGGCACACCGGTCCGGGGCCGGTCGACGGCAGGAAAAGCCGTCGATCGGCCCCGGCCGTCGCCTGTACCGTTCATGGTCATGTACGTAGGCACGCTGTGCTTCGACCTGCTGCTCGGTGACGTACGGTCACTGAAGGAGAAGAGGTCCGTCGTCCGCCCGATCGTCGCCGAACTGCACCGCAGGTTCGCGGTGAGCGTGGCCGAGACGGGGGACCAGGACCTCTACCGCAGGGCCGAGATAGGGATCGCGACGGTGTCCGGCGACCTCGGGCACGTCAAGGACGTCCTCGACCGGTGCGAGCGCTGGATGGCGGCTCGGCCGGAGGTGGACCTGCTGTCCACGCGGCAGCGCATCCACGGTGACGACGAATGACCGGACGACGGACCGAACGAACCGAGTGAAGAGAGAAGAAGACGATGACCGACACCGCGCGGGCGCGGAAGCTCGCGGACCGCATCCGGGTCGTGGTCGCCGAGACCCTCCAGCGGCGGATCAAGGACCCGCGGCTGGGGTACGTGACGATCACCGACACCCGGGTCACCGGTGACCTGCGGGAGGCGACGGTCTTCTACACGGTCTACGGCGACGACGAGGAGCGCGCCGCCTCCGCCGCCGCCCTGGAGAGCGCGAAGGGCGTGCTGCGCTCGGAGGTCGGCCGGCAGACCGGGGTGCGCTTCACGCCCACCCTGGCGTTCGTCGCCGACGCGCTGCCCGACAACGCCCGCACCATCGACGACCTGCTGGCCAAGGCCCGCGCGGCCGACGAGCAGGTGCGCAAGACCGCCACCGACGCGCAGTACGCCGGCGACGCCGACCCGTACCGCAAGCCGGCCGAGGAGGACGACGACCTCGACGACGCGGCCGGCGACGGCGCCGACGGCCCGGCCGCCGCGGCCGGCGACGAGGACGGTCGCGGCCAGGCATGAGTCCCAGGAAGGAAGGCCCGTCGGGCTTGGTCGTCGTCGACAAGCCCGGGGGGCTCACCTCGCACGGCGTGGTGTCCCGGATGCGCCGGCTGGCCGGCACCCGGCGGGTCGGCCACGCCGGCACCCTCGACCCGATGGCCACCGGCGTGCTGGTGATCGGGGTGGAGCGCGCCACCCGGCTGCTCGGACACCTCGCGCTCACCGAGAAGGAGTACGCGGCCACCATCCGGCTCGGCCGGACCACCGTCACCGACGACGCCGAGGGCGAGGTCACCGCGGAGGTGTCCGCCGCCGGGGTCACCCGGACCGCCGTGGACGCGGGGGTCGCCGCGCTCACCGGGGCGATCCTCCAGGTGCCCTCCAAGGTCAGCGCGATCAAGGTCGACGGGGTGCGGTCCTACACCCGGGTGCGCGAGGGCGAGGAGTTCGAGCTCGCCGCCCGGCCGGTGACGGTCAGTGCGTTCACGGTGGGCGAGGTGCGGGTGCCCGACGGCGCGCCGGACCTGCTGGACATCGACGTGACCGTGACCTGCTCCTCCGGCACGTACATCCGGGCACTGGCCCGGGACCTCGGCGCCGGACTCGGCGTCGGCGGCCACCTCACGGCGCTGCGCCGCACCCGGGTCGGGCCGTACGACCTGACGGGCGCGCGCACCCTGGAGCAACTGGAGGAGGCGTTCGAGGTACTGCCGATCGAACGGGCCGCCGCCGCGGCCTTCCCGCGCTGGGACGTCGACGCCGACCAGGCGCGGCTGCTCGGCAACGGGGTCAGGATCGCCACGCCCGCCCTCGGCCCGGGTACCCACGCGGCGTTCGGGCCCGACGGGCGCTTCCTGGCACTGGTCGAGGAGCACCAGGGCCGCGCGAAGATCGTCGCGGGCTTCGGGCAGTAGTTCCGGGGGGCGGGGCGCGCGCCGCCCCGCCCGTACCCGGTTCTGCCCCTCCCGCGGCCGTGACCTGGCGGCACCGGTCCGCTCCGCGGCCCGTGCTCAGCGCGTCGTCCCGCCGGTTCAGCCCGCCGGCCCGCCGGCCGGTCCGCCCGCCGTGCGGCTGCCGCGCCGTGCGGGGACGCCTCGCCTCCGCCGTGCGGCGGGACCGCCTGTCCCCTTGGCCGTCCCGCCCCACGACCCCCTCCACCCCCCCTGGGCTGTCCCTATCCATCCAGGCCCCCGAAATCACCCGGATGGACGGGCGCTCGGAGTGAACGCGGGGTCGCACGGGGGCGCGTTCTCCCGGTGATCTTGGCACCGGACCTACCGCCCCCTACCGTCGATAGCGGGACGAAACGGGGTGCAGGGGGGCGCGGGTGGAGTGGGGGAGAACCGGTCATGACAGTGGTGCGCAGTGGTGGAAGGACCCGGGGGCGGGCCGGGCACGCCGGTGAACAGGCCGGCGGACGGACCGGCGCGCCGGACGGCGCGACCGGTGCCGACGGCGGCGCGGGCGCGCTCATCCGGGTCTGTGACCTGGCCGGACGCCCGCGCGGCACCGGCTTCCTGGCCGACCGGGAGGGCACCTTGGTCACCAGCCACGAGGCGGTCGACGGGCTCGCCCGCCTGGTGCTGCACGCCCCGGGCGAGCAGGTGTGCCTGGTCGAGGCCGAGGCGGTCACCCCCTTGCCGGGGTGCGGCCTCGCGCTGGTGGCGACCGAGGGGCTCGACGTGCGCCCCCTGCCGATCGCGCCCGCCGGCTCCGTCTCCGGCCACCGCGAGCGCCGCGCGGTGCTGCGGCTGCCCCGACCCGTCCCGGCGACCGTGCTGGGCACCACCGCGGTCACGTACACCGCCACCGACCGCTTCCACCTGCTGGAGGGGGTCCACGAACTGGCTCTCGACGGCGCCGACCTGGCGGAGGCCGGCCCCCAGGCGTCCGGTACCCCGGTCGTCGACGCGGCGACCGGCGCCGTGCTCGCGGTGGTGGTCACCGCCCTGCATGCCGGGCACCGCGCCGGCGGCTTCGCGGTGCCGTTGCACACCGCCTCCGCGCCCGCGCCGCTGGCCGAGCTGATCTGCCGGTCCGCCGCGACCGTGCCGGCGTACGGCGCGCACCTCAACCTCGCCGGTGCCCTGCACCTGGCCGACACGGCCGTGGACTGCGCCGCCGTCGCTCCGGAACCGTGGCGGGACCCGGTGGCGAGACCCGGCACCGCCGCCGCCCTCGACCGCTTCCTCAGCCGTCGCGGCGAAGCCGCCCCGCTCGCCTGCGGGCTGGTCGGCGAGCCCGGCACCGGCCGCAGCACCGAACTCGCCGCGCTGGCCGACCGCCGGCGCCGGGACGCCGACCCGGCGCCGACGGTCTGGTTGCGCGGCGCCGATCTGCGCCCCGGGGACGGCAGCGTCAAGGACGCCGTGGAGCGCGCGCTGCGCGCCGCCGTCCGGGTGGTCGACACCGAGCACCGGCGCACCCCCGGACGGCCGTCGCGGGCCCCGTCGGCGTACGTCCCGGCGGACCCCGCCGAGGAGGTCGCCTTCCTCGCCCGCGCCGCAGGCCGCCCGCTGGCCGTCCTGCTCGACGCGCCCGAGGAGATGCCGCCCGTCCTCGCCCACGAACTCGCCGGGTGGATCGCGGCCACCGCCGGCTGGCTGCGCACCAGCAGGGCCCGGCTGGTCGTGGCCTGCCGCCCGGAGTTCTGGGAGCAGGCCGGCGCGCTGATCCCGGCCGAGCTGCTGTACGACCCGCCGGCCGTGGCGGGTGGCGGCACCAACGGTGGCGCGGGCAGTGGGGCGGGTGGCGGACCGAGCGGTGGCGCGGACAGCGGGACGCGCGGTGCGCTGGGCCGTACGGCGGGTGGCGGCACCGGCGCACCGGGCGAACCGGGCGTCTGCGCGCGGCCGTTGCCGCCCTGCGTGCGGATGGGGGACCTGGCCGGACTGCAGGCGGCCGAGGCGCGGGAGCGGCACGACCTGCCCGACGGCGCGCTGCGCGCCCAGGACGCGGGGCACCCGCTGGCGCTGCGGATGCTGTCCCGGTTGCGGACCGAGATCGGCGCGTGCGCCGAGGAGGGGCCGCCGCCGAGCCGCGCGGAGGTCTTCGCGGCGTACCTGGACGCCGCGTGCCTGCGGATCGCCGTCCGGCTGGGCGCCGAGACCCCCGCCTCGCCGCCGGTCCGCGGCCGCGGGCTGCGCCGGCTGGCCGCCCGGGTGGCCGGGCAGGCGCACGAAGCGGCCCGGCGCTGCCTCGGCCCCGGCCAGGGAGAGCTGGACCGCGAGGCGTTCGAGGAACTGTTCCCCTGGCGTACGGGCTGGGCCTCCGCGGTGCTCGCGGAGGGCCTGCTCGTGCCGGCGGGCGCGGGCTACCGCTTCGCCCACGAGGAGTTCGGCGACTGGATCCAGTCCCTCCACCTCGACCTGCCCTCGGCGCTGAACGCCCTGGTGCACCGCTGGTCGCCCTGCCCCGGGCACCCCCTGCCGCCCGTCGTGCCCGGGGACGCGCCGGTCCGGCTCCCCTCGCGGACCGCCGGGCGCTGCGCGGGGGCGGGCACCGGAGCGCGGGTCCTGGCGGGGCTCGGTGGTGCGGCCGGCCGGTCGGCCGCGGTGCCGCCGGTACCGCCCGCGCCGCCGGTCGGACCGTCCGGCCGGCCCCGCTCGCTGCCGGTGCCCCGGCACCGGGCCGGGCCGGTGGTCGGGGCGCTGCTGCTCGCACCGCCCGGCGCGCTGGCGGAGCATCTCGGGGCGCTGGTCGAGGTCCTGGACGACGGGCGGACCGGGGAGCCCGGCCCGTGGGCCCCCTGGTCCCGTCCGCCGGGGCCGGCCTCCGTCCCACCGCCCGCGGCCTCCGTACGGGCGCCGGCCGGGCCGGGCTCCGGCGGCGCGGAGGGCGAGGCGGACCTGGAGGCGGACACCGTCCCCAACGCCCGGGGCCGGGCCCTGGTACGGACGCGGGGACCGGGACCGAGACCGGGGCCGGGGCCGGGGGAGTCCCCGCGGGAGGTCGTGGCCCCCGGGCCGCCCGGAGAGGCCCGCCGCAGGAGCGAGGCGCAGTGGTGGGCCGCGCACCTGCTGCGGGAGGCGCTGCTGCGGGTCGGGGACGCCGGGCCGCTGGTGCCCGTGCTGCGCGCATTGGCCGGTCGGATCGTCGTGCGCGCGATCGCGGTCGGCGGCTTCGTGCCGGAACACCTGGGCGCGCTGGGCGGGTTCGGGCCGTGGTTCTGGCGCGCGCTGCCGCTTCCGGTCCCCGACCGGCTGGAGTTGCTGAGGGTGCTGCTCCCGGCCGACGGTCCGCCCGGCGCGGGGCAGCAGGACCGGTTCCTGGGCGTGGTGGCGGGGCTGGTGCGCGAGCAGGGCGGGCAGGCGGTGCCCGCCGTGTGCGGCTGGTTCGACGACGACCGCCCGCTCCAGGCGGCGCACCCGTTCGCCGTCGGCGGGCGCCTGACCGTGGCCTGCGCCGCGCAGGCCCTGCTGCACACTCACAGCCGCCGTGCCCCTCAGACGCTGACCGAGGCCCTGGTGGACGCCGGGCACCCCGGCGCCGACGCGGTGCTCGCCGCACTCGCCGAGGACGACCCGGGCGCGGTGTGCCGGGCCGTCGACCGATGGGCGCACGACCCGCGCCCGGACCGCCGGGTGGCCGCTGCCACGTACGGCGCCCGGGTCGCACGCTTCGCCCGCGGTCCCGCCGACCGCGAATTGCTGCGCTACGCGGCGCTCGCGCTGCTCGCCCGGGCCGACGAGACCGGTCTGCACGGCGCCGCGCTGGGGGTGCTGGTCCGCGACTCCGCGACTCGGGTGCGCTACCTGCCGGCCGCGCTGCGCGGCTTCGCGGCGGGCGACCCCGGCCTGGCCCCCGACGCGCTCGTGGAGGCGATGGACACGCACCCCGAGATGGTGCTCGACGCTTTCCGGACACGATTGCGGGAGGCGGGCGGGGCACTCCCGAGCCGGGACGGTGACCGTAGCCGGGACGGTGACCGGAGTCGGGACGGTGACCGGAGGCCGGACGCAGGTCGGGACAGGGACGGCGGTCGGGACAGGGACGGCGGTGCGGCCGGCCACCTCCCGGGCACCCCCATGGGCACCGCCCCCGGCGCCGAGCCGGGCGCGGCCGGGGGCGCCGCCGGGAGTGCCGCCGCCCGAACGGGCGCTGCGGGCGGGAGACGTCCGGTGGGTCCGCCGGGCGGAGCCGAGGGCCGTGCGGCGGCGCGGGCGGCCGAGGTGCTCGCCGCGCTGGCCGCCGTCAGGGAGCCGGTCCTCGCCCGCCGGGCCGCCGTCCTCGTCCAGGACCACCTCCAGCAGCACCCGGAGGCCGCGCCGGACGTCGCCCGGTACCTCGACCTGCGGCTCGAACACGGCCCGGGCGCCCGCCCGTTGCTGCTCCACGTCACCGCGGAGCTGTTGCGCGACCATCCCGCACCCGTCCGGGCCGCCCTGCTGCCCGTCTTCGCGACCCCCGGCACCCACCTCTCCCAGCCGCTGCGCCACGAACTGCTCGACGCGGCCCTGGAGACCGAGCGCGACGCCGACGTGCTCGCCGCACTCCTCGCCGCCGCGGCCCGCGCCGCCCCCACCCAGCACCCCCTGCTCACCCGCGACCTCGTCCACCGGCTGGCCCTGCTGATGACCCGCACCCCCGAGGGCGCCGTCCGCTTCGACCGCACCGTCGTCGCCCTCGCCGCGGACCACGCCGCCTTCGCCCACCTGTTGCGCACCTGGCTCACCGACGTCACCTGGGACGCGCTGCTGGGCCCGAGCGCCCGGCACGACCTCCTCGTGGCCTCCTGAGCCGGGCGGCGGGCCGCCGTGCCGCGCCCCGCGCCGGTCCGTGGCCGGAACACGGCGGTCGGACTCCGCGGCGAGGCAACCCGGCGGCGACGGCGGAAGGTCTCCGGGGTGAAGAAGCGTTGTCCTTACGGGTAGGGGCTGTTGGGGGCGGTCGTGCGGCTGCGACCGGTTGTCCCGGGCGTCCCGAAGGGCGGCGACCGCCGGAAGGAGCAGGCAATGGGCATGGGGATCGAGGCAGAAAGCGCCACCGCCCTGGCGGTGGCGCCGCTGGACACCGCCGTGGCCGCCGACCCGTCCGTGGCGGGCGCGAAGGCGGCGAACCTCGCGCGGGCCGCCGCCGCGGGACTGCCGGTGCTGCCCGGTTTCGTGCTGGTCGCCGCCGACCGGGCGCCGGACGCCCCCGCGGGCACCGAAGCGCTCCGGTCCGCGTGGGAGCGGCTGGTGGCGAGCACCGCGCGGGCGGCGGCCGCGGCAGGCGGGGATGTCCAGGCCGCGGGCGCGGAATCGTCCGCGGGCGCCGAATCGTCCGCAGGAACGGGACCGTCCTCAGGACCGCACCTCTCCGCGGGAACGCGACCGCACCCGTCCCCAGGACCGCAACTGTCCGTAGGACCCGAACCGGACGGTGTGGCACCCGCGCGGGACGCGGAGGCAGGTGGCACGGTACCGGGCGCGGAGCGCGTCGCACTCGTGGTGCGCTCCTCCTCCGCCCACGAGGACACCGAGGACTCCTCGATGGCCGGCCGCTTCGACTCGGTGCTCGACGTGCGCGGCTGGGACGCCTTCACCCGGGCGGTCCGCCGGGTGCTGGACTCCGCGCTGCGGGTCGCCCCGGACGGCGGCGCGGACACCGGCCACCCGATGCACGGGATGGCGGTGCTGGTGCAGCCGATGCTCCAAGCGGCCGCCGGCGGGGTGATGTTCGGGGCAGACCCGGTCGAGGGACGGTACGACCACATCCTGGTCAGCGCGGTCACCGGCGGCCCCGACCGGCTCGTGGACGGCAGTACCCAGGGCGTGCGCTACCAGCTCACCCGCCGCGGGCGCCTGCTGCGCGCCGAGCCGCCGCAGCCGCACGGCGGCGGCCCGCTCGGCCGCCGCCGGCTGGCCCAGCTCGTCCGGCTGGCCCGTCGCACCGAGAAGGTCTACGGCGGCCCGCAGGACGTCGAGTTCGGGTTCGACGCCGCCGGCCGGCTCTGGCTCTTCCAGGCCCGGCCGATCACGGCGATGGCGGCCCGCCCGGCGCGCGGCGCGCGGCTGCTGGGGCCCGGGCCGGTCGCCGAGACCCTGCCGGGCGTGCTCCAGCCGCTGGAGGAGGACCTGTGGCTGGCCCCGATGAACCAGGGCCTCACCCTCGCCTTGGACATCGCGGGCGCCGCGCCCCGCCGCAAGCTGCGCCGGCTGCCGGTGGCCACCGCGGTGGACGGCCGGGCCGCGGCCGACCTGGCGCTGCTCGGTGCGGTGCCCGCCGCGCACCCGGTGCTCGACTTCATCAACCCCGCGCCCGGCGCGCGCCGGGCCGCCGCGGCCTGGCGGGTCGGCCGGCTGCGGACGGCGCTGCCGCTGCTCGCCCGGGACCTGATGGCCGACGTCGACCGGCAGTTGCACTCGTTCGCCGCGCCCCGGCAGATGCTCAGCGGCGAGTTGCTGACCGCGGTCGCCTGGGGCCGTACGGTGCTCGCGTCGCTGCACGCGCAGGAGTCCCTGGCCGGCGCGCTGCTGGACACCGACGCCGGGAGCACCGCCGCGGGCGAGGCGCTGGCCGTGCTCGCCGAGGGGCGCGAGAGCGGCCGTACCGACCGCGAGCTGGTCCGCCGTCAGCCGGTGCTGCTGGCCCTGCTGCCGCCGTCGCTCGGCGCGCACGCGGACCTGCCCGAGCACGTCGGCTGGAACGGGGTGCCGCGCGGGGTCGGCTTCCTCTCCGTCCGGGAGGGGCTGCGGCTGCGCATCCGGTGGGTCCAGGAGATGCAGGCGTCGATGGTGCGGGAGATCGGCGGCCGGATCGACGCGCACTGCCCGACCGACGAGCGGGGGCGGATCGCCCAGTTGCGCTGGCAGGAGCTGACGGCGGTGGCCGACGGCGGGGCCCGCCCCGCCGACCTCGCCGAGCGGCGGCCGCGCCCGCCGGCCGCGCCCCTTCCGGCGGCCTTCCGGCTGGGCGCCGACGGCCGGCCGCAGGCGGTGCGGACCGGGCGCGGCCGTGGAGGCGCGGAGGGCGGCGGCCAAGGCGCGGGCGGCGGCGGCCAAGGCGCGGGCGGCGGCCACGGCACGGGTACCGCGTGGGACGGCGAGGGGCCGCGCCCGCCGCACCCGGTGCTGGTCGTCCGCACCCTCGATCCCGCGCTCGCGCCGCTGCTGCCGGGGCTGGCCGGGCTGGTCGCCGAGACCGGCAGCGTGCTCTCCCACCTGGCGGTGCTCGCCCGCGAATACCACGTGCCGACCGCGGTGGGCGTGGCGCACGCCGTCGAGCGCTACGGCCCGGGCACGGCCCTGACGGTGGACGGCGCGACCGGCGCGGTCGAGGCGGTGCGGCCCGCCGGAAGGCCCGGGACCGCGGCCGAGGGCGGCCCGGAGCGAGAGGCGGCGCCCCCGCCCCACCGCGCCGCCGGGCCCGACGAGGGCGCCGGGCCCGCCGCCGGCCCGGGGCCCGAGGGAGGCGGCGGGCCGGACTCCGGCTCCGCCACCCGCCCCGGCCGCGACGCGGGCCACGGCTCCGGGGCGGGCTCCGATGCCGCTTCGGACACCGGCCCGGACCGCGGCCCCGGCTCCGGCCGTGGCGAGGGCCATGACGCTGGCCATGACGACGGCCCGGACGAGGGCCGCGGGTCCGTTCCCGCGGGCGACGGCCCCGACGAGCAGCCGGCCGCACCCGTCGGCGTGCCGGCGGCCCGGTCCGCGCCTCCGTCGGACGCCGACCGGTCCGCCGCGCCCGGGGGCCCCGCGGACCCGGACACGCCGTCCACGTCGCAGAGACCGCAGGAGCCGCGCGACTCGGAGGGACCGGAGCGCCCCGGCGCCACCCGCGGCGCATCCCGGGGCAAGGGGGCCGCGGCATGAAGTACGTCAGCTACCTGTTCGGCGGCCTGTCCACCCTCGCCGCCGCGATCTACCTCGTCATCTACCTCTACCGCTGGGAGTGGCAGCGGGCCGTGCTCTGCGGGGTGCTGCTGCTCGCGGTGGAGGGCTTCCTGGTCTGCGCGATCCTGCTCGGCCGGATGGGCCGACTGGAGCGCCGGCTGAACGACGCGGACGCGCGCGCCGAGGAGATCCGGCGCCGGCTGGAGCACGCCCGCGAGCAGTCCGCCCCGCACCCCTTCCGCTGGCTCGGCGCCGAGCACCGAGACGGGGCCGGCCGGGGCGGCGGCACCACGGGCACGTTCGTCTTCGTGCCGATCCTGATGGTGACCGGTGCCGCGCTGTCCGGGGTCGCCTGGGTGATCCAGCGGATCGCGGCCGCCACCGCGCGGCCCGGGGCGGAGCGACGCCTCGCCGGGCGGCTTGCCCCGCTGGCGGCGCCGCCGGGCGGCGTGCACGGCGCCGTACCGCAGTTGGAGGACCGGCCGGCGGTGCCGCCCGCCCGCCGGGCGCGCGTGCTGCTGTCCGTGGTCGGCTCGGTGGCCGGGCTGGCGCTGCTGGTGTGGGGGGTGCACGCGCTCGCCGACGCGACCGAGACGCGGGAGGAGGCGCGGCCGAACGCCGCGGCCACGACCGTCGTCTTCCAGGTCGAGGTGCACGGCAGGAGCGACGCGCCCGCCCGCGAGTTGGCGGCCCGCGACCTGTGGGAGGGCTGCCGCCGGTCCACCTCCGCGCCGAGCCCGGACGCGAGCCTGGGCGTCCTGTCCGACGGCGTCTACGCGGGTGTGATCCGCCCGGCGCTCAGCTCCCATGACGTGATGCGGCTGCGCGGCTGCCTGACCGACGCCTCCGCCAACCGTGCGACGGCCAGGATCCTCGGTGACGGCCAGGCCGCCCTCCCGCACTGACACCGCCCGCACCCGCACTGGCACCTCCCGCACCGACCACACCCCGTACGGGCCCTTCCCGCGCCCACATCCTCGGCACGGGCGCCTTCCACCAGGGCACTTCCTCCACGGACGGTCCCGCCTCGGACGGTTCCGCCCCCGGACACCCCGCACGGTCGTGCCGTGCCCCGGCCGCACCCCGCGCCGCTCAGTGCCCCGCCCCGGCGCGGCCGGGTCGGCGCCCGCCGCCCTTCGGCGGCCCCCTCGCGGCGAGGGCGCCGTACCCGCCCGGGCACGCACCGGCGCCGCCGCTCCGCTCCGGCGGCGGGTAGCCTGCTCGTACGGCGCCGGCCCCGGGCAGGGACGGCGGCCACCGTCCCCCGTTCCACCCAGGTGGTGAACAGCGCCTTGTCCCAGGCACCTACCTCACCGTCCCCCGTGGCGCCCGCGCTCTCCCCGGCGCCCGCCGTGGCGGCCTCCCCGTGCGCTTCCGCACCTCCGCTGCCGCCGGCCGCCCCACCGCTGCCGCTGCCGGTGCCGCCCGGCGTGCGAGGACCCGCCCGGCCCGCGCGGGTCCTCGCCCGCCGCACCGCCAAGGTGCTGCTGTGCTGCCTGCTCGGCTACGGCGTGCTGTGGGCGGGCGCGGCCGGCGGCATGGTCGCGCTGACCGCGTGGGCCCGGCACGACGCCTCCGGCGGCCGCCACACCTCCGCCGGGATCAACCACTTCCTCAAGGTCGGCGCCAAGGTCTACCGCGGGTCCGCGCCCACCGCGCCCGGCTACCGGGAGCTGGCCGACGACGGCATCCGCACGGTGGTGGACCTGCGCGCGGAGAACCTGTCCGCCCGGGAACTGGCGCTCCCCGCGCAGGCCGGGCTGACCGTGGTCAGGCTGCCGATCCGGGACGGCCAGACCCCCACCGAGCAGCAGGTCGACGACTTCCTGCGGATCGTCAGGGCGTCCGACGGCCCGGTGTACGTGCACTGCGGCGCGGGCGTCGGACGGACCGGTGCGATGATCGCCTCCTACCTGGTGCGCACCGGCCAGGCGACCGCCGGGCAGGCCGCGCTGCGGACGGTGGCGGTCGGCCCTCCCTCGATCGAGCAGGTCTACTACGTCCTGCACGCGCAGCGGCACACCAGCAGGCAGCCGCCCGCGCTGGTGAGCGGGATCAGTCGGCTGCTCGACGCGCCCCGCCGGATCAAGGCGTCGCTGTGAGGCGGCGCCCGGCGGCATGGCAGGCTTGTCGGTAGCGCGGTCGTGTGCCGCGCCACGGCCGCGCGCACGCGGCGCGGGCACGGCGAAGACAGCGAAGATGCGGCCTCACGGCAGCCGAACAGCAGAAGCGGAGCGTCAAGGTGCAGCGGTGGCGGGGCTTGGAGGACGTACCCGGGGACTGGGGCCGCAGCGTCGTCACCATCGGGTCGTACGACGGTGTGCACCGCGGCCACCAGCTCATCATGGGGCGGGCGGTGCAGCGGGCCGGTGAGTTGGGGCTGCCCTCGGTCGTGGTCACCTTCGACCCGCACCCCAGCGAGGTGGTCCGCCCCGGCAGCCACCCCCCGCTGCTGTCGGCCCACCACCGCAGGGCCGAACTCGTCGCGGAACTCGGTGTGGACGCGCTGCTGATCCTCCCGTTCACCAGCGAGTTCTCCAAGCTGACGCCGAGTGAGTTCGTGCGCACCGTGCTGGTGGACGGCCTGCACGCCAAACTCGTGGTGGAGGGGCCGAACTTCCGGTTCGGCCACAAGGCCGCCGGCGACGTGGACTTCCTGTCCGCGCTCGGCCTGAAGTACGACTACGACCTGGAGGTCGTGGACCTGTTCGTGCGCGGGACCGCCGGCGGCGGCGAGCCGTTCTCCTCCTCGCTGACCCGGCGGCTGATCGCCGGGGGCGACGTGGCGGGGGCCGCGGAGGTGCTGGGCCGCCCGCACCGGGTGGAGGGCGTGGTCGTGCGCGGCGCGCAGCGCGGCCGCGAACTCGGCTTCCCCACCGCCAACGTGGAGACGCTGCCGCACACCGCGATCCCCGCGGACGGCGTCTACGCCGGCTGGTTGCACGTGGACGGCGAGCCGATGCCCGCCGCGATCTCCGTCGGCACCAACCCCACCTTCGACGGCACCGCCCGCACCGTCGAGGCGTACGCCATCGACCGCGTCGGCCTCGACCTCTACGGCCTGCACGTCGCGGTGGACTTCCTCGCCTACCTGCGCGGCATGGAGAAGTTCGACACGATCGAAGCCCTCCTGGAGCGCATGTCCGACGACGTCAAGCGCGCCCGCGAACTCCTCGAAACCACCGAACCCCCGCGCACCTGACCGCGCGCGTCCGACCGTTGGGCCCACCCGGGCCCGCCCGGTCGTTCCCGGCGCTCGGGCGGCGCCCCGGTGCCGGCCTTCGTCACGGCCCCTGTCCTACGGCAGGGGCCGCCGCCGTGGTGGTCCACGACGGCGGCCCCGGGCCACGCGTCCGATCCGATGCCCGAGGCCCGACGCCGTATCCGACGCGCCGGGCCTCGGGCGGTCAGTACTGCGGCGGCGGGGGCGCCGGGTACCCGTAGCCCTGCTGCGGGTCCTGCGGCGGCTGGCCGGGCTGGCCCGGTTGCCCCGGTTGCCCCTCCTGCGGCCAGCCCTGCTGGGGCTGCGGCGCCTGCGGCTGCGCCGACTCCGGCTGGAAGCCCGGCCGGTCCGGTGCCTGCGGCATCTGCGGCCCCTGCGGCATCTGCGGCGCCGGCGTGTACGGCTGCGGCGGCCCCTGCGGCGCGGCACCGTACTGGCCGGGCGGGACCTGACCGGGCGGCATCGGCTGTGCGCCGTAGGGACCGGGCTGGGCGGGGGGAGGACCGTACGGTCCGGCGGGCGGGCCGTAGGGTCCCGGGCCTTGCTCGGGGCCGGCACCGGGGTGCGGCGCGTGCGGCCCGGGCTGCCCCGGCGCGGGGTACGCCTGCGGACCGCCCTCCTGCGGGCCGCCGTACGGGGCCGGCGGCGGGTACGCCCCCGGCTGGCCCGGCTGCTGGCCGGCGGCCGGGTAGCCGGGCTGGCCCGGCATCGGCGGCGCCTGTACCGGCGGCGGGTTGCTGCCGTCCTGCGTCCACAGCCCCTGCGCCTGCTGCGCCCGTACGAAGTCCTCGGCCACCATCGCGGACAGGTTGAAGTACGCCTCACGCGTCTTGGGCCGCATCATGTCGAGGTCGACCTCGGCGCCCGCCGCGAGGTGCTCGTCGAACGGCACCACCTGCACGCCCCGGCAACGGGTCCGGAAGTGCGCCACGATGTCGTCGACCTTGATCATCTTCCCGGTCTCGCGCACCCCGGAGATCACCGTGATGCTGCGTGCGACCAGGTCCGCGTAGCCGTGCGCGGACAGCCAGTCGAGCGTGGTGCTCGCGCTGGACGCGCCGTCGACGGACGGCGTCGAAACGATGATGAGCTGGTCGGCCAGGTCCAGCACCCCGCGCATCGCGCTGTAGAGCAGGCCGGTGCCCGAGTCGGTGAGGATCACCGGGTACTGGCGGCCCAGCACGTCGATGGCCCGCCGGTAGTCCTCGTCGCTGAACGCCGTCGAGACCGCCGGGTCCACGTCGTTGGCGATGATCTCCAGGCCCGAGGGCGCCTGCGAGGTGAACCGCCGGATGTCCATGTAGCTGTTGAGGTACGGGATCGCCTGTACCAGGTCGCGGATGGTCGCACCGGTCTCCCGGCGCACCCGGCGGCCGAGCGTGCCCGCGTCGGGGTTGGCGTCGATCGCGAGGATCTTGTCCTGCCGCTCGCTGGCGAGGGTGGAGCCGAGCGCGGTGGTGGTGGTCGTCTTGCCGACACCGCCCTTGAGGCTGATCACCGCGATCCGGTAGCAGGACAGCACGGGGGTGCGGATGAGCTCCAACTTCCGCTTCCGCTCCGCCTCCTCCTTCTTCCCGCCGATCTTGAACCGGGACGGCTGGGCGTTGGCACCCGGCTTCTTCGGCTTCGGCTGGTTGCGCAGCAGCCGGTCCGAACTCAGCTCGACGGCCGCGGTGTAGCCGAGCGGCGCGCCTCCCTGCGCGGTGCGCTGGCGCTGGTCGGGTGTCACGGTCGGCCAGCCGCCGGCCCGCGGGTCCACGGGAGCGGTCGGCGCGGCGGGCGCGGCGGGCGCCGGGGGCGCGGCCTCGGGGGCGCCGGGCTGCCCCGGCTGGTTCTGCTGCGGGAAGCCGTACGCGCCGTGCTGGGGCAGCGGTTGGAGCGACCCCGCCTCGGGCTGCGGGGCTCCGGGCTGCCGCGGGAAGCCGTAGCCGCCGTCCGGACCGGCCTCGGCGGCCGGGACCTCCGGCTGTCCCAGTGGCGGCCACCCCTGCTGCCCGGGCTGCTGCGGTACGCCGCCGGGCGGCCCGGCCTGCTGCTGCGGCAGCCCGGTCGGCGCCGGGGCGGGTGCGTACGGCTGCGAGCCGTCCGCGGGGGGCAGCGCGTGAGGCGGCGCGGGTGCGGGTGCCTGCGGCCGGCCCTGCTGCGGTACGGGCGCACCCTGCTGCGGGAAGCCGTAACCGGCCGGTGCCGGCTGAGCGGTGACGGCCTCGGGCGCCTGGGGCGCCTGGGGCGCCTGCGGAACCTGGGGGGCCTGCGGGATGGCGGGCGGTGCGGGCACGGGTGCCGGTGGGGCCGGCGCGGGCGCGGGCTGCGGCTGGGCGTACCCCGTGGGGCCCGCCTGCGGCTGGGGCGCGGGGGAGTGCTGCGGGGGGAAGCCGTATCCGGCGGGCCGGGGCTCCTGCGGCGCGGCCGGCGGCGGGGGAACCGCCGCGGGCTGCGGCAGGGCGTACCCGGCCGGGCTCGGGAGTTCGTAGCCGGACGGCGATGCCGGGGGCTGGGGCTGGGGACTCTGCGGCGGCAGGGGCGCGGGCGCGGCGGGCTCGACCGGTGCGGCAGGGCCCGCGGCTGGCTGCGGCTGGGCGTACCCCGAGGGAGCGGGCGGCTGGTCCGCGGGCGCACCCGGTACCGGCGCGGCGGGCTGCGCCGGGCCGGACTGCTGGGGGAACCCGTAGGTGTTCGGCAGTTGCGCGGGCTCGCCCTGCTGGGCGGGGGATTGTGGTGCCTCGGGCTGCGCCGGTCCGGATTGCTGGGGGAACCCGTAGGTGTTCGGCGGTTGCGCGGGCCCGCCCTGCTGGGCGGTCGGCGGCGCGGGGTAGCCGTACCCGGCCGGGATGACCGGTGCGCCCACCGGCGGCGGGAAGTCCAGGCCCGGCAGTTCGGCGGCCGGTGCCACCGGAGGAGCCGGTGCCAGCGGGGGAGCGGGTGCGACCGGTGCTGCCGGTGCGGGCGGGGCCGGCTCCTCGGCGCGCTGGAACTGCGGCGGCAGCGGCGGCACCGGCCCCCGCGGGGCGTCCGGCGTCCAGGGCTTCGGGTCGGTGGCGGGCGGCACCGGCAGCGGTGTCCACACCGGCGCGCGCTTCTGCGGCGGCGCGTCCTCCGCCTCGGACGGCTGTGCGGTCGGGGGTGCCGGCGGCGTCGGTGCCGCCGGCACCGGCGCCTCGGGCGCCGTCGCGGCCGCCGGCTCCGCGGCCTCGGGGACCGCCGCGACCGGTCGTGCGTCGTCCTGCGGCCCCTCGTCCGCGGACGGGTCCTCGTCCGCCGGCTGCTCGCGCCCGGGCCGCCCGACCTTCGCCAGCATCGCGGCCGCCCGCTCCTCGATCTCCCGCCGCATCGCGGCGGGGGTGAAGTGGAGCGTCGAGTCGCCCGACGGCTGCCGCGAGCGCGCCGCTTCGGCGGCGGCCTCGTCCTTCGACATGAGTTCGGACCCCGGCGGCAGAGGAGGCGCGCCGTCGTCATCGTCGTCATCGTCGTCGGGCGAGGAGGGCTCGTCGTCCTCGACGAGCGGCGCCCCCTCGTCCGCCTGGTCGGCGGCGGAAGGCCGCGGGATGGACGGCACGGACGACGCGGACCAGGACGGCTTCGCGTCCTCCGGCTCCGGCACGGGCTCCGCGGCGGGCCCGGCGGCGGCCGGCCGGGGGATCGACGGCACCGAACCCGCCGACCACGACGGCCGGTCCGCGTCCGACGGGGCGGGCCCGCCCGCGCCGACCCGGCCGCCCGCGTCCGAGCCGGAGGACGGCACCGGCGGGAGGGAGGCCGCCGACCACGACGACGCGTCGCCCGGCGCGCCGCCCGTGCCCGGCTCGGCCGCGGGCCGCGGCTCCCAGACCGGCGTGCGCGGCGCCGTGGTACCGGCGCCGTCCGCCGCGGCCGTGGAGCCGGGCCCGCCGTCGCCGTCAGCGGCGTTGGCGTTCGCGTCCGCGTCCGCCTCGTCATCGGCCTCGGAACCGCTGTCGGTGCTGCTCTGCATGTACCAGGCCGGAGGGGTGAAATCGAAGCGGTACTCGCCGGTGATGTCCGAGACCTCACCCCCGGAGGGACCTTCGACAGGGGCGGCCCCGCCCACGCGGTCGTCGTCCCGATCGCTGCTCACAATGCCTCCAGGTCTGCGTCGGGGAGCAATGCGTCACCGTCTCCCCACCCCGTGCGCCGCCGGGCGTCTGCGCGCCCCGCGGTCCCCGCCACTTCGACGGACAGCCTAATAGCCGGTCGCCGTACGCCGTCAGGCCGTTCGGACACCCTTTCCGCTCCTTCCCGCCCGAATCGCCCCGGACACCTGGGGCCCGCCCGCCCCGCGCCCGCGCCCGGTGCCGCCGCCCCGCCGCCCTTCCGGCGCCGCGGAGCTATGCGCGTATACGGCGGAGCTATGCGCGTATACGATCGTCCGCATGCGTCCCGGCCGGATCATCTTCCTCAACGGCACATCCAGTTCGGGCAAGTCCAGCATCGCCCGTGAGCTTCTGGCGATCCTCGACGGCGACCCCTACTTCCACTTCCCGGTCGACGGCATCAACGCCATGCGGGCGCCCAAGGAGGTCGCCCCCGAGGCCCTCGACGCGGTGCTCACCCGCACCCGGATGGGATTCCACCGCGCCGCGGCCGGAATGGCCGCCGCGGGCAACGACCTCGTCCTGGACCACGTGCTGAGCGAGCCGTGGCGGCTGGACGACTGCCTGACCGTCATGGCCGACGTCGAGGTCTTCCTGATCGGCGTGCACTGCCCGCTGCCGGAGCTCAAGCGCCGCGAGGAGGCGCGCGGCGACCGCCCGCCGGGCCTCGCCGCCTACCAGTACACCCGGGTCCACGCGCACGGCCTGTACGACTTCGAGTGCGACACCGGCACCGCGTCCCCCCGCGAGTGCGCGGAACTCGTCAAGGAGTACGTCGAGTCGCGGGTGGCCTGCGGCCGGCCGCCGACCGCGTTCCGGCGGCTGCGCGCCGCCCGCGCCGCCCAGGCCGGCCGCACGCCGTACCCGCCCGCGTACCCGGTCGACCCTCCGGCGGACCACCCGGCCGGCCACCCGGCGCACCCGGTCCACACGCAGCAGGCCGGCCGCGCCGGGCCCGCCGCCGGCCGCGCCGTCCACCCGGGGTGACCCGCGGGTAGGACGGTCGACGTGCCCTGGTACCCTGGGTCACGGTCACGTGTGTGCACGCACCACGTGGCAGAGCCTTGCGAGTCATGTGAGATTCCCCCGCGAAGTGGACCGGGGGCGCTCGGAGGCCGTAGACACCCTGAGGAGTCCGTATGTCGCTCGACGTCGAGACGAAGAAGCAGATCATCGCCGAGTTCGGCACCAAGGAGGGCGACACCGGCTCCCCCGAGGTCCAGGTCGCGCTCCTGTCGCGCCGGATCTCGGACCTGACCGAGCACCTCAAGACCCACAAGCACGACCACCACTCGCGTCGTGGTCTGCTGATCCTGGTCGGCCAGCGCCGCCGTCTGCTGCAGTACCTGGCCAAGAAGGACATCACGCGCTTCCGTGAGCTGCGCGAGCGCCTCGGCATCCGTGCCGGTGCGGCTGGCGTCCGCTAGGAAGCCGACCAGGGAGCGGTTCCCGTCCAACGGGACCGCTCCCTTTTCCGTACGACCTTCCGAACGGCGGCTTCGAGCAGCCGTTCGGCGGTTCCCGCGGCACCGCGCGGGCCGCGCGCATTGCGTGCGCGATCCGGCCCGTGTCTGATGCAATGGGAGCCGTTGACAGACGAACGAGGAGGAGCGTCCTCCTAACCGCCGCATACGCCGGTCCTCGGTAGTGGCCCCCAGGTGGCAGCCGCCACCGGAGGCTTCGATCGAAGACCGGCCCCGGCGGGACGACGCGACTCCACCGAAGGCCCGGCAGGGACACGCCCTGCGGGCAAGGACGAGGAGAAACCAGATAGTGGAGAACGAGACCCACTACGCCGAAGCCGTGATCGACAACGGCGCCTTCGGCACCCGCACCATCCGCTTCGAGACGGGCCGCCTGGCCCGTCAGGCGGCCGGCTCCGCGGTCGCCTACCTGGACGACGACACCATGGTGCTGTCGGCCACCAGCGCCTCGAAGCAGCCCAAGGAGCACTTCGACTTCTTCCCCCTCACGGTGGACGTCGAGGAGCGCATGTACGCGGCCGGCCGCATCCCCGGCTCCTTCTTCCGCCGCGAGGGCCGCCCCTCCGAGGACGCGATCCTCACCTGCCGGCTCATCGACCGCCCGCTGCGCCCGTCCTTCGTCAAGGGCCTGCGCAACGAGATCCAGGTCGTCTGCACCGTCATGGCGCTCAACCCCGACCACCTCTACGACGTGGTCGCCATCAACGCCGCCTCCTGCTCCACGCAGCTCGCGGGCCTGCCCTTCTCCGGCCCCATCGGCGGTGTCCGGGTCGCGCTGATCAAGAACCAATGGGTGGCGTTCCCGACCCACAGCGAGCTGGAGGAGGCCGTCTTCGACATGGTCGTCGCCGGCCGCGTGCTCGACGACGGCGACGTCGCGATCATGATGGTCGAGGCCGAGGCCACCGCGCACACCATCAAGCTCGTCGAGGGCGGTGTCGAGGCGCCGACCGAGGAGGTCGTGGCCGCCGGCCTGGAGGCCGCCAAGCCGTTCATCAGGGTGCTGTGCAAGGCGCAGTCCGAGCTGGCCGCCAAGGGCGCCAAGCCGACCACCGAGTTCCCGGTCTTCCTGGACTACCAGGACGACGTGCTGGAGGCGCTGGAGTCCGCGGTCACCGGCGAGCTCGCGCAGGCGCTCACCATCCCCGGCAAGCAGGCCCGCGAGGCCGAGCTCGACCGGGTCAAGGGCCTGGCCGCCGAGAAGCTGCTGCCGCAGTTCGAGGGGCGCGAGAAGGAGATCTCCGCCGCCTACCGCGCCCTGACCAAGAAGCTGGTCCGCCAGCGCGTCATCCGCGACAAGGTCCGCATCGACGGCCGCGGCGTCACCGACATCCGCACCCTGGCCGCCGAGGTCGAGGCCATCCCGCGGGTGCACGGCTCGGCGCTGTTCGAGCGCGGTGAGACCCAGATCCTGGGCGTCACCACCCTCAACATGCTCCGCATGGAGCAGCAGCTCGACACGCTCGCGCCCGAGACCCGCAAGCGCTACATGCACAACTACAACTTCCCGCCGTACTCCGTCGGCGAGACCGGCCGCGTCGGCTCCCCCAAGCGCCGCGAGATCGGCCACGGCGCGCTCGCCGAGCGCGCCCTGATCCCGGTCCTGCCCACCCGCGAGGAGTTCCCCTACGCGATCCGGCAGGTCTCCGAGGCGCTCGGCTCCAACGGCTCCACCTCGATGGGCTCGGTCTGCGCCTCCACCATGTCGCTGCTGAACGCCGGTGTGCCGCTCAAGGCCCCCGTCGCCGGTATCGCCATGGGCCTGATCTCCCAGGAGATCGAGGGCGAGACGCACTACGTCGCGCTGACCGACATCCTCGGTGCCGAGGACGCGTACGGCGACATGGACTTCAAGGTCGCCGGCACCAAGAAGTTCGTCACCGCCCTCCAGCTCGACACCAAGCTCGACGGCATCCCCGCGTCGGTGCTGGCCGCGGCCCTCAAGCAGGCCCGCGACGCCCGCCTGCACATCCTCGACGTGATGATGGAGGCCATCGACTCCCCGGACGAGATGTCCCCCAACGCGCCGCGGATCATCAGCATCAAGATCCCGGTGGACAAGATCGGCGAGGTCATCGGCCCCAAGGGCAAGATGATCAACCAGATCCAGGAGGACACCGGCGCCGACATCTCCATCGAGGACGACGGCACCGTCCTGATCGGCGCCACCGAGGGCTCCCAGGCCGAGGCGGCGCGGGCGACGATCAACCAGATCGCCAACCCGACCATGCCCGAGGTCGGCGAGCGGTACCTGGGCACCGTGGTGAAGACCACCACCTTCGGCGCCTTCGTCTCGCTGATGCCCGGCAAGGACGGACTGCTGCACATCTCGCAGATCCGCAAGCTCGCCGGCGGCAAGCGCGTCGAGAACGTCGAGGACGTCCTCGGCGTCGGCGCCAAGGTGCAGGTCGAGATCGCCGAGATCGACCAGCGCGGCAAGCTCTCGCTGATCCCGGTCATCGAGGGCGAAGAGGACGACGCGGACAAGAAGGACGAGTCGGCCCAGTGACGACCCGCTCCACCGCAGTGACGGCCCGCCCCTCCACCAAGGGGCGGGCCGTCCGCACGCGGACCCTGCTGCCCGGCAGCGACGGCACCGGCACCGTACGCCGCTCCGTGCTGCCCGGCGGGCTGCGCGTCGTCACCGAGACGCTGCCCACCGTGCGCTCGGCGACCTTCGGCATCTGGGCTGGCGTCGGCTCCCGCGACGAGACCCCCGTGCTGGGCGGTGCCACCCACTACCTGGAGCACCTGCTCTTCAAGGGCACGCACCGGCGCAGCGCCCTGGACATCTCCGCGGCGATCGACGCCGTCGGCGGCGAGATGAACGCCTTCACCGCCAAGGAGTACACCTGCTACTACGCCAGGGTGCTCGACACCGACCTGCCGCTCGCCATCGACGTGGTCAGCGACATGCTCACCGGGTCCCTGATCCGCCAGGAGGACATCGACGCCGAGCGCGGCGTCGTCCTGGAGGAGATCGCCATGACCGAGGACGACCCCGGCGACCAGGTGCACGACCTGTTCACCACCGCGCTCCTCGGCGACTCCCCGCTCGGCCGCCCCGTCCTCGGCACGGTCGACACCGTCAACGCCCTCACCCGCGACCAGGTCGCCCGCTTCTACCGCAAGCACTACGACCCCACCCGGCTCGTCGTCGCCGCCGCGGGCAACATCGACCACGCCACCGTCGTCCGCCAGGTCCGCCGCGCCTTCGAACGCGCCGGCGCCCTGACCGACCCCGACGCCGTACCGAAGCCGCCGCGCGCCGGGAAGCGCACCATCCGCGGCGGCGGCCGCGTCGAGATCCTCGACCGGCGCACCGAGCAGGCCCACGTCGTGCTCGGCATGCCCGGCCTGTCCCGCACCGACGAGCGCCGCTGGGCGCTGGGCGTCCTGAACACCGCGCTCGGCGGCGGCATGAGCTCCCGGCTCTTCCAGGAGGTCCGGGAGAAGCGCGGCCTGGCCTACTCCGTGTACTCCTACACCTCCTCCTACGCGGACTGCGGCATGTTCGGCGTCTACGCCGGCTGCCAGCCGCGCCGCCTGCCGGACGTGCTCAAGATCTGCCGCGACGAACTGCACCACGTCGCCGAGCACGGCCTCAGCGACGAGGAACTGCGCCGTGCCATCGGCCAGCTCTCCGGCTCCACCGTGCTGGGCCTGGAGGACACCGGCGCCCTGATGAACCGGATCGGCAAGAGCGAGCTGTGCTGGGGCGAGCAGTTGTCCGTGGACGACCTGCTGGCCCGGATCGCCGCGGTGACCCCGGGGGAGGTGCGCGAGGTGGCCCGCGATGTACTGGGGCAGCGCCCCTCGCTCGCCGTCATAGGGCCGGTGAAGGAGAAGCAGGCCGCGCGGCTGCACGAGGCGATCGCGTAGCCGCCGGGCCGCCCCAGGCGCGTCCCGGCACCGTGTCACACCCGCACGCCCTGCTGCGTGACCCTTACACCCGGAGGACTCCCCAACGATGAGCAAGCTGCGCGTGGCCGTCATCGGTGCGAAGGGCCGGATCGGCTCGGAAGCGGTCCGTTCCGTCGAGGCCGCCGACGACCTCGACCTGGTCGCCACCCTCGGCCGCGGCGACCCACTGGAGGCGCTGGCCGACGCCGGCGCCCAGGTGGCCGTCGAACTCACCCATCCCGACTCCGTCCTCGGCAACCTGGAGTTCTGCGTCGGCCACGGCATCCACACCGTGGTCGGCACCACCGGCTGGACGCCCGAGCGGCTCGACACCGTGCGCGGCTGGCTCGACGCCTCGCCCGGCACCGGCGCGCTCATCGCCCCCAACTTCTCCATCGGCGCCGTCCTCACCATGCGCTTCGCCCAGCAGGCGGCCCCCTGGTTCGAGTCCGTCGAGGTCATCGAGCTGCACCACGACAACAAGGCCGACGCGCCCAGCGGCACCGCCACCCGCACCGCGCAGCTCATCGCCGCCGCCCGCTCCGAGGCCGGCCGTCCGCCGCAGCACGACCCCACCACCCACGGCCTCGACGGAGCCCGCGGCGCCGACGTCGACGGCGTCCCGGTGCACTCCGTACGGCTGCGCGGCCTGCTCGCGCACCAGGAGGTCCTGCTCGGGGGCACGGGGGAGACGCTCACCATCCGCCACGACTCGCTGCACCACAGCAGCTTCATGCCCGGCATCCTGCTCGCGGTCCGCACCGTCCCCACCGTGCCCGGGCTCACCTTCGGCCTGGAGCACTTCCTCACCGACGGGCCCGGCGCGGCGGACGGCTCCGCGGCCACCGGGCACCAGGGAGCCTGAACCCGATGCGCGCCAAGCTCAGCTACACCGTCTCCGCGATCGTCCTCGTCTTCTACTTCGTGCTCGTCGGCGACCGCGGGGTGCTGCTGATCGCCGACGGCCGGCCCGTCACCGTGGCGTTCGGGGTGGCCGTGCTGGTGCTCCCGCTGATCGGCGCCTGGTTCCTCTGGCACACCACCCAGTTCGCCCGCCAGGCGGGGCGGCTCGGCCGGGAACTCGAAGCGGAGGGCGGCCTGCCCGTCGACGAGCTGACCCGCACCCCCAGCGGCCGTATCGACCGCGCCTCGGCCGACGCGGTCTTCGCCAGGCGCCAGGCCGAGACCGAGGCCGCCCCCGACGACTGGCGCAACTGGTTCCGCCTCGCCGTCGCCTACTTCGACGCCCGCGACACCCCGCGGGCCCGCAAGGCGATGCAGCGCGCCATCCGCCTGCACGACGCCGAGGCGGCCGCCGGGCCGGTGGGTGCGGCGCCGCGGGCGGCGGAGGACCCGAGGTAGCGGGCGGTCAGCGCAGTTCCAGCGACCAGCCCTCGATGGCGTCCGCCGCGATGTCGAACGCCTCGGTGCGCCCCAGGAAGTCCGCGTTGTGGTCGGTCATCAGCGGCCGCAACGCGCTCCCGCGCCGGGAGATCAGCAGCGCCTGTCCCTGCACGCTGCGCGGCAGTCCCAGCACCCGCACCGGCTGCTGCGCGGTACGCACCGAGGTCACCTGCTGCCAGGGCACCGTGACCGTGGCGAAGTACCCCACCTGCCGCAGCCCCTTGCCGCTGAGCCACACCCCCATCCGCAGCAGCCGCAGCGTGCCGGCGATCACCAGGGCCGCGAGCAGCACCAGCACGCCCGCCCCCTGCACGCTCTTGGCCGCGACCATGATCAGCGCGGCGAACAGCAGGTAGGCGGCGAGCATCAGCGCCAGAGCGGCGACCGCGACCCGCCAGGGGCCGGGGCGGTACGGGCGCATCCAGCGGTCCCGCAGGTCGTGCGGCAGCGGACGGCCGGTCGCGTACTCGTCGTCAACGGCGGCTGCGGAGCGGAAGGGCAAGGACACGCGGAGGATCCTCTTCGGCTGCTGTGCGGTGCGGGGACTATGACGGGTGAGGTTATCCGTCCGGGCCACCGGCGGCCAAGCTCCGGGTCCGCGGACGCCCGCGGCTGCCCGCCGGACCCACCCCATAAGCTGAGCGGCGCACAACAGACAACAGGAAGGACCCGCCGGTGTCCACCGACCAGCCGTCCACCGAGGCCGCCGCGCCCACCCCGGCCCCCGTCCGCTTCCGCGACGACGTGACGGTCGAGCTCGTCAAGCACAGCGCGTCGGACACCGACGTCCTGTGGGCGGCCCGGGTCTCCACGGCCGGTGAGCAGTCCCTCGAGGAGCTGACCAAGGACCCCGACCGCTCCAAGGGCCTGATCAACTACCTCGTCCGCGACCGCCACGGCAGCCCCTTCGAGCACAACTCGATGACCTTCTTCGTCAGCGCCCCGATCTTCGTCTTCCGCGAGTTCATGCGCCACCGCGCCGGATGGTCGTACAACGAGGAGTCCGGCAGGTACCGGGAGCTGCAGCCGGTGTTCTACGTGCCGGGGGAGGAGCGCAAGCTGGTCCAGCAGGGGCGGCCGGGCAAGTACGAGTTCGTGCGGGGGAGCGCGGAGCAGCGGGAGGCCGCGCTCGCCGTGATGGCGGAGTCCTACGAGCGGTCCTACGCGGCGTACCAGGAACTGCTGGCGGCCGGCGTGGCCAGGGAAGTGGCCAGGTCGACGCTGCCGGTGGGCCTGTTCTCCTCGATGTACGCGACCTGCAACGCCCGGTCGCTGATGCACTTCCTCGGGTTGCGGACGCAGCACGAGCTCGCCCGGGTGCCGTCGTTCCCGCAGCGCGAGATCGAGATGGTCGGGGAGCTGATGGAGGCGGAGTGGGCGAAGCTGATGCCGCTCACGCACGCCGCGTTCAACGCGAACGGCCGAGTCGCCCCGTAGTAAATGTCCGAAGTGTTCGGATTGCAGGTATTCACGAAGTTCATCTAGGCTGCGGAAACGGACTCCGGTGCTGCTTGAACCCCCGAGCAGGCAGCGCCGGAGTCCTCATCGCGGGCCCCGTCGTCCACAGGCGCGGCGACCGTGGCTGCGCGGCCGCACACCCACCCAGTAACGTGGGACGCATGGCTCCGACTACCAACCCTGACGCGCCCTTCGGCCGGGTGCTGACCGCCATGGTCACGCCCTTCACCGCCGACGGCGCGCTCGACGTC
Source organism: Streptomyces sp. SN-593 (assembly GCF_016756395.1). Lineage (NCBI taxonomy): Bacteria > Bacillati > Actinomycetota > Actinomycetes > Kitasatosporales > Streptomycetaceae > Actinacidiphila > Actinacidiphila reveromycinica. The sequence goes on from NZ_AP018365.1 coordinate 6,383,855, forward strand.
GACGGCGCACAGCGACTCGCCGCCCACCTCGTGGACCAGGGCAACGACGGACTCGTCGTCAACGGCACCACGGGAGAGTCGCCCACCACCAGCGACGACGAGAAGGACCGGCTGGTCCGAGCCGTACTCGAAGCCGTGGGCGACCGCGCCCACGTCGTCGCCGGCGTCGGTACCAACGACACCGCGCACAGCGTCACCCTCGCCCGCCAGGCCGAGCGCGCCGGCGCCCACGGCCTGCTCACCGTCACGCCGTACTACAGCAAGCCCCCGCAGGAGGGCCTGTACCGGCACTTCACGGCCATCGCCGACGCCACCGGCCTGCCGGTCGTCCTCTACGACATCCCCGGCCGCAGCGGCGTCCCCCTCGACACGGAGACCCTGGTCCGGCTCGGCGAGCACCCCCGGATCGTCGCCAACAAGGACGCCAAGGGCGACCTGGGCGCCGCGAGCTGGGCGATCTCCCGCAGCGGCCTCGCCTGGTACTCCGGCGACGACATGCTCAACCTGCCGCTGCTGTCGATCGGCGCGGTCGGCTTCGTCTCCGTCGTCGGCCACCTCGTCTCCCCCGAGCTGCGCGCCCTGCTGGACGCGTTCACCAGCGGCGACGTCGCCAAGGCCACCGAGATCCACCAGCGCCTGCTGCCCGTCTACACCGGCGTCTTCCGCGCCCAGGGCGTCATCACCACCAAGACCGCCCTCGCGCTGCGCGGACTGCCCGCAGGCCCGCTCCGCCTCCCGCTCGTCCCCCTCGACGAGGAAGAGACCGAGCAGCTCAGGAAGGATCTCGCCGCCGGCGGGGTACACCTCTGAGCACGCGCGGAGCACCACAGGACTTCACAACTGAATACAGCAGTACTCCGCGGCACCAGCCGGGCCCCCACGGGTCACGCGCGGACCGCGGAGGAGCACCCGAGCCGTCGGTCCGCGCACAGCCGGACCACGAACACGTCAACGTCGGAAAAGAATTCCGAACGCGACAGCACCACGAGAACACCGGAACAGCGTCGCGCCGGCCACGGCCCCCACGAGGGGCCCTCTGGCATGCGCGGTAAGGAGAAAACCTTTGAGTCATCCGCACCCTGAACTCGGTCCCCCGCCGCCGCTCGCCGAGGGCGGTCTGCGCATCACGCCGCTCGGCGGCCTGGG